>CAMNFJ010000155.1:0-6019 GCA_946536955.1 uncultured Lachnospiraceae bacterium
CTCGACGATGCCCAGCGGCGTATGGTCCTGACCGACGAGGACAACTGTCTGGTCATCGCCGGCGCGGGCGCGGGCAAGACGACTTCTGTGGCAGCCAAGGTCAGATATCTGGTGGATCGAAAGAGAATAAAGCCTGAAGAGATCCTGGTCATTTCCTTTACCAACAAGGCAGTGGAGGAACTGCGGGCACGCATTCAGCACGACCTGGGGATCCCTTGTCCTATCTGTACTTTCCATTCGGCGGGCAACGCCGTCCTCCACATGCAGGATCCGGAGAGAATCAATATTGTGGACGGCAGCAAGAAGTTTTTTGTCATCCGGGACTATTTCCGGACGAAGATCCTGCAGGATGAGCGCCTGGTTCACAGCCTGATCCTCTTCTTTGCCTCATATTTTGACGCACCCCTCAACGAATATGACCTGGAGGCCTTTTTCCGCGGAATTGCGCAGATGCGCTACACGACCATGCGGAGTGAGCTGGACGAGTACTGTCAGGAAATTATGGATGCGCAGAGAAAAAAGAAGGTCACGATCCGCAGCGAGATCCTGCGGTCGGCCCAGGAGGTAGAGATCGCCAATTTTCTCTACCGCAACGGGATCGACTATGTTTATGAGCCGGTCTACCGTTACCACATCGAGCTGGCCCGCAAGCCATATACGCCGGATTTCCTGATCCGGCAGGGGGACAGGGAAATCTATATCGAGCACTTCGGAATCACCCGGGACGGCCAAAACAGCCGCTATGACGCAAAGCGCCTGCAGGCCTACAAGGATGCAGTCAATGAAAAGGTCCTGCTCCACCGCAGACACGGGACGGAACTAATCTATACTTTCTCAGGATACGAGGACGGCCGGTCTCTGACGGACCATCTGGAGGAGAAACTGCGGGCCCACGGCGTCACTTTCCATCCCCGTTCGGACGAGGAGATCCTGCAGAAGATTCTGCAGAACGAGGGAAACCGCTATATCCGCAGGCTGGTGGAGCTGATCTGCCGTTTCATCACCAACTTCAAGACGGACGGCTATACCGAGATGCAGTTCGGGATTATGAAGGAATCCACGGACAATGTGCGCACGAAGCTCTTCCTTGACATCTGTCAGGCCTGCTATCTGGAGTATCAGAAGGTCCTGCGCGAGCTGCAGGCCGTGGACTTCGAGGACATGATCAATGATTCCGCCCGGGCTCTGCGCGAATGCGCGGAGATGAAGCAGCGCCTGAATTTCAAATATATCATCGTGGATGAGTACCAGGATATCTCCCGTCAGCGCTTCGACCTGACGAAGGCCCTGCGCGAGGTCTGCGATGCAAAAGTGATCGCCGTCGGGGATGACTGGCAGTCCATCTACGCCTTCAGCGGGTCGGACATTACCCTCTTTACACAGTTTCAGGAGAAAATGGGTCCCGCGGCCATGCTGCGGATCGAAAACACCTACCGAAATGCCCAGGACCTGATCGATATCGCCGGAAGCTTCGTCCAGAAAAACCCTGCCCAGATCACCAAGACGCTCCATTCCGATAAGAGGATCGAGGATCCCGTGATCATCTATTCCTATGATGCTTCCTATAAGCGCTATGGCATGGACCGCCGGGCCGGCGCCAGCTATAACATGGGAAAGGCCATTGAGGCGGCCCTGGACCATATCGTCGCCGAGAGAGAGAGGAAGGGGGAGACAGCCTCGAATCTCAGCGCTGCTGACCGGATCGCCGCCGCGGTAGAGGGACAGGCAGCCCCGGATGACGGTCACAGCACCGCTGACGGTAAGAAAAAGGCAGCTCTGGATAACGTTACAGCCGCACGGAAAAAGGACAGGAATCCCATCCATGTCCTCGTCCTGGGCCGCTACAATTTTGACGGATACAATCTGGAACAGACAGACCTCTTTACCTACATGGGCAAGGGGAAGGGCCGGCAGCTCATTTCAAAAAAATATCCGCAGATCCGGATCACATTCATGACGGCCCACGCCTCCAAAGGCCTCGGTTACGATGAGGTCATCGTCATCAACGGGCGCGGAGGGACCTATGGATTTCCCTCCAAGATCGAGGATGACCCCGTCCTCTCCCTGGTCCTTCGCGAAGATCGTTCCTATGCCTATGCGGAGGAGAGGAGACTCTTCTATGTTGCCATGACGCGAACGAAGAACCGTGTCTACTTCATTGCACCTCTGCAGGAGCCATCCGAATTTCTCCTCGAGCTTCTGCGGGACTACAAAAATGTCCGGCTGGATGTTTTTGCAGACGAGACGGCGGACCGGAAAGAACAATTCCTCCACCAGTCCTTCACCGGTGTTGCTGCGGACCGGAAAAAGTGTCCCGTCTGCGGCTATCCTCTGCAGCTGCGTTATAAGGCAGCCTACGGCCTGCGCCTCTACCTGTGCACGAACGACGCGGAGATCTGCGGTTTCATGACCAACGACCTGCGGGGCGGCCGCATGGGCATCATCAAGTGCGACATGTGCACGGACGGCTACCTGATCGTCCGCACCCGCCGCAGGACCGGAGAGGCCTTCCTGGGCTGCACAAACTACAGCCGGGACGGAAAGGGATGCGGCCGCACCATGGGATGGCCTGAATATCAGCAGAAGATGCGCTATGAGCCGGGATACAGGTCCTGACCCGGTTGAGTTTCCACCTATTGTTGCTGGTGACAGACAATTGGCAATCGGCAGGTAAACAACAGAGGTACGACGGTCGGACATGCCGGCAATATATATATATATATATATGATCCAAAGGGGACGGTCCTTTCCGGCACACTTCTTAGCCAAAGGGGGGCGGCCTCTGTGATGCGGCTGGAGTTTTCCTGCTGTAGTTTCCCGGAGCAAATGATACAATAAGGATTGAGGCGCAAAGTAAACGACACAATAAAGACCATTTTGTTATTCACTATGATTTCACGCGGTCTCTGAACGAGGTAGCAGGATGGGACAGATCCTTTTGATGAACGGGCGGAAAAAGGTCGCTTTATTTGATGAGCAGATCGTTTTTGGCAGCCCGACGTATTCTCTGGTGGAGCAATATGACAGCTACCTGCCCTATGGCTTTCGATCCATGGATGCATGGCTGGAGAACCGGCCTGCAGCAAAGCACCGGAGACATATCCGTGAGCTGATGAAGCTGTGCGGATGCGATACAGTCCGCGGATATATTGATGTAATGCACGCAACTTCCCTGAATGATACATTCTGGGTCAAGGACGCTGGTTCCGGACTGCGCTGGGAGGATGTCTCGCTCTATTCCAACGCCTTCGATGATGTCGTGGCCGGGGTTGCATTTGACGGAAACGGGCTGTATGGTATTCAGTTTTCTCCTACCCGTCTTTCTCCGGAACTGGAGACTTCCGGCAACTACCCGAAATGCTGGGTCCGTGATGAGGGAGAAATCTGTCTGATGAAGGCGGGGTCAGAAGGATACGCAACTGCAGGAGGTGAACCATACTCTGAAAAGTTTGTTTCGGATATGCTGGATTTCCTGGGGTATGCACATGTGACCTATACACTGGAGCGTTTTCATGGCAGGCTTGCCACAGAGTGCAGATCCTTCTGCACCGAGGAGACCGGCTTTGTTCCGATGGCCTCCTACATGGCGGAGAGGGGGTATGCAGGAAGCCTGGCTGATATCCTGCAGAGTGTAAATGAAACAGGCTGTGACAGTGCCTTTTATCATATGCTTGCCAGTGATGCTGTCTGCGTAAATACAGACCGTCATATAGGAAATTTCGGCTTTCTGGTTCATAATGAGACAGGGGAAATCAGGGGATTTGCCCCGATTTTTGACCACAACCTGGCCCTGCTGCCCGGAATGATGGAGGGAGATAACTGGAAAAAAATGATCCGGGAGGATTGTGACACAGCCTTTCGGACAGATTTTATCATCACGGCCAGAGATGCGATCCAACGGTTTCCGGAAATCCGCTCAGATCTGATCAGGCTGAAACAGTTTGAATTCCACGACCCCGGATTCGACTGCCAGAATTGGAGAATAGAAGCGGTGAACGAGATCAAAGAGGATCAGATTAATCGCATTTTGAGAACGTGAAAACGTACCAAAGGGGACGGTCCTTCCTGGCACATTTTGAGCCAAAGGGGACAACCCCGGGGGGACGATTCGTTCCGGTGCAGGGAGCGCAGTGGAAACTGTGCTCCCTGTTTTTGCATGCGCAGATAAAAGGAAGACAGGAAAACGATGCAAAATACAGCCGCCGGGAAAAGCCTTCCCGCCGCAGTCTCTCGGAACTGCAACCGGACCTGGGCGATGCGGTCCGGCTGAGCGGATGCTGCATTCTGAATCTATTGATATTGGGCCTTATTGATATCGAAAGCATTGATATCGAAAGCATCCAAAAAATATCCATAATGACAATTGAAAGGATTGATTAAGGCTATTAAATGGAAATAATTAGCAAATGCAAATTGACAAATTGAAATAAATGAGATAAAATACGCATACAGACACATATTTGAGAGCAGGAGCTTTGAGCGCAGGAACTTTGGGAGCGGGCGCTGACAGCAGGAGATTTGAGAGCAGGGATCGGGATCAGTCCGACATGAACACGGATGGATCCGGATGCCTTTGGAGGAAGCCGGATATGGAAAAGGATAGAACAGAGCGCATGGGAGTCTCTGACGTAGTCGAAAGGATGCGGGAGCGCAAGAGGGAATATGGCTTCAGTTACGGAGAAATCGCGATCCGCGCCGGTCTTCCTCTGGGGACAGTGCAGAAGGTGCTCGGCGGATTTACGAAATCGCCCCGGCACGACACGCTCGAGGCGCTGGCGAGAGTATTGCTGCCGGAGCAGACCGTACTGGGGAGCCCGGATCATACAGACAGCTTCGCCGAGGAGCATCCCAAGGCCCCGGACCCACAGCAGGGATATCTGCCGGACCGGGCGAAAGAGAGAAATATTTACAAAAAGAATGCGACCGGCCTGTATACGGGCATGGCATATGACGATATAACTGCAGGAATGCTCGTCCGGGAAGGAGCCCCTGTCTACAAAACGCGCGGCAATGAAGAGCATGAAAAAAGGCAGGGAAGTTACACAATCAGGGACAGGGAAGCACGCAATGAGTTACGCCCCCCGGAGCTGATCGATGGCGTGATCTATGACATGCCTGCCCCGACCTTTGTACATCAGCTGATTGCCGGAGAGATTTATCTGCAGCTTCAGAACTGTGTCCGAAGCCACGGGGAAAAGTGCATCCCTTTTATGGCATCCGCGGATGTCCGTCTGGACCGGGATGATAAGACGATGGTGATGCCCGATGTCTTTGTGGTCTGTGACCCTGACCGGATCGTGGGCAGAAACGGGAGATATCTGGACGGCGCGCCGGACCTGGTTTTCGAGATCGCCTCCCCGGCCACTCGTAAAAAGGATATGGGCATCAAGCTGGAGAAATACCGGAAGGCCGGAGTCAGAGAGTACTGGATTGTCGATTATGAAAGGCGGAAAGTCATTGTCTGGCTCTTTGGAGACGATCCGGATGTCTTTCTGTACGGCTTTGAGGCCGAGGTGCCCGTCGGTATTTCAGACGGGAAATGCAGGATCGATTTCACCGAGATCGTCCGGCGACTTGAACTCATGCCCGGATGGGAACAGGACCAGTAACTGCATATTGGACTGGTCCGGCATGTTCCCGGATGGAAGCGGGATGTCACTGTTTCCGGAAAACGCATCAAGCCGCTGCTCCTTAATGAAACAAAGATCAGATCGGGCTGCAGCGATGAAAAAGTGACGCGGACAGGGACTCTGACTGTAGAAAAAATGACACGGAAAGAATCTCCTTTATTGGAAAAAATGACACAGGGCTGATGCCCCTGCAGAGAAGAAACAGTCTGCTGCTTCGGGGTCATTTCCTGAGAATCCGTGCAGGAATGCATTATTTTGGAGTTTATCTTCGGAAACATGGATGTAGCATGGAATTTGCTTTATTTCTTTTCAGAGTAATTCAGAGGCCTTCCGGAATCTTTGCTGACAGGTGCCTGCGCGGCAGGCGCGGACCGGAAGAAATGAGAAAT
>CAMNFJ010000156.1:0-6015 GCA_946536955.1 uncultured Lachnospiraceae bacterium
AGCTTAAGTCTCTGTGCAGCTTTAAGTAAAGTTAATTTTGTCGTTTACTATAACTTGAAGAATGCCGTATTCATACAGCTTATGACGTTTCGCAAACACCTGAAAAAGGATTACACACTTACCGTACCGGGAGGATATCAAAATGCAGTTTCTATGGATGATCCTGACAGGACTGATCTTCAGTTCCTGCGGCTTTTACATGTACATCTACTTCTTTTCGATCGGATACGGCTTTTCCATCGCGGCCTGCGGCGCGGTCATGGCCCTTCTCTTCCGCTCGTCGCTGACGGCCGGGACGGCCCTGCAGTGCCTGCTCCTCATCATCTACGGGATCCGTCTGGGCGGCTACCTGCTGGTCCGGGAAATGAAAAGCGCCGCCTACAGAAAGGTCCTCAGCCCGGAAATGACCCGCAGCAGAAAGATGGGAATGGGGCCCAAAATTGCCATCTGGATCAGCTGCGCCCTGCTCTACGCCCTGGAGGTATCCCCGATCTTCTTCCGTCTGCAGAACGGCGGCGGCACCGATCCTTTCGTCATCGCCGGTGTCGTGCTCATGGTCTGCGGAATCTGCCTGGAGGCTGCCGCCGACATGCAGAAAACCGCCGCCAAGAAAAAGGATCCCCGCCGCTTTGTGGACACCGGCCTCTACAGGCTCGTCCGCTGCCCCAATTACCTGGGCGAGCTCATCCTCTGGGCGGGCGTCCTGGTCTCAGGGATCAGCAGCCTGCACGGGCCCCTGCAGTGGGGCGCGGCGATCGCGGGCTTTCTCCTGATCACCTTCGTCATGTTCAGCGGCGCCCGCCGGCTGGAGATCCGCCAGGACCGCAATTACGGCGACGATCCGGCCTATCAGGAATATAAAAAGACCGTGCCGATCCTCCTGCCCTTTGTCCCGCTCTACAGCGTGAAAAAATACACCTTCCTGGCAGCTTAAGTGAGCAGAATAAGCCGGGGGACGCATGTCCAAATACGGAGAGCCAGCCTCATCTCCGAGGCCGGCTCTCCGTTTCATTAACAGTATTTTTTCATGTGCATCTGCATCGCCGGGACTAAGACCTCAAGACCCGGCGTGAGCCGGGGGACCTGCCAGGTGACTCCCGCATCTCCGCCCCGCTCCACCGCAGTGTCTGAAGCCGTCCCGAAAAAGCCCGTAAAAGCTTACGCGGCCGGGATAACCAGCTCCTGGCCCGGGTAGATCAGGCGGGGATCGCTGACCTTGTCTTTGTTGGCTTCATAGATTTGTTTCCATCTGGCGCCGTCGCCATAGGTCTCCTCGGCGATCTTCCAGAGGCTGTCGCCGGAACGAACCTTGTAGGTTCCGGCCTCCCCTGCCGCGCTCTTTTCGATGGACTCCTGACCTGCAGCCTCTTCAGCAGCTGCCTCATCAGACGTTTTTTCAGCCTGAGGCTCCTGGCCGGCAGTTTCTTCGCTGACTTCCTCCTGCAATTCCATGACCTGTTCTTCGATGCCGTATTCATCGTAATACATATCGTAAAGGCCGAGGCAGGCGTCCATGCCCGGATTTGCGGCGAGAGCCTTTTCCATAACGGTCTGCCAGGAACCGTATTTCTCATACAGGAAATCCGCCGAGGGGCCCATTTCATCTCCATAGGTTTCCAGATTGCTCTGTCTGGCCTTTTTAAGGTCTTCCTCGTCATCTTTATAGGCTTCCAGGCGGAGCTCGTTTCTCCTCCGGCTGACCGCGCGGGCGATCTCCTCCACATTTTTGCCCTGGCCAAGCATGTCCTCGATCATCCTGTACAGTTCGGCCAGGGATTCATGGTAGGCGATCCTCTCCTCTTTCGCCTTCCCGACCATATCCTTGTCCGACCAGTCCGCATCCACAAAAGCCTTCAGCCTGGTGGAGTCAGGGCTTGGCGAGTAGCCGTATACCGCCCCGGGGTCGACGATAATATCCTTCGCGGCCCTCGGATTTTCCATGGGGTCGTGCTCATAGTGAAAGGACTCCGCCCGGTCCGCGGCAGCTTCTGCTTCGTCAGATGCAGCGGCAGCTGCCGCTGAAGCAGTTCCCGCAGCCTGTGCGGTTTCTGCCATCCCGGCTGCCGCTGTCTGCGTTTCCACAGCTCCAGAGTTTTCCGCCGCCCGGGCCGGAATTTTTAAAGGAGCCGCCGGCAGCAGGAGGACAGCTGCCATGAAACACGCCAGTAAACCCGCATATTTTTTCATATTTCCTCTCCAATCTATTTTTTCTTAATAAAAACCACACTGATTCCGGCCTGTGCTGTGGTCTGATTGCCGAAGGATTCGAAAAACCAGGCAAACACGGAATGATCATCACAGTCATTATACCATGATGGAAAGGTTAAAAAAAAGTTTCGCAAAGACAATTATGGCAGGACCGGTTTTCCTGCGCCCGCCTTGCAAGGTCTTTTTCCATCTGTATAATGATAATAGTGGATGCAGACCGGTTTCTCCCATGATGAAGGAGAAATATGTCAATGGACAATACCCGGCTGTTTCCAATTCTTATGAAGGAGAAAGCAAATGGTATACCGATTGAAAGTAAATGTCACGTCGGGCGCCTTATGGAAGGGTCAGAAGGTGGAGCGGGTCATGGAGGTTCCGGGTACCTGCACGCTCAGGGACCTGTGTCTCGCGATCCTGGACGCGATCGATTTTGATTTTGACCACCTGTTTGAGTTTACAATCCGGGGCCGCACTTACGAGGGGGAGCCTTATGAAGACGGAGAGACTTCCAACGGAAGGAATGCCAGGACCAGGCTGTCTTCCCTGAAGCTGAAAAAGGGTGAGTTTTTCGAGCTCTGGTATGATTTCGGCGATGACTGGATGTTTTCCATCGAGGTCGAGGAGGCCCGCCGGGAGACCGGCAGCGGAATCAGGGTTCTGTCCGCCGTGGGAAATGTGGAACAGTATCCCGATTTCGATGATGAATGGGACGACGAGGACGGCGGGGATCTCTATGATGAGGACAGCCCGGTTCTGGGTTTTGACGAAGACGATATGACCACTCTCGAAGACGATTTCGATTACACCGCACCGGACGACCTGTTCGAGACCGCCTTCCGCTATAAAAAGACAAAGTTCTGGAAAAAGATCTCGGGCGAGGAACCCTTCTGGATCCGGTTCACAGACGGCAGCGAGGGCCTCGTGAGTGTTATGGGCCAGGTAGGAGAGCACTGCGCGGCGGCCGTCTACATGGCGGGGGACCCCCTTTACACCTACTACGCTGTCTCCACCCAGGAGCCCAACCCCGTCTGGTACCTGGAAAGAGAGCGGGTGCTCAGCCAGGACTGCGTACAGATGGTCTTTGACAACCAGGAATATCTGTTTGACGCGGAGATCGACGCAGCCCGGAGCTACGCGCAGCGGCACGGGATCCGTTTTTCCGGAAAAAATGCCTTCCCCCACTTTGTCCGCTTCTCGCCCTCCAAAAATCCCTGGCATCCGGAAACAGAGACAGAGGAACAGCATCTGAAAGAGGCTGCGGAGGCCTGTATAGCAATCTCTGAGATCATAGGAAAGAAAAAGCCGCGGGAATTCGGTTTCCAGAGGATGACCCCCTTCCTGCGCGAGATTCCGCTCATGGTCTGCGAGGGCGGCAAATGGAAGTTCTCCGGCATGAAGACCCTGCCCCGATTCAAGGAACCGGAGACACCGCAGCCAATGCCCGACGCAAAGAAAATGGCAAAGGTCAAAAAATACCGGACGGACGGAACCCTGGAGACCAGACTCGTCATGGTTCCCGCCACGATCCGGGGAGAAAACGGACAAGCCCCTTATTATCCCTATCTTCTGATGGCCCTGCACCGGGAAAAGGAAATCCTCCTTTTCCCCGAAACTGTCAAAAGCCTCGACGAGGAAGCCGGCCGGATCGTGGATATCCTGCTCGATCAGCTGATCGAGGCCAAATGGAAACCTGCCAGAATCCTGGCAGAGGACAAGCGGACCTTTACCCTCCTGACCCCCCTGGCGGAAGGCATTGGCGCAAAGCTGACCAAAGTGCCGGCTTTGGACATGCTCGATGAGTTTCTGGATGATTTAATGCGGTCCACCGCCCGGCGCACTGGAGAATGGGCAGGAGATATGGATGACTACGACCCGGAATACGATGAGGACTTTGACGACGAGGCAGAGGAGTCAGAGTCCGCCTTTGAGGATATACTGGCCCTTTTCCACACCCTCGTCGATATGCCGGACTATGTCATAAAGAGCATGCCCCGCGAGATGAAAAACCAGCTCCGGGACCTCCTGGACCAGGGGATCGTCCCGCCTGACCTCGCCGCAAAAGTGCGCAAAAAACTGAAACTGAAATAATGCCAGACGTGACAAAGGGGACGGCATCAGCAAAAACGTGCCGGAAAGGACCGTCCCCTTTGGCACACGAATCTCAGAGGCAGGCGATCAGTCTGTCCACATCCTCATCCTGCGTCGCCCAGCTGGTGGCGATCCGCATGATCGTGTGATCCGGGTCTGGCTTTTCCCAGAAGCTCATCTGCACTTTGGCGTTCAATTCCTTCTCCTGGTCCCGGTCCAGGACGACAAAGATCTGGTTGGTCGGGGAGGGGAAGGCAAGTCTGTAGCCCTTGCGGACCAGGGCTTCACGAATCCTGGCCGCGGCTTTGATGGCAGTCCTGCCGCCCCGCAGATACAGATTATCCGTAAAAAGTGTATCAAACTGGAGTCCTGCGATCCGTCCCTTGGCCAGCAGGGCGCCATGCTGTTTGATGACTGTAAAAAAGTGCGGGATAAAGTCATGCTTTGGTATGACCGCGGCCTCTCCGAACAGGGCGCCGCACTTTGTTCCGCCGATATAGAAGGCGTCGCAGAGCGCAGCCAGGTCCGGGAGCTGGACGTCATTTTCAGGGCAGGCAAGGGCGTAGGCCAGCCTGGCTCCGTCCACATAGAGGGGAATGTGATATTCCCTGCAGACGCCGCTGATCTGCCTGAGTTCCCCCAGGGAGTAGAGGGTTCCGCACTCGGTCGGCTGCGACAGATAGACCATGCCGGGTTCCACCATATGGTCGCGGTTCAGGTCGTTGCGGAAGGCTTCCACAAACTCCCTGATCCGGCCGGCGCTGATCCTGCCGTCCTGCTGGGGCAGGGCCAGGACCTTGTGGCCCCCGTATTCGATCGCCCCGGCCTCATGGGTGCTGATATGTCCGCTCTCAGGAGCGATCACCCCCTGCCAGGGACGCAGGACGGCATCGATGATCGTGGCGTTGACCTGGGTTCCGCCTGTGAAAAAGAATATATCCGCTTCCGGCGCATGGCACGCTGCCCGGATCCTGGCCCGGGCCGATTCGGAAAATTCATCCAGCCCGTAGCCGGCGGACTTTACAAGATTGGTCTCCATCAACCGCTGCAGGATCGCCGGATGCGCGCCTTCCATGTAGTCAGAAGCAAATGACAGACTGACATCTTCATTCATCTCTTGATTCCTATGCCTTTCTTTTTCCATGCTTTCGGGCATTACTTTTATGCAGAATGAATCGGGGGACTGAGTGAGTCCCCTGACTCATCCGCCCCCCGGCTCCCTGCGGCTCACATCCCGACTCACCTGCGCTTCAATACTATCAACTGCTTATTTCACAAAAACCAGATCCAGGGAGAGCATTCTGCCGTTCCCGTCCAGTTCCGCGGGAATATAGCCGATATACTGATAGCCCTTTTTGATCTGCTGATCGATCACGTTCTTATAATCGGAAAGAGCAACGTCCTGTGAGCCATAAGCTTTTTTCTCATAGCGGACCGTGATGTACTGATAGTCCTTCTGAGCGGCTTTTTTCGCCGCCTCAGCTTTCTTCTTTTCCCCGGCCGCCTTTTTCGCCGCCTCGGCTTTCTTCTTTTCCTCGGCTGCCTTCTTCGCCGCCTCGGCTTTTTTCTTTTCCTCGGCCGCTTTTTTCGCCGCCTCGGCTTTCTTCTTTTCCTCGGCTGCCTTCTTCGCCGCTTCGGCTTTCTTCTTTTCCTCGGCTGCCTTCTTCGCCGCCTCGGCTTTCTTCTTTTCCTCGGCTGCCTTCTTCGCCGCCTCGGCTT
>CAMNFJ010000157.1:0-5926 GCA_946536955.1 uncultured Lachnospiraceae bacterium
CGGTCCCGGTTATTCGTTATTTGAGGGAGGTCTGTATGCAGAATTATACAAAGATGCGTTCTACCCGTCACAACGATGTCGTTATGAAAGTTATTCCCGGTCATTTCGTAACTCCCAACTCCCATATTAATTACTACATTGACATGACCACCATGAAGACCAGACAGAATGAGGCCAAGGCGGCTGCCAGGGCCATGAGCGAGGTCTATGTCGCCAGCACGGTCGTCGACACGATCGTCTGCATGGACGGCATGGAGGTCATCGGCGCCTATATGGCCGATGAGCTGACCAAGGCCGGCATTATGTCCATGAATGCCCACAAGACCATCTATATCATGCCTCCGGAATACGACCTGGCCGGCCAGATGATCGTCCGCGAAAACAACCAGATGATGGTCAGAGGCAAGCACTGCCTTCTCCTTCTGGCCTCCGCGACGACAGGCCAGACCATCGCCCGCGCCAGCGAGTCGATCAATTATTACGGCGGGACCATCGTAGGCATCTCCGCGATCTATTCCGCGGTCAGCAAGGTCATGGACTATCCCGTCCATGCCCTGTACACGACTGCAGACCTTCCGGATTACAGGTCCTACCAGCCCTCCAAGTGCAAGATGTGCCAGAACAATGAGCCCGTCGATGCCATCTGCAACGGCTTCGGCTACTCCAGGCTGTAAGGAACCCGGGGCAGGCTGTCCGCCCTCTTTGAGGGGCCGTGCGCGATCCTATCAGGAGCTGCCCTTTAAGCGGTTCCGGCTGTTGACAGATTGACAAATATTGTAATAATAGAAATGAACAGGCGTCCGGAGATACGTCTCCGGGCGCTTTTTAAATGGTAGATACCGTACAAATTCACGCGGATGTTCCGCTTTTGGAGGAAGCAATGAGAAAAGGTTATCACAGCATACAGGGGAAATTTCTCGGCACCATTCCCAGATCCGAATTTTATGGATTTGCGCTCGGCTACGGATTCGGGACCGTACTGAGGGGAGTCTTCAGTCTTCCGTCGGATACGATCGTACCGATCGTGCTGGCGGCTGTGGGCCTGGCCGTGGGCATCTGGGTTGACAGAAAGTACTATACGGTCAAGGACGAGCCCGACGGGGAAAGCCCCGCGGAGAACACCGGGGACCGGGATACTGTAGAGGAGGCGATCCGGGACGCCGGGGATGCACAGGAGGACGACGAAAACCTGTCCACCCAGCAGAGGCTCCGCCGCATGTTCCAGAAGAACATGGACGGGGATTCGACGGATGATGAGGCGGAGGAAGCTGCCCCGGAGGCCGGAGAGCCGGAGGGGGAGACAGACATTCCTGACAAGGCATAAATGGCGTTAAAGACCACGCAAAAATACTCCGATCCGGGACGGTCTGAACAGATACTGAACGATTATATATTTCAGGGGAAAATGATATGGAGAAAAAAACCTACAGCACACAGAAAAAATATTTCGGAACCATACCGAAGTCGGAGTTTTACGGAGTCTGCATCGGCTATGCCCTGGGCCTGATCCTGACCGGCTTTTTCAGGATGGAGACCCAGATTCCCCAGCTGGTCCTGGCCCTGATCGGCTTCGGCATCGGCTATTACATCGACAAGAAATACTACACCAGACCTGTTGAGCCGGAGAGCGAAGAAGCAGCAGGGCCGGAAGCTGCCCTGGCGGCAGAAACCGTGGCAAACACTGCGGAATCTTTGTCGGAGAGCCCTTCCGGGGAAGCTCAGACGGATCAAAAGTAACCGGCGAATGAACGTGGATAAAAAGATGGATTCTTCCTCAGGAAGTATCCATTTTTTTTGCAAGAAACAAGTCCAAAATTGGAATTTTTGTTGCTGCGCAATAGCAGGAATGGTATCATATGCTAATGATATAAGGTTTTATGAGCCATAAATGGGGATGATTAGATTCCAAATATGGAACAATCATCATGGGTAAGTCACTCGAAATGCCCTTTCATTGGCACAGGAGAAATGGGATATGAATATCGAAGAATTAAAGATGAGAAAAACAGACCTGGGAATGACCAACAGGGATCTGGCCCGGAAATCCGGTATACCCCTCTCCACAGTTGCAAAAATCCTGGGTGGGACGACAAAAACTCCGAGAATAGATACAGTGCAGGCCCTGGAAAAAGCGCTGCAGGGGAAAGATAATGGCGGAGATTCAGTTCCGGGTGACCGGCAGACTGCCGGCTGTCTCAAGGACACCGGGGCTGTCGACATGATGAACATGGCTCGTGACAGGAGTAACGATTATGTTTGTGGAAGCAATGCGGAAAAACAGACGAAAATGACAGAAGAAAAGGACATATTGGAAAAGGAAGCCGGCATGGGAGATCCCCGTCTGCTGGATACGTCTCAGAATATTCCGGGACAGCTGTATGGTTATAGTGCACAGAGCAGGGATGGCCTGCATGAGATCGTAAGACCGGCCCGCTACGGGCTTCTGTCCGGGGAACCGCTGCACACGATTGAAGAATACCTGGCCCTTCCGGACGATCGCAGAGTGGAGATGATCGACGGGCGTTTTTATGATATGGCCTCTCCGAGTGGCGTTCACCAGCAGATCTGCCTGCTGATCTGGAAGACATTGGATGACTGCATCGAGGAACATGGCATGCTCTGCAGGGCCCAGGCGGCTCCCTTTGATGTCCAGCTCGACGATCATACGATCGTGATGCCGGATGTCATGGTCTTTTGTGAGGATCCGTCGCAGGTCTTTGCTGCCAGGGCGATGATTCCGCCGGATCTGGTGATCGAGGTCCTGTCCAGATCGACTGCCTTCAGAGACCGCCACCTCAAACTCTTTAAATATCAGAAGGCCGGTGTAAAGGAATTGTGGCTGGTGTCGCCCGAGAGACAGAACATTGAGGTCTACCTCTTCACAGAAGGCAGGGAAGAACCCGATATCTATACCTTTGAGGACACAGTCCCTGTCCGGATCTCAGAAGGGCGCTGCAGTGTGGATTTCGCGAAGATCAGAAAAAGGCTGCCGCCTGTGTGAGATTATGGATTTGAAAAGCTTTAAAAACTGTGCAAAGCGAAATAATATTCCATGTTGTATGTATGAGCAGAGTATGTTATCATACAACGTCGAATATAAAGATGTAACAAACCTTGAAATATGATATAGAAGCGGCAGTTTAAAATCCGTATGGCTGATATGACAGCGGTACGGATTTTTTGTGCCGACAGGAAAGGAACTCTCCCTCATGCCTACTCAGAAAGAAAACAAGATGGGCACCATGCCCGTCAAACAGCTGATCATTTCCATGTCCCTGCCCATGATGATCTCCATGCTGGTGCAGGCCCTCTACAATGTCGTGGACTCCATGTTCGTCGCCCGCCTGTCGGAGGATGCCCTGACCGCGGTCACCCTGGCCTTCCCTATGCAGAACGCCCTGATCTCCTTCGCGGCCGGAACGGGCGTCGGTATCAACGCCCTGCTGTCCAGGTCTCTGGGAGAGCAGAAGTTTGACCGGGCTGATCAGGCTGCCAACAACGGTCTCTTTCTGGGCATCCTGACCTACATCCTCTTTCTCCTGATCGGCCTTTTTGCCGCGGGTCCCTTCATCGGGACCCAGATCAAGGACCCGGTCGTCCAGGAGTACGGAACGGTCTACCTCGGGATCTGCCTCTGCCTGTCCTTCGGCGCGATCTTCCAGATCACCTTTGAGCGCCTGCTCCAGTCCACCGGCAGGACCTTTTACAGCATGATCTCCCAGGCGACCGGCGCCATTATCAATATCATCTTCGACCCCATCATGATCTTCGGCCTCTTCGGCTTTCCGAAGATGGGCGTGGCGGGCGCGGCCCTTGCCACAGTCCTGGGCCAGGTGATCGCAGCCTGCCTCAGCCTCTTCCTGAACCTGAAGAAGAATGAGGATATCCATATCTCGCTCAAGCAGGTCCTGAGCCCCTCTCTGGAGATCATCAAAAAGATCTATTTTGTGGCAGTCCCCTCCATCCTGATGATGTCCATCGGCTCGATCATGACCTACGCCATGAACCAGATCCTGGGAGCCTTTTCCAAGACAGCCACAGCGGTCTTCGGCGTCTACTTCAAGCTGCAGAGCTTCTTCTTCATGCCGGTCTTCGGCCTCAACAACGGCCTGATCCCGGTCCTGGCCTACAACTACGGCGCCCGCCGCAGCGACCGCATCAAGGAGGCCCTGAAGTTCTCCATGTCCCTGGCGGTTGGCATCATGCTGGTCGGGACCCTGGTCTTCCACCTGTTCCCCCAGGCTCTGCTGGGCATGTTCAATGCCTCGGAGGAAATGCTGCGCATTGGCGTCCCCGCCCTCCGCATCATCTCCCTGTCCTTCTGCCTGGCCGGCGCCTGCATCGCCATGGGATCCATCTTCCAGGCCTTCTCCTACAGCTACTACTCCCTGATCGTCTCGGTCGGCCGACAGCTGGTCGTCCTGATCCCTGTCGCCATGTTCCTGGCGACCTTCGGAGAGGTCACCCTGATCTGGTGGGCCTTCCCCATCGCCGAACTCATGTCGACACTGCTCTCGATCATCTTCTTCATCCGCCTCTACAACAGGACCGTGAAGAACCTGTAAGATGCATTATAGGATTCAGGCACCGTGACGCAGGGAAGGTGCCTGAGATGTGACTAAAGGGTGTGACAAGGGGACAGGCACTCTGTCACAATGCTGTGACAGAGTGCCTGTCCCCTTGTCACACCCCTTTTCACACCTGCCAGGTCAGTCCCTGTGCATATCAGTGGATCCCGTGCTCCCTGTCCATGGTCAGCACGCGGTCGGCCAGGCTGTCCGCCAGAGACCGGCTGTGGGTAGCGGCCAGGATGAGGCGGTCCTTCCCCTTGAGGGAGAGGATGCAGTCGGAGATCCAGCGCTGTCCCTCCTCGTCCAGTCCGCCCAGGGGCTCGTCCATGATCAGGACCTGCGGCTCCATGGCCAGGACCGCAGCCAGGGCGCAGCGCTTCTTTTCGCCTCCGCTCAGGTGAAAGGGGGCACGGTGGCGCATTTCCTTCAGATTCAGCATCTCCAGGTAGTGGTCGGTGCGGGCATGGACCTCCTCTTCGGGCAGGCCGAGCTGCCAGAGTCCGAAGGCGACCTCGTCCTCGACGCTGCGGGTAAAGAGCTGGGTCTCGCTGTTCTGAAAGAGATAGCCGATGCGGCGGTGAAAGGCCGCCGCGTTTTTTTTGTTCCGAAGATAATTTTCTGTGACGGGCTGTCCGTCAAACAGATAGGTCCCGGACTGGGGGAAGGCCAGTCCGTTCAGGACGCGGAAGAGGGTCGATTTGCCGCTGCCGTTGGGCCCGTTCAGGACGCAGCATTCGCCAGCCTGCAGGTGGAGGCTGACGTGGCTGAGGCCCGGGGTTCCGTCGGGATAGCGGTAGCTGACATCGTTTAAAAGGATCATAGAGGACTCCTGTGCCGCCCGGAGAGGGCGGATTTTTTATTTAACAGCCGGTAAATAGAAAGGCAGCCAGAAGCAGGGGGATCAGCAGGGCGTAGAGATAGTCCGCGGGCCCTATCCGGTGTTTTTCATAAATCCGGAAGGTGCCGTCAAAACACCTGCATTCCATGGCCTCCGCGACCTCCACGGCCATGATCTCCGATCTCAGAAAGACGGTGCCCAGGATCCCGCCCGCCGCCTTCATTCTGGACCGGTCGTACTGCCTGCTGGAGGAGGAGACCGTGCGGAGGGTGACGGCCTCGTACATGGTCTGACTCATGCGGCCCATGAGGTCCAGAAAGCGGACGGTCATGTCCAGGGTCAGGATGAACATCTGCGGCAGGTGCAGGGCATGGAGGGAGGCCGTGATCTGCTGCCAGCGCAGGTCTTCGTTGAGGAGGGCCAGGATCAGGACTGTCGTCAGGACCTTCATGGAGATGGTCAGCATGGTCCTGGGATGGCCCAGAAAGAGGGCCGGCAGCAGGATCAGCAGGGAAAA
>CAMNFJ010000158.1:0-5924 GCA_946536955.1 uncultured Lachnospiraceae bacterium
GCAAGGACAAGGACGGCAAGCGCGTCAAAGAGGTCGTTGACGGCAAGCGCGTAACCGTTTATGACGAAGTCGAGAAGCAGGTCACCAAGGACGCTCCCAGCCGTCTGCACGCCAGAAGAAGGATCCTGCGCTACCTCTATCCCGTAGTGGAAGTTCCCCAGGAGGCCAAGGGCCGCAAGAAGGCTACCAAGAAGATCGACCTCGTTGACAAGATGTTCACCGAGTACGGCCCCAAGTATGCCAACAGAAACGGTGGTTACACCAGGATTATCAAGATCGGCCAGCGCCGCGGCGATGGTGCGATGGAAGTCGTCCTCGAGTTTGTCTGATCTGAATATGATCATGATCGTGAATGATCATGAACATGAATCATGTAAATGATTATTGACTGCCCGGAACGCTTTCCGGCCCCTGCGGCCATGAGCGGCTGCGGTCAGTCACATCATAGAGTCATATAAGTACAGGACAGCGCAAAAGGCAAGGGACCTGCCTTCCTGTATGGAAGGATGCAAGAGCCTCCGGGAACAGTCCCGGAGGCTTTCTTTTTTCAGGACCCCAGTGTTTTTTGGGAATCTGAGAACTTTTTGAAACTTGAGAACCTTTTTTCAGGACCAGAGATTTATTCTTCATCGGATGCAGCACGGTATGCGGAACATCTTTGCTTCGCAAAGCTGTTGGAAGATGTTGGCCTGTCTTTGAAAAACAAGACATGTCAACCCGCATCCGGCGCGCTGCAGGCCCTGCAAAACAGAGGAAAATCCATGATTAAAATCAGCAAGCTGATCCACGATTATATCCAGAGAGATGAGGAGGGCAATCCCTCCGGGACGGTCCGCGCCATCGACGATGTGACCCTGGACGTCGCCCCCGGCCAGTTTATCGCCATTCTGGGCCACAACGGGTCCGGCAAGTCGACCCTGGCCAAGCATCTCAACGCCCTGCTCCATCCCACGGAGGGGACGGTCTGGGTCAACGGAATGGATACAAAGGATCAGGACCGGGTCCTGGACATCCGGCAGACGGCGGGCATGGTCTTCCAGAATCCCGACAACCAGATCATCGGCCAGGTCGTCGAGGAGGACGTGGGCTTCGGACCCGAAAACATGGGTGTGCCCACCGAAGAAATCTGGTCCAGGGTGGAGGAGAGCCTCAATGCCGTCGGCATGTATGAGTACCGCAAAAAATCTCCAAACCGCCTGTCCGGAGGCCAGAAGCAGCGGGTGTCCATCGCAGGCGTCATCGCCATGCATCCCAAATGTATCGTCATGGATGAGCCGACCGCCATGCTGGATCCCTCCGGCCGTCGGGACGTGATCAACGCGGCCTGGACCCTGAACCGGGGAGAGGACATCACCATTATCCTGATCACCCACTACATGGAGGAGGCCATCAGGGCGGATTATATCTTTGTCATGGATGAGGGAAGGATCGCCATGCAGGGGACCCCGCGGGAGATCTTTTCCAGAGTGGAGGAGATGCAGGCCCTGCATCTCGACGTCCCCCAGGTCACCCTCCTGGCCCATATGCTGCGGCAGAAGGGGCTGGATATACCGGAGGGAATCCTGACCAAAGAGGAGCTGGCAGAGGCCCTTGCCAGGATTGGAAAGGCTGGTTGAGTGAGATGGGAATCAAGCTGGAAAATGTAAGTTATCTATATGAAAAGGGCACGGCCATGCAGACAGCGGCCCTGGAGGATGTGAGCCTGGAGATCCCCGACAACCAGTTCATCGGCCTGATCGGCCACACGGGATCTGGAAAATCCACCCTGGTCCAGCTCCTCAACGGCCTCCTGAAGCCCACAGAAGGCCGGGTCCTCTACAATGGAGAGGATATCCATGCCGACGGCTTCGACAAAAAGGCCCTGCGCGCCAATGTCGGCCTGGTCTTTCAGTACCCCGAGCATCAGCTCTTCGAGGTGGATGTGATCTCGGACGTCATGTACGGCCCCCGCAACCTGGGCCTGGATGAAAAGACCTGCAGACAGCGCGCCGAGGAGGCCCTGCGCGACGTCGGGCTGGGGAAGGAATACTACAAGACCTCCCCCTTTGACCTCTCGGGCGGCCAGAAGCGCCGCGCCGCCATCGCGGGCGTACTGGCCATGCACCCCCATATCCTCATCCTGGATGAGCCGACGGCCGGCCTGGACCCCCGCGGCCGGGACGAAATCCTGGGACTCATCTCGGACATGAAGAAAAAACTCGAGATGACCATCATCCTGGTCTCCCACAGCATGGACGACGTCGCCCGGTACGTGGAGAGGATCGTCGTCATGGGCAGAGGAAAAAAGGTCTTTGACGGGACCCCGACAGAGGTCTTCCGCCACTACACAGAGCTGGAGGAGCTTGGCCTGTCCGCTCCCCAGATCACCTATATCATGCACACCCTGCGCGACCGGGGCCTGGACGTCCCGACCGACGCCCTGACCGTCGAAGAGGCCGCGGAAGAGATCATGAAGCTATTCACCTGACGGATTACCGAACGGAGAGAATATGTTTAAAGATATCACTTTAGGACAATACTACCAGACGGATTCCCTGCTCCACCGGCTCGACCCCAGGGTCAAGCTGGTCGGCACCCTCGTCTATATCATCTCCCTCTTTGTGGTGGACAGCTTCGCCGGCTACCTGATCTGCGCCCTCTTTCTGATCGCCATGATCAGGCTCTCCAACGTCCCGGTCTCCTACATCGTCCGGGGCATGCGCGCCATCCTGATCCTGCTCCTGATCACCATGTCCTTCAACCTCTTTCTGACACCGGGACAGGAGATCGCCCGCATCGGTTTCCTCAGGGTCACAAGGGAGGGTCTGGTCTTTGCCATCAAAATGGGGATCCGCCTGTCCCTGCTCGTGATCGGGTCTTCTCTCATGACCCTGACCACGACCCCCAACCAGCTGACCGATGCCATCGAGAGCCTGCTGGGCCCCCTCCGCCGCTTCCACGTTCCGGTCCACGAGATCGCCATGATGATGTCTATTGCCCTCCGCTTCATCCCCATCCTCATGGAGGAGACTGACAAGATCATGAAGGCCCAGATCGCCCGCGGCGCGGACTTTGAGAGCAGAAACCTGATCAAAAAGATGAAGAGCCTGGTGCCCCTCCTGGTGCCTCTCTTTATATCCGCCTTCCGTCGGGCCAATGACCTGGCCATGGCCATGGAGGCCCGGTGCTACCACGGCGGCATCGGACGCACCAAGATGAAACCCCTGATCTACAAGGGAAGAGACCGGGCGGCCTACACGGTCCTGCTGGCCTATTTTGCCGTGTGCGTCGTTGTGAGGTTTCTGCCTTTGCCTTGATGCAGGGCGCAGGGTGGAAAGGGACGAGAAGGGGACGGGCCTCAGCGGATCCATCCTTTGGACATGAAAGCTCTTCGCGCGGAGCTGCTAAGGCTTGCGTCTGCTCCGGGCGGGCAATGTCCGAACTCGCATCCCGTGTTGAAGACACGGTCTGCTCAGACATGCGGACAACAATTTCCCGGCTGTGAGAGCCGGAAAATTGACCCGCCCTCTCACAGCCGCTTCGCCAAGCAGCTCCAGCACTCATCACATCATGTCCGCCAGGATGGATCCGCTTTCGGCCCTGATTCCGGCTTGTCCCTGTCTCTGCAAACCCTCATTTGTTGATTTTCGGAGAAAACTATGAGTAAGCGAATCCTGCTGGTGACATCCTATGACGGCACCGGCTATGCGGGCTTTCAGGCCCAGAAGAGCGGGGTGCCCACGATCGAGGGAGAGCTGAACCGCGCCCTGACAGAGCTGACAGGGGAGTCTGTGGAGGTCTCCGGGGCCAGCAGGACGGACGCGGGGGTCCACGCCCGCTGTAATCTGGCGGTCTTTGATACGCAGAGCCGGATCCCGGGGGACAAGTTTGCCCATGCCCTGAATGTCCGTCTGCCCGACCAGATCTGTGTCACGCGGTCTCTGGAGGTGCCAGGGGATTTTCATCCAAGGTTCTGCTCAACGGTCAAGACCTATGAGTACCGCATCTACAACGCGCAGATGCCTGATCCCATGCGGCGGCTCTACACATATTTTTCCAAATATCGGTTCGACCCCGAGGCCATGCGCCGGGCGGCCCGGTATCTGGAGGGGGAGCACGACTTCAAGAGCTTCTGCAGCACCTATACGTCCGCGAAGACCACGGTGAGGGAGATCCTCTCTGTGGAGGTGGAGGAGGTCCCGCTTTACCCACAGGGGCTGAGCGAGGGTACCGTGACAGGGGCAGCTCAACGACTGGGAGAGGAATCTGCAACAGGAACAACACAGGGGCCGGGCGAGGGCTCCGTGACAGGGACAGCACAGGGGACTGATCCGGATCCTGCAGGACAGGAACAGGGAGATTTCCGGTCCGCGATGCCCCGGGAGATTGTGATCCGGGTGCGGGGCCGGGGATTTTTATACAACATGGTCCGCATCATCGCCGGGACCCTCATGGATGTCGGAAGGGGCTTCCGGAAGCCTGAGGAGATGGCTGCGATCCTGGAGGCCTGCGACAGGCGCTCTGCGGGGCCGACGGCCCCGGCCTGCGGCCTGACCCTGGTCCGCTATGAGGTCCTGGAACCGGGGATGGAGATGGTTTTCGGGTGACGAAAGAGTTATTTTGGACGAAAAAAAGTACAGGAAAAAGTTGACACTGTATTTTTCGTAGGCTAGAATAGAACGGTGCGACGGCTGTGATCGCATGTATTTTGCATGCACCCAAACTCCCCGGTTTTGGTAAAAGAGAAACGGCCACTGCGACTCGCACTTACTATTTACTGTTATTAAATGAATACTATAGTTCAGATATGAGTGAGCGGAAGCCTGCCGGATCTATTCACGGGTCCGGTCCTCTGCAGTCTGTGTGCCCGACTTGTGCGCGCGGGAGACGGAGGCGGGAGAGCTTTTGCCCGGAATTGGAGGAAAACATGAAAACCTATGTGCCAGGCGCAGCGGATATTGAGAAGAAATGGTATGTAGTGGACGCGACCGACATGACCCTCGGCCGCCTTGCAAGCGCGGTTGCCAACGTTCTGCGCGGTAAGAACAAGCCCATCTACACTCCTTTTATTGATACAGGCGATTATGTGATCATTGTAAATGCAGAGAAGATCAAGGTCACCGGCAAGAAGCTGGACCAGAAGATCTACTTCCGTCACTCCGAGTATGTTGGCAGTGCCAAGTACACCACTCTTCGTGAGATGCTCCGCACCAAGCCCGTCAGAGTTGTCGAGCACGCTGTCCGCGGCATGCTTCCCAAGGGAAGACTCGGCGATGACATGTACAGGAAGCTTCATGTCTATGAGGGTCCTGAGCACAAGCACGCAGCTCAGAAGCCCGAAGAGCTGAAGTTCTGATCTAACTGATCGAATAGATCTGTCAGCCGGACCTGTGCGATTGCTTCCGGCGGCAGTCGGTATATATGGCCGATCATTCCGGAACAGACAGGACGGCCTGAGTTTGAAAGGAGATATTTACAATGGCTAAAGAAGCGACATTCTATGGAACCGGCAGAAGGAAATCCTCTGTTGCCCGCGTTTTCATTACCCCCGGCACCGGCAATATGACCATCAACGGCAGAAGCATCGATGAGTATTTCGGTCTCGAGACCCTCAAGGTCATCGTTCGCCAGCCCATCGAGCTGACCGGCACCAACGGCCAGTATGACTACAAGATCACCGTCAAGGGCGGCGGCACTACCGGCCAGGCCGGCGCAATCCGCCACGGCATCTCCCGTGCCCTGATCGAGGCAGACGCGGACTTCCGTCCCGTTCTCAAGAAGGCCGGATTCCTCACCCGTGACCCTCGTATGAAAGAGAGAAAGAAATACGGTCTCAAGGCCGCGCGCAGAGCACCTCAGTTCTCCAAGCGCTGATCAGACCCAACAAGAATCGAAAAATCCCGGAAATACGCCATTTCCGGGGTTTTTTTATGCCCGTGAATCTT
>CAMNFJ010000159.1:0-5862 GCA_946536955.1 uncultured Lachnospiraceae bacterium
ATAACTTCTTGCTAAAGGACTATCTTTATGATACTATATTGCGGCTGTCCACGGAAGGAATCCTGACAATACAAAAGTCAGGGTTCCCGGTTTTCCCGCGACAGGCTGGTTCGAGAACCTCCCAGCATAAAAAACTAGGCATTATTTATGAAAATGGAATGCAGAGGGCACCGGGCGGGTGCCCCTGTGTTTTTCGTGTGCCGCAGGTTCTCTCTGCGGCTTTTTTCATGTTTTTATTCTTCGTATAAGGCGCT
This sequence comes from uncultured Lachnospiraceae bacterium, assembly GCA_946536955.1. Classification (GTDB taxonomy): domain Bacteria; phylum Bacillota; class Clostridia; order Lachnospirales; family Lachnospiraceae; genus CAG-791. The sequence continues at coordinate 255 of CAMNFJ010000159.1, forward strand.
GCGGTCCGGCCGGTATTTCCGGTCATGCTTTTCAACACAGCTTTTCCGGTAAAGCTTTTTGAAAAAGATCAGATTGAAAAGCCAAATGCGGCCGGCAGCCCGCGCGCCTGGCTTAAAGGAGCGGCAAGCAGCTTATGCCTCGAAAAATCATCATTGACTGTGACCCGGGCATCGACGACGGTCTGGCGATCATGCTGGCTCTCTCCATGAGAAGCCGGCTGGAGGTCCTGGGCATCACGATCGCCGCCGGCAATTCGCCGGTCGGGACCGGTTACGAAAATGCACTCAAGATCCTCCGTTTTATGGACAGACTCGATGTCCCGGTCTTCATGGGGGCGGACCGGCCTCTTCGCAGGCCCTTTGTCAACGCCCTGGACACCCACGGCTCCGACGGTCTGGGCGAAAGCTTCCTGCCGGAGGTGGATCCGGCGGAATACAAAAAAGAAACCAGGTCTGCCGTCGAGTTTATGGCGGATGTGCTGGAGGAGGAGCCGGTCGACATCATCGCCCTGGGGCCCCTGACCAACCTGGCCCGCCTGGCCATCGAACACCCCCGGGCCTTTGACCGGATCCGCGGCCTGGTCTCCATGGGCGGCAATTTCAGAAGCCATGGCAACTGCTCTCCCGTCGCGGAATACAATTACTGGTGCGACCCGGATGCCGCATCCATCGTCTACAGGGAAATGGACATGCGCGGCAAGCTGATCCATATGGTGGGACTGGATGTCACCCGCCGGATCGTCCTGACTCCGGACCTGCTGACCTATATGAAGAGGCTGGACCCCCGCGTCGGAGACTTTGTCGAAAAGATCACCGGCTTCTATTTCGATTTTCACTGGGAATGGGAGCACCTGATCGGGTGCGTAATCAACGACCCCCTGGCCGTCGCCTACTATGCTGACCGGTCCCTCTGCTCCGGCTTCGAATCCTATGTGCAGGTCGAGACCGGCGGCCTGGCCCTGGGCCAGACCATCGTCGACTCCATGGATTTCTACCGGCACAGGCCCAACGCCCTGGTCCTGACCGAAGTCGATGTGGAAGCCTTTTTCCGTTTATTTTTCAGCAGACTGCTGGGCCTGGACGAAGAGAGTCTGGACCTCCTGCCCCGCCTGCTGCCCCGTCCCTGACAAAAAACGATCACCAGGCGATCACCCCTGTCGAAAGGAGTTTTATCCCATGAATCATCAGACTGCCACCCCCCTGTCCGTCACGGCCCGCTCCGAGAAATTCAGCGTCCGCATGCTCTGCGTCATGGCTATGGCGATCGCGCTCAATGTCATCGGAGGCCAGATCGCGCTCTTTTTCCACCTGCCCGTCTATCTGGACAGCATGGGGACCATCATGACCGCCATTCTCTACGGCCCCGTCTGCGGCATGCTGCCGCCCCTGGCCTACGGCCTGGTCATGGGGCTGACCGTGGATATCTACTCCCTGTATTTCATGCCGGTCGGCATGATCCTGGGACTGGTGACCGGTCTGGCCGCCCGCAGGATCCGGCTCAGGGGAGCCGGCCTCATCCCGGCCGCCCTTGTGATCACGGTCCCCGGCACCATCGTCAGCTCCATCATCTGCGCGGTCCTCTTCGGAGGAATCACCTCCTCCGGCTCCACCGTCATCGTCCAGCTCCTCCATCAGGCGGGCCTTGGCATGACCGCCAGTGTCTTCATCGTACAGATCCTGACCGATTTCATCGACCGCCTGCTCTCCCTTGCCATCGTGACCCTGCTGCTCAGGAGGCTGGCTCCTTCCGGTCTGCTGGACAAATAATACTACTCCCGGCATTCAGGACTCGTTCGCGAGTTTTTCGCCCGTACCCGCAGCTGAAGTCAGGGATATTGCGCGATGAAGAATATACGGAAGATACAGGGAAAGAAAGGAGCCCGGTCCCATGCATATACTGATCACCGGAACAGGCCGCGGGATCGGCCTGGCCTGCGCCCGCAGGTATCTCGCCGCCGGCCACGAGGTGACCGGCATGGATCTGGCGCCGGATCCCCTGCCGGACCATCCCCGCTACAGGCACATCGTCGCGGATATCTCCGGTTCCCTGCCGGACCTGCCCGGTCAGGTCGAAGTCCTGATCAATAATGCCGGCGTCCAGGAGGGCGGCCGTGAGATCGAGATCAACCTGTCCGGAACCATCGCTGTGACGGAAAAATACGGGATCCAGCCCTCGATCCGGTCCATTCTCTTCATGGCCTCGGCCAGCGCCCGCAACGGGGCGGAATTTCCCCTCTATGCGGCCAGCAAGGGCGGGGTCGTCACCTATATGAAGAATGTTGCCCTGCGCGTCGCCCCCTACGGGGCCACCAGCAACAGCCTGTCCGCGGGAGGGGTCTACACCCCCCTCAACCGCCACATCATGGAGGACCCGGATCTCATGGGCCGTTGCCTGGACGAGACCCTGCTGCACAGGTGGGCCTCCGCCGAAGAGATCGCCGAGTGGTCCTATTTTCTGACCAACATCAATCAGAGCATGACCGGTCAGGATATCCTGATCGACAACGGAGAACAGCTCCGGTCCAATTTTATATGGTGATCAAAAAGTCCTGTCCACAGTCCCCCGGAATGTGGACAGGACTTTTTCACTCTTTCCGACAATGCCGGAGCACGAAGTGCGCAGGCATCGCAAAAGAGAAATTCGTGAAGACGATTTCTCTTTTGCATCAGATGGAGGTTTGTGCCCCGTCACAAACCTCCGTCAGGTCTTTCGGGCCTGTTCCAGCGGGCGGTGGTCCCGCTCTGCCTTTCAGCCGCCGACAGGACCGGCAGCCCGCAGGCGTCTCCCGACCCTTCCCGTCAGGCCTGGCTGCCGGCCTCCGCTTCCCCGGTGAGAGTATCCCCCGCGAAGCGGATGGTATAGCTGCCGCTGCCCTCCGCCTCCACGGAAGCGCCGAAAAGCGTTTTCGCGGCTTCGACCAGGTAGGCCGTATCCAGGGCTCCGCCGGTCTCATAGGGAGAGTGCATGGCCAGCTGGGCAAGGCCTATGTCCACCGTGTTCAGGGCTACCTGGCTCTGGGATATATTTCCCAGGGTCGAGCCCCCCAGCATATCAGACCGGTTGGCAAAGGTCTGGACCGGCACCCCGGCTTTTTTGCAGATCGCGCGGAAAATGGCTCCGGAGACCGCATCGGTCGTATACTTCTGGTTGGCGCTGTACTTGATCACGATCCCCCCGTTCATAAAGGGTCTGCTGGTCGGATCGGTCTTCGCGGCGTGGTTGGGGTGGACGCTGTGGGCATTGTCCGCGGAGACCATGAAGCTGGAGGCCAGGGCCCTCAGATAGTCCTCCTCGCCCAGGCCCAAGGCAGCGCTGATCCTGTGCAGGACATCTCTCAGAAAGGTTCCCGCCGCCCCCTGCTTGCTGCCGCTTCCGACCTCCTCATTGTCAAAGACGCAGTGGACGGCCACGCTCCTGCCGGGCTCCGCCTCCATGATTCCCTTCAGAGAGGCAAAGGCGCACTGCAGGTCATCCAGCCTCCCGCTGGCGATAAATTCCCTGTTCAGGCCGACGAAGGTCCCCTTCATCCTGCTGTAGAGAAAAAGGTCCGTGTCCAGGACCTGGTCAGGCCTGACTCCGGCCTCCGCGGCGATGAGGTCCCCGAAGGTTTTGCCCCGCCCCTTCCGGCCCGGAGTCTCCTGGCGGAAAAGGGGCAGCATGTCGTTCTGGATATTGTATTTGATGCCGTCGTTGGCCTCCCGGTTCATATGGATGGCCAGGTTGGGGATGATCAGCAGGTCCCGGTCGATGTTGACCAGCCTGGTCCCGACCCCCTCGCCGGTCTCTACGATCACCCTGCCCGCGACGGACAGGGGCCGGTCAAACCAGGGCGCGCAGAGCATGCCTCCGTACTTCTCCACGTTCAGCTTGACATAGCGGTTCTCGACCGTGATCTCCGCGTCGGGCTTGATCTTGAAGACCGGGGAGTCACAGTGGCTGGCCATCAGCTGAAAGCCGATGAATCTCTCCCGCGGGATCCTGAAGGCGATCAGGGCGGAATCATTGCGGGAAACAAAATAGGCTCCTCCCGCCTCCAGCTCCCACCGGTCCTTTTCGGCAAGCTCCGTAAAACCGGCCTCCCTGAGCATATCCTTCATGTTCCTGACCGCGAAATAGGGAACGGGGCTCCGGTCCAGAAATGATAAGAGCTCCCGGTTGATCTTTTTTATCTCTGTGCTGTTCATGCTGTTTTCCTTTCAAAAGAATCCTGTCGCCGGCAGGTCTGCGGTCAGGGCGCCGGAAGGGCCTCTTTCGCAACTTTCTTCATCCTGTCGTGTTTTTATTATTATATCATCCGGCTCATTCCTGTAAAAGAAGAAGTCCGCGCGGCCTCACAGCGGATGGCTTCACAGTTCAGGCCCGCCTGAACTGAAACAGACAGACAGCATTTATTTGTGCACTTATCCAAACCTGCATATACTGACAGGTTTTTATGTAAAAAATTGCCTATAATACTCGTTTTTTCGATAAACTTTTTGTTGACACCACTTTAACGCGGTGATATGATTCAACACAAGTTGCAGCAACTCGAAACCAGTTTGTTTTGACCTGTGCCTTGCGCACGGCTATGTATACCAGTTCACACTGGCCATAACGGGAGCATTACCATGAACCGCAATCTTCGCAGCATCAACACCTTCGGGTTTATCTTCGGCTTTACCTTTAGCTTTACTGGCTCGGACAGTAAGGTTGATTTGCTATGCTGAAGAATGCGGAGAGCTGAAAAGTTCAGGAGAAACATTCAAGGGGTGTGGCACATCGACCTGTGCCGCACCCCTTGTTTTTTTGGCAAAAGCCCGGTCCGGAAGACCGGGTCACAGGCAGGGCATCCTGATCGTTCCTGTCGTTCCAGTCCGCGCCCTCCCGAAGAGCAGGGACATGGAACGCTGATCCACACAGACCGGACCCCCGGCAGACTACACTAAAAACAGCGAAAAAGAAAAGTAAAGGAGAGACCATGGGCAACTATTATCAGAAGGAAATCGAAACCGCCTCACGGGAGGAAATTCTCAAGATCCAGAATGAGAAGATCGTCAAGCAGGTCAAATATGTCTACGACAATGTCCCCTACTATCACAATCTGATGGACAAAAAGGGTGTCAAACCCGAGGATATCCAGAGCGTCGACGACATCTACAAGCTCCCCTTCCTGACCAAGGATGACCTGCGCGAGGCTTATCCCTACGGACTTCTGGGCACAGATCTCAAGAACTGCGTCCGCATCCAGTCCACCTCCGGCACCACCGGCAAGCGTGTCGTGGCCTTCTACACCCAGAAGGACATCGATATGTGGGAGGAGTGCTGCGCCAGAGCCATCGTGGCCGCAGGCGGCACCAACGAGGATGTCGTCCAGGTCTGCTACGGCTACGGTCTCTTCACCGGCGGCCCCGGCCTCAACGGTGGTTCCCACAAGGTCGGCTGCCTGACCCTGCCCATGTCCTCCGGAAATACTGACCGTCAGATCCAGTTCATGATGGACCTCAACGCGACCATCCTCTGCTGCACCCCCTCCTACGCAGCCTTCATCGGCGAGTCCCTGGCCGAGAAGGGCTACAAGCCCGAGGACAACAAGCTCAAGGCCGGTATCTTCGGCGCCGAGCCCTGGAC
>CAMNFJ010000160.1:0-5835 GCA_946536955.1 uncultured Lachnospiraceae bacterium
TTGTGCATATATTCTAATCATCTCCCTGATTTCTGCTCCCCTTCCGGTATGGATCCCTCTGTGCAGATTTTTCAGATGGAAATGAATGGGAAAAATATCCGGATCGGAGGAATCCATATTATGAATGTTCGAACAAAAAAGAAAGCCGGGTCCGTCAGCAGCTTTGACCGCCTGTTGATCCTGCTGCTGTGCTGCCTGATGCTGATCCCCTGCCTGCGGTTCGCCGCTGTCTCCACCGAGGCGTCCACCGCCTGGCCCTCTTTTCAGTCCGGCCGTCCCGTCCGGTCCTACACGATCAATTCCGAAAAGAAATATCAGGTCTACGACAAAAACCACAAAAAGATACAAGGACGGTCAGTCAAGGCCGACGACATCCTCTACCTGGTCGCGGTCAAGGGTAAGTGGGCGACTGTCCAGTATCCCTACAAGGGAAAACGCAAGACCGGCTATATCCCGCTCTCCGTCTTCACATCCGCGACAGCTCCCCAGAGCAAAAAGATCTCCCGGGCGGAGGCGACGACCTACCGCAGAAGCTCCGGCAGCAAGACTCTGGGCCGGGTCGGAAAGGGCAGCACCATCTACACCATGACCTCCTCCGGCAGCAGGGTCCAGATCATTTACAGTGTTAAAAACAAGTCCGGCGGGATCCGCTACTGGCAGATGGCCTGGGTCAGCAGGGCCGATTACACAAAGATGACGACGGTCACGACCCCCAGCAAGCTGAGGATCACCGGCGTTTCCAGGCCCACCACTCTCCCGGAGGGATCTCCCTTCAGCTGTGTGGGAACGATCCTGTCCAACTACAGGATCAAGGAGGTGCGTGTTGCGGTCCGCAATGCCGCCTACGAGACCGTTTCCCGGCACACGGCCTACCCCAATTCCTATTCCTTCAGCCTGGGCCAGATCGACGACTATATCCGCTTCGACCACGCAAGGGCCGGGAAAAACCTCTATATCATCTGGGCCAAAGACGAAAAGAAGTCGGTCATGATGACCGTCTCCTTCACGGTCAAGTCCTCCTCCTCCGCCAATACGCCCTCCTCGGGCTCAGGCGGCGGCTCCTCCTATGTGCTGGGCTACGCCAGCTACAAGGGCGTAAACTACAAGTCCCAGACCAGTGACCGCAGGCGGATCAAGGCCCTGGACAAGGCCCGCAAGATGGTGACCGTCAAGTGGAAATGCCCCCTTACCTTCCCCACCTGGTACAATTCCGAGGGCTATTACAGCACGACAAAATCCACGGACGGCACGGTCTCCAACAAGTTCCTCAAGGGCAAGACCTATGTGGGCATCCCCTTTTCCATGGTCGACCACAGCTATGACGATGACGACTGGAACAGATTCATCCGAAACGGCTATACCTGGAACGATATCGCAAAGCCCTATTATTCCTACACCAACAAGACCACGGCCAAGGGGTCTGATTGCTCCTATTTCGTCTATCAGTGCATGAAGGCGGCCGGAGCCAACGTGACCTACCAGACAACCTACATGATGTACAACGGGCAGTACTACACCAGGATCGACAAGTCCCGCCTGAAGCCCGGCGATATCCTCCTGATCTCCCACCACGTGCGGATGTTTGCCGGCAGGGTCGGCAGTAAATACGCCGTATTCGAAGAGGCCGGCGAAGGCTCCAGGACCCGGTACAAGCTGTTCTCTTCCTCCGAGCTTTTCGGATCCGGCTATCAGGCCTACCGGTATAAACACTGGTGATACAATACCGGAAAAACAGACAGCAGGCCCGCAAACGAGCCTGCTGTCTGTTTTTGTCTTTATAGATCGCGGATCCGGCGGTAAGCATCCTGTAGAAATGATTATTCCGTGTGTCTTCCGCACACCGGCGGGCGGGGTCAACTGCCGCTCCTTACATCGCGGTCAGCTGCCGGTGCCTGACCGGCTCTGCCGGAGGCCGGGGCCGGATCCCGGATTCACACTGATCAGCCCTGACGGAACTGAACGCCTGCGCCGCCCATGGGGTGGTCCCAGCTCTTGACGACCTTGTCGATCGAGAGCACGCGGCAGGTGCCGCACTCGAGGCAGCCCTCATGGCTGAAGGTGATCTTGCCGTTCTCATAGTGGTAGAGGCCGGCAGGGCAAGCGAGGAGGACCTTGCGGATCTCCGCCATATTGTCATAATCCTCGTTGATCGTGATGTGCGGATTATGTTCGTCTGTGTGGAACTGGTCCAGTCCCAGCTTATCATCTACACTCATTTTTGCCATTTTTCTTTATCCTCCATATGGATGCGTAGACAGCGGTATTGTCACAGGACGCATCAGAGCGCGTCTACGATATCTCCGACAAAGCTGCTGAGACGGTCTACGCTCGTATGCGATGTCACAGAATTGATCACATACATGAGGAAGTCCACGCTGGGCTTGCCATCTACGGTGAAGAGCTTCTTGCAGATGTCGTCGGCCATCTCGGGCAGGTCCTTGAAGATCTCCCTGCGGGACATGATGGTCGGGAAGCCCTTGAGGGCCTTCATATCCTTCATGATGAAGCTCTCTTCCAGAGCCTTGACATAGGAGGAAAGTCCTTCCTTGCTGAAGTCGCCGGCCTCCTTGGCGCGGATAACAGCCTCTGCAGCAAGGCGTCCGGACTCGACCGCGAAATCCATGCCGCGGACGGTGAAGCCCAGGTTGACAACAAATCCTGCGGCATCGCCGGTCACGAGGACACCGTCACGAACCAGCTCGGGGATCATGTGGATGCCTGCCTCGGGAACGAGGTGGGCGCTGTACTCGATGGTCTCGCCGCCTTCGATGAAAGGCTTGATCGAAGGATGCTCTTTGTAGCGGTCCAGCAGGTCGGGGATAGAGATATCGGTGTAGCCGATGTCAGCCAGGGTCGCGACGACACCGATGGAGATGGTATCCTTGTTGGTGTACAGAAGGCCGCCGCCGAAGGCTCCGGCAGTGGCGTCGCCGGCGCTCAGCCATGCGACACCCTCGTCGCCGCGGACGCCGAAGCGCTGGTTGATGGTCTCCTCATCCAGCTTGATGACTTCCTTGACGCCTACCGCGACATCATGGGTGCCCAGTTCCTTCTTCATGCCCAGGCGCTGGGCCATCAGGGAGTTGACGCCATCCGCGATGATGACGACGTCGGAGTACATGATCTCGCCGCCCGCATCGATACCGACGACCTTTCCATCCTCAACGACACAGCTGTCGACACGGATGCCGGGAACCAGCATGACACCGGCCTCCTCGCACTTGTCAGCGAGCCATTTGTCGAATTTGGAGTGCAGGATCGTGTAGGAAGCGCTCTCAGGCTCGGCGCTCAGGTCGGTGGAGCCATACTGAATATCCAGAGAGCTCTTCTCTGTCATCAGGGAGATTTTTTCTTTGGTCACACGGCGCTCGATGGGTGCTTCCTGGGCAAAGCCGGGAATGACCTTTTCCATGCTGTGTGCATAGAGACGACCGCCGGTCACGTTCTTGGAACCGCAGAAATCGCCGCGGTCCGCGAGCAGGACTTCCAGTCCGGCATTTGCAAGGACGTATGCCGCTGTAGCACCTGCAAGTCCTCCGCCTACGATTATGGCGTCAAATTTTTCTTCGCTCATAGTTGTCTCCTATTTTGCTAATCTGCTTGTTCAGTTTAATTCATTTTTATGGCTTTGTGCCTTCGATCAGAACACAGGCGCCGAACATCCTGCTTCGGCTCTGGATGCCGGCCAGGCCTGTCCGGGCGAACTGCCCCATCAGCTTTCTGCGTCTGGGAAACTGTTCTGTCGACTGTGAGAGCCAGTCATACTGGTCTCTGTACTTCCGTCCTCCCCCTAAAAGAGGCATCAGATGCCGGAAATAGAGGCGGTAGGCCGGCAGGACGACCGGATTGTCCGGGACGAAGGAGTCCAGGCAGTATACCTTCCCCCCCGGCCGGACGACTCGTTTCATCTCCCCGAGGACCCGGCCGTAATCCGGTGTGTTCCGAAGCCCGAAGGAGATGCATGCCGCCTCGAAGGTCCCGTCCGCGAAAGGGAGCTTCATGGCGTCTCCCTCCACCCAGCGGAGATTGGTGAGGTCCCTGCCCTTGTCCTTCGCGACCGCCAGCATGGCGGGCGAAAAATCGAGCCCGGTGACCTCCAGGTCCGGTCTGCGGCCGGCAATGGCGAGAGCGATATCTCCCGTGCCGCAGCACACATCCAGAACCTGACCCTGCGCGGCTATGTCCGCTGTCAGCCTCTTCACGAGCAGCTTTTTCCAGCCCTTTTCGAGTCCGAGGCTGATGCGGGCATTCGCCCTGTCGTAGCGCGGCGCAAGTGTCTGAAAGATCTCATATACTTTTGCGCGCTTTTGTTCTTTATCCATGATGTTTTTAGTGTTTCTCTGATATATTTTTTTGCCGTATCCTTTTAAGCGCCTTTTATGCCAGCAGCTTCAAAAGCCAGGCGGCCGCGTAGGCCAGGGCCAGCAGACCGTTTCCGATCATATTGGCCGCCGTGATGCTCTTCATCTGCCGGATCCTGTCCTCCGGACGAAGCTTTGCCCGGATGAGGAAGCCGAAGGGACCGCGTCCCAGGACCAGCGTGAGCAGGATGCTCAGGATGCCGATCCCTCCAAGGTGGACGAGCGGCTGGATGCAGAGAAGGGCGATCCAGGCTCCCAGCATTCCCCGGTAGAGGGTCAGGGCGGCGGGCCGTCCCAGATATACCGGCAGGGTCATGCGGCCCGCAGGTATGTCCTTTTCGATATCGCTGCCGTTGTTGCTGAGCATGATCAGGGCGATGCCCAGGATCAGGGGCAGGCACTCCGCGAGGATCTCCCAGTGGAAGGTCCCGTCGGCCGCCGCCGCGGTGCCCAGAGGGATCAGGGCGCCCATGACGAAGCCGGAGACCGCCTCTCCCAGAGGGAGGGAGGCGACCGGAAGCGGGCCGATACTGTAGGCGATCACAGTCAGTCCGCCGATCAGGCCCACGATGTAGGGGGCCGGTCCGGCATGCCAGGCGGCGATGACGCCGCAGGCCGCGGCTGAGGCCAGATAGACCAGGCCGAGGACCAGGGCATGTTTTGGATTCACGTGGTTGTAGACCAGCACGGAATCATTGACCTCCACGTTGTCGGCCTCGCTGTCGGTCCCGCTCACATAGTCCACGTAGTCGTTGAGGGTATTGACCGCAGACTGGGACAGTATGCAGGCGGCCAGCAGCAGGACGGCCTGGACCGGCGACAGGGGGAGTCCCCTCTGCAGGCACCAGAAGATGCCGAACAGGGCCGGGCAGACCGAGGCCGGCCAGGTGTGCATGGCGGCCAGCCGGAAAGCGGCGGTCGCCGTCAGCCTTTCATAAGAGGCCGCGCCGGCCTCTGCCGGGGACTTCCGGTCATTATGATAAGTAGTTGTCATATTTTTTTACGGGATCAGATGAGCCCTCTCTTCTCGGCGAGGATGACAGCGGTGTGCTTGACCTCGATCGGGATCTCATGAGCATCCATACCGCCGCGGATCTGCATCAGGCAGCCGGGGCAGTCGACAGCGACGACGGAAGCGCCGGTGTCCTTGATGTGCTCGAGCTTCTTGGCCAGGATCGGTGCAGCAACCTCAGGCAGCTTGATGCTGTAGGTACCGCCGAAACCGCAGCAGACGTCGGAGTCGACCATCTCGACCAGGTTGATGCCGTTGGTCTTGGTCAGCAGCTCTCTCTGCTCCTTCCAGACGCCCAGCTCTCTCTTGAGGTGGCAGGAATCATGGTAGGTGATGGTCATGGGAGTGCTGTCTCCGGACTCCTCAAGGCCGCCCAGGTCATAGAAGAGCTTGCAGAAGTCGAAGGACTTCTCGCCCAGCTCGACAGCCTTCTTGTACATGTCGGAGCCTTCCTCGAAGAAC
>CAMNFJ010000161.1:0-5753 GCA_946536955.1 uncultured Lachnospiraceae bacterium
CCGTACGTCCGGTGCAATGGGAGGGCGGAGCCGCTTGGCTCCCCTCTACCCTATTACTTTCTAAACCTGCCTCCCGCCGGAGCGGCTTCGCAAGGCGGGAAAGCTGCTATGCAGCAACGGCTTACTGGAATCCGGAATGGGATAAACGGTCGTCAGACTCTTGACAAATGAACAGGTGAGCACAGGGTCATCATTTAATGCTGTCCGCGTTCTCCGCTGTGACGGGGACGAAGGGATAATACAGAACATAAGGGCTCTCGGAGGAGACCTCACACTCGGTCCCTTCTGCCAGATCCTTGCCCTCCAGCATGTTGATGGCGGCGATCATGGCGCCGGTCGCCTGCCCCTGAGGACTCTGGAAAACAGTCATGGCCATCTCGCCGTTCTTGACGGCCTCCAGGCCGTCCGCGGTCGCGTCGATGCCGACGATCGGAGCAGCCTTGGGATCCTGGCCTGCCTCCTGCAGCGCCGCGATGGCACCCAGGGCCATTGCGTCGTTGTTGGAAATGATGCAGTCATACTTGACATTGCCGATCAGATCGGAGAAGGCGTCCCTTGCAGTGACACGGTTGTAGTTGGCGTGGACCAGCCCTGCCTGTGTTGCCTTGATCCCGCCCTTTTCAAGCTCCTCCAGAGCCTTGTCGGAACGGAGATTTGTGTGGACCAGGCCCTCGGTGCCGCGCAGCAGCACATAGGAGATTTCCTTCTTGCCGGCCTTGTTGAAATAATCCGCCAGGAACTGGCCCTGATAGGCGCCGGAGGTATTTTCATCGGAGGCCACAGCCGCCGCGTTCTCGCTCAGCACACCGAAGTCGGCCGGCACACGGTTGATGAAGACGACCTTCATATCGCCGGCAGCCTCGATGCAGGCCTGGGCGTCCTCGGCCGCGTTCAGGTTGATCAGGACCGCCTGCTTGCCCTCTGTCTTCGCGGCGTTGATGCAGTCGATCATCTTCTGGGAATCTTCACCGGCATACTTCATCTCGATGTTTACGCCGTTGTCATCTGCCGCCTTCTGTACGCACTCCTCCAGCTCCCCGAGGAATTCATCACGGGTGGAGAGGACGTAAGCCATTTCATAGGCTGCTGCTTTCTTGCTGGAAGCTGAGCCCGAAGCTGAACTCGAAGCACTGCCGCCGCAGCCGGCCAGCAGCGTTACAGCAAGAGCTGTAATGACCAGTCCGGAAATAATCTGCTTTTTCATTTCGCAACTCCTTTCTTGGGCATGAAAGCCTGACATCAGGTTATCTGCAAAATCCAGAACCCTTTATTCCGTTACTCTCAATCATAACAGACTGGAAAAAATAACAGAATGGACATTTTTGTTGATTTGGAAAAGCAAAAAATCCGGCATATTTGATAAAATATCAGTTGGATTTCCTTGCTGGCTGTACAAAATACACACAAAATATGCCTCTGAGCGGGCTGGAGAGCACATTTTGACTAAAACCCCCGTCCGAAATGCATGTTCTTTCCGCCGGCGGGGCCCGCAAAAGGACAGAAAAATGACTGGGAGGCCCGGTCCGGACCCGCTTTGAGGAGGAAAAAATCTGCCAAAATGTCTATGCTGATGCAAATTCCCATATTCCCACACATAAAATGAGCAAAAAAGTCCAAAAACCGGTCTCGTTGTGATAGACTGATACAGGAAAAAAACATGACAGCGCCGCGGCGGCCCGGGCCGCAGAGACCCGCCTGCCCGGGCCCGGCCATGCCTTTTGCATACGGATACCACCGGAACTTTTACATAGGAGACGGGGGAGAACGGGATGTCACTGGAAAAAAATAAAAATGTGCACCTGATGTTGGATAAAATGGACTTCCCGAATCACGGGGAGGGGGAACCATGGCTGGCCCATGTCGCCTATGCGGACTGGACCGACGGACACAATCATGTGATGCACCGGCACAAGGACATATCAGAAATATTCATTCTCCTGCACGGCAGCGGGAAATATTCGATCGGAGGCCGGCTCTATGACCTCAGGGCGGGGGATATCGTGCTCTGCAATCCAGACGTCATGCACGATGAGTTCCCGGACAAATGCCCTGTCTACGACACTCTGGCGATCGGGATCCGGGGCCTTGCCCTGCCGGGCCTGAAGCCGGGTCAGCTGATCGGGGCGGCCAGGATCCCGGTCCTGCGCAGGTCCTCCCGGACAGAGGACCTGAAGGAGATCTGCCTGCTGATCATGAAATATGCGATGCCGGGCGAAAACCGGAATCCCGGATTTGTCCACAGCCTGCTGCTGGCGGCTCTGGACCTGCTTCAGGACATTGTCCGCAGGGCAGAGGAGACCGAACCGGAGATCGACCCTCTCTGCGTCGAGGTGGAGCAATACCTCAACAACCATTATGGAGAGGATGTAAGCCTGGAGGAGACGGCGAGACGCTTTTTTGTCAGCACCTGGCACCTCTCCCGCCTCTTTAAAAGAGAAACATCCTACAATTTCAAACAATACCTCCTGCGCCTGCGCCTGGGCGAAGCCCAGGTCCGCCTCACCGTCACGGACGACAGCATCGGGGACATCGCCCTGGCCTGCGGCTTCCACGACCCGGCCTACTTTACCAGGCTCTTTTCCCGCCACATCGGCCTGCCCCCCAGCCGCTACCGCCAGCTCAGGACCGCAAACAGGGAATGAGCCCGGGGAGAAGCAGAGCAGCGGTGAGCCAGGTGAGTCAGGGGGGACGGTTCTGAGTCAGAGGGGACGGTTCTATTGACTCATTTGATGAGTCAATAGAACCGTCCCCCCTGCCTCACCGTCCCCCGTCCTCCCCTCCGCCATCACAACACAAGAACAGAAAGGTGAACTTCCATGCCCAGTACATTATTGAAATTCGACAAGCTTCGCAACATCCGGGACCTGAAGGGAATGAGAACGCCCGAAGGACGGACGATCCGCCCGGGCAAACTGATCCGCAGCGGCCACCTGTCAGACCTTGTGGACGGCGACCGCGACCGCTTTAACGGCAGGATCAGCGCGATCGTGGACTTCCGCTCCGACGAGGAAAAGGGCCGGCAGCCTGACAGGAGTGTGGAAGGCGCAAAATACTACCATATCCCGGTCGTGGAGAGCCTGACCGCGGGGATCTCCCGGGAGGAGGAGGCAGACCGGAGGATCAGTTCCCTCCTGCTGCTCAAACCCAGAGAGGCCAGGGAGTATATGTGCAGACTCTATTCCTCCTTTGCGCTCGGCCCGGCTGCCCTGGAGGGCTACGGGAAATTTCTCCGCATCCTCAGACAGCCTCACAAGGGAGCTGTCCTCTGGCACTGTACCGCCGGCAAGGATCGCGCGGGGATCGGAGCCGTCCTGATCGAGGAGGTCCTGGGGATCGACCGCAGGGATATCATGGAGGATTATCTCAAGACCAAAGACTACCTGGCGGGGGAGATCCAGTATCTGATCCAGATGATCAAGGGGAGGGAGAAAACCACCAGCCCTCTAGCCGATGAAGCGCTGGGCTATCTCTTCGGGGCGGATCTGGATTATCTGCAGTCCTTTTATGACGCGGTGGACCGGAGCTACGGCAGCATGCAGGGATTTCTGGAAAATGGCCTGGGCGTGACCCGGGAGGACTGCGAAGCCATGCGGGAGATGTACCTGGAGTGAGGCTTGCGGAGAGGGGAGCCCGCGGGGCTTCTGACTGCGAAGCCATGCGGGAAATGTACCTGGAGTGAGGGTTTCGGCGGGGAGGAGCCCCTGCGGCTCCTTTCTCCGCCTGGCACACGAAAAAACATCCGGCAAACTATTCCGAAGCTATTTATGTACAGTACCTGAGGAGCGTATATATGGACCAGGAAACCAGAGAACAGATCCGGATCAATAATGAAAAAGGGATCCTTCGGAGAAGCGGCGGCGGCTTCCATACGCCGCTGGACTTCGCCGTGCGCAATCTTTTTTATATTGTATGGAGTGGAAGATACGAGTGCAGCAGCCTCTACAGCGTCCGGCGCGAGGCTCTCGACTTCTACTCCGTTATTTATGTCCAGGAAGGACAGCTGGAGCTGGAATACGAGGGCGGGAAGACCCTGGTTGGGGAAAATGAAGCAGTCCTGGTGGATTTCCGGATCCCCCATGCCTACCGGGCGGCTTCGGACCATCTCATCAAATGGGAGATGCTCTTTAAGGGCGGCGCTTCCGAAGCTTTGTATGAACTGCTCAAGGAGAAGGGAAAAAGAAAGTTCCGGGTGACCGGCAGGCTGCAGCGGACGCTGGAAAGGCTGATGGAGGAGACCGAGTCGCCCTTCCCCCAGGACCACACGATCTCCATGCTGATCCACACCATGTTCTGTAACATGATCGACCAGGATTCGGTCACCCTTTCCCCTCCGGTGCAGGAAGCGGTCGAATATATGAACAACCACTATGGAAGCTCCCTGCAGATCGGTGAGATCGCGGACCATGTATCCCTGAGCAGGTACTATTTCACAAGGCTTTTCCGCAGGGAGACCGGGCGGACCCCCAACGAGTACCTCGCGGACGTCCGGGTCAATGCGGCCAAGGAGATGCTGACCGACCAGGTCCTGAGCATCACCGAGATCGCCGACCGCTGCGGATTTGTCAACACCTCCCATTTCACGAGGTTTTTCCGTGAAAAGACCGGGCAGACCCCCGCGGCCTTCCGCAATTTCTTCCATCTGAAGTAGTCAGGGCTGAAGCAGTAAAGGCCAGCTATGGCCCCGCGGGTTTCCCCCTCAAGTCCCATGTGGAATAACTCCACCTCGTAAGGCCAGCCATGGCCCCGCGGGTTTCCCCCTCCCTCCGGGAATGAAAACAAAAATTCAGCACAGGGCAAAAACAGAACATTTTCGGGCAAAGACAAGGCTTTATCCCCACCCTCTTTTCCGCTAGAATCTAATCATCAAAACAAGGACGGGAAAACAAAACAAAGCAGAGAAAAGGACGCAGGAAAACAGCCGGTCCCTTTCGGACGCGGAGCTTCCCGGCACATGCAGAAGCGGAAAACAGAAGAAAACAGAACAAAACAAAAACATTTAAAAACAGGATATACCAAAAAAAACAAGGAGGGTAATGCAATGATTAACGGTTCCAAGGTTCTCGATCACTCCATTCGCTGGGCAATGGTCGGCGGCGGCAAGGGCAGCCAGATCGGCTACATCCACAGATCTGCCGCACAGCGTGACAACAATTTCAAGCTGGTCGCGGGCGCTTTTGATATCAATCCCGAGCGCGGCATCGAATTCGGCAAAGAGCTGGGCGTAGAGCCTGACCGCTGCTACCCTGACTATCAGACCATGTTCGCAGAGGAGCAGAAGCGCGAAGACCGCATCGAGGCTGTCTCCATCGCGACTCCCAACAGCACCCATTACGCCATCTCCAAGGCGGCCCTGGAAGCAGGCTTCCACGTAGTCTGCGAGAAGCCCGTCTGCTTCACCAGCGAGGAGGCAGAGGAGCTCTGCGCCATCGCTAAGGAAAAGAACCTCGTCGTCGGCGTGACCTACGGCTACTCCGGCCACCAGATGATCCAGCAGGCCCGCCAGATGATCAAGCACGGCGACCTGGGCCCCATCCGCCTCATCAACATGAGCTTCGCCTTCGGCGGCTACAACACCAAGATCGAGGAAACCAACGCGGCCGCAAGATGGCGCTTTGATCCCTCCAAGGCAGGCATCTCCTTCGCCATGGGCGACGTCGGAACCCATCCCCTCTACATCATTGAGGCCATGATCCCCGACATGAAGATCAGAGACGTCATGTGCACCAAGCAGGCCTTCGTCGAGGGCCGTCAGC
>CAMNFJ010000162.1:0-5753 GCA_946536955.1 uncultured Lachnospiraceae bacterium
TGTGACAGAGTGCCTGTCCCCTTGTCACACCTGTCCCCTTGTCACACCCTGATCCCCGGTGACTCTAATCTTCACAGCAACTGGCCTTCTCTATAGCAGCATTCCAAATAGTCCGGGTTCTGATAAGAGCCTTAAGCAAATTCAAACAGCAGGCAGTATGGACTACAAACTGCCTGCTGTTTTCAGGTTTTTGATGTAAGTGTGAAAAAGCGTGTGTCGGAGGAAATGTGACATATCCCCTGAATTTCCCCGGCTTATGGCTCAGGGGAAATCAGGCAAACTGAGTCAAACTTTACGCCCCGATGACTCACATTTTATATCCCGGGTGCAATCAGGTAATATGAGTCAGGCTATTATATCCCCGGCAACTCACAGTTCATATCCCGGGTGCATCAGATAATATGAGTCAGTCTGTTACGCCCCGGGGACTCACTTCCCCTTTGACTCATTTTGTCGTTGCGCTCTTTGCCGGGCTCCAGGTGGAATAGTACATCTTTCCAGCGATATTGCGGAAGGTCCTTATTCTGACATAGTATTTGTGTTTTCTCGCAAGGCCGGACAGTGTTCTTTTGACCGTGGAGGCGCTGGTGATCTTGATGGTCTTCTGGGTCTTGAAGTCTTTGCGGGAGCTGTACTGGATCTGGTAGCCTGATGTCTGGGAGGGCTGTTTTCTCCAGTTGATGGTGAGCTTTCCGGTGGCCGGTTTGATCGTGGAGATCGTTGTGGGTTTGGGGTTGATGCGGAAGGTTTTGGTCCTCCGGCCGGTGTAGATTCCTTTCCCGGTGATCACGATTGTCGCTGTACCGACATTTTTATTGTTGCTGTATTTAAGTGTGAAGTGTGTCCCTTTTGTCAGTTTTTTGCCCTTATACGTTAATGTCGGGACCGGATAGTGGGCGGAGCCAGTCCAGACCTTGGAGGCGGGGCAGGTCACGGTCGCTCTGGAAATCGGGATCGCTTTTACCACGATTGTGACTGTCGTGGAAGCCGCGTTGTAGTTGGCTGTCGCGGCTGCTTTGGCTGTGATCTTGACGGTGCCGGGTTTTTTGCCGGTTACTTTGCCGGCAGAGTTCACGGCTGCGATGGAAGAGTTGGAAGGGGTGAAGGATTTTGCGCCTTCATTTCCTGTCAGGCTGATGGTCGCTGAATCGCCCACGAAGATGGTCGACACAGAGGCTGTTGCCGTGATCTTCTGGTCTGCTTTTTTGATCTCGAAGGTCTGGGTCACGGTGCCTGTGTAGCTGCCCATGCCTTCAAGAATGACGGATGCGGTGCCGGCGTTCTCGTTGTTTTCATATTTGACTGTGTAGTCTGTCCCTTCTTTCAGGAGGGCGGCATCCTCCCCCTCTGCCTGGCGGATGTTCTCATCATAGACCAGGAAGTCCTGGGTGATCGGCTGGCCCGTATAGGTCTGGTCGGAAAGGCCTTTCACAGAGGCGACGCTGATGGACTCGGTTTCTTTCCTGGGAATGGCCTCCGTTTCGGTGTCACCGCAGACGCTGCATACGTGCTCTTTCAGTCCTTCGGAGCGCAGGGTCGCAGGCTTCGTGGTCTTCCATTCCCCGTATTTGTGTTCATTTGTCTCTGGAATAGTCTGCGTCGAACCCTCTTTGATGGCATCGCAGACGCTGCAGTGGATGGACTGGCTTCCTTCCTTGCCGCAGGTGGCATCGACATCGATGGTATATTTCTCCTTCCAGCTGTGGCCGTTGGCCGGAATCTCCTCTGTCCGGGTGTGGCTGGAGTCATGTTTGCAGGTAAAGGTCCTGACGCCTTTCTCCGTGCAGGTGGGAGCCTTGGTTTCAGAGCCTTCATCCCAGTCATGGCCAAGGACCGGGATCTCTTCCCGGCCGGACAGGACCTTTTCGCAGACAGAGCAGTGGGTGCCTGCGGTCAGGCCGGTCTCTGTGCAGGTGGGATCCTTTTGGGGATCCTCAACAGGCTTGTGGCCGTGAGCCGGAATCTCCTCCGTCCGGGTGTGGCTGGAGTCGTTCCTGCAGGTAAAGGTTTTGATGCCTTTCTCCGTGCAGGTGGGAGCCTTGGTTTCAGAGCCTTCATCCCAGTCATGGCCAAGGACCGGGATCTCTTCCCGGCCGGACAGGACCTTTTCGCAGACAGAGCAGTGGGTGCCTGCGGTCAGGCCGGTCTCTGTGCAGGTGGGGTCCTTTTGAGGATCCTCAACGGACTGGTGGCCGTGGGCCGCCACTGTCTCCGTCCTCGTGTGGCTCGAGTCGCGCTTGCAGGTATATGTCCGGACACCGTCTTCCTCGCAGGTCGGCTCGGTCGTGATAACACCTTCGTCGTAGTCGTGGCCCAGGGCTGTGATCTCCTCCTGAGCTGTCAGGACCTCTCCGCAGATAGAGCACCTGACGCCTGCCGTCAGGCCGGTCGCTGTGCAGGTCGGCTGGACCTCAGGAATCGGCTCTTCGATGTGGTCCACCGTAAAATCAGCGGACGCGGAGAGGCCGGAATCTGTCTGGGAGGCACTGATCTGTGTGCTGCCGCACATTTTGGCCGTGACTGTGCCTTCGCTGACCTCCGCTGCCGCAGGGTTTGAGGAGGACCAGTTGACATTGTTCAGGAAAAACAGGCCTTCCGCTGTAAATGACCTGGAACCACTGGAATAGGTGGTGTCTGTTGTCAGCACATGGGGGACCGAATCCCCCGCGACGCCCCGGGTTTCCCCGCGCAGCTCAGCCGGGCCGCTCAGATAGGAGGTGTTGACCTCCAGTTTCTGTATGCATTCGCCGTCCGTTCCCGCAGGAGTTTCATCCAGATCTTCAAAAAAGCTGAATTCTCCGGCGGTGGTATTATAGAAGCGGGCCTGGTCGGAGCAGAAGGTTCCCAGACCGATATAGAGGTTGGAAGGATCGATCATCGAGGTATAATGCCCCGTCACAGCGCCCTCAGTCTTATTGACCCAGTCCTCCTTTTCTCCATACCACTGCTCGATGCCCTCCAGAACGGTATCAGACCAGTTCCAGGCCAGGACCTCCCCCCAGTTTTTCTGTTCATCGGGATAGTCGAAAGAGAAACAATCGTTTCCGTTTGTCCTCAGATGCTGTCCGGTCAGCGCCGACTCTGCCGCGCGGATCCTGGCGATTTTCTCCAGATCGCCGGACCACTTGATCGGCACATAATCAGCCTCTGTCAGAGGCTTGCTGGTTTTAGGGTCGATGATGCCTTCCCGGCAGGCCTCCAGGCGGATCGCATTGACCCTGTCCAGAGCGGCCTGGCGGTCAGAGATATATTTTCCGTGAATTCCGAGAAAAACACATCCCTCCGACGGGGTGCTGACATCCGTCTCCAGAATTGTCATGGAAGACAGGTCTGTCAGGTCTTCCGCAGCGGAAGCCGGCGCTTCAAAAGCGGACTCCTCCGCGACTCCATCTGAAAATACAGGCTCAGGCTGGTCTTCCGGAGTTTCCTCTGAAAAAACAGGTTCTGTCTGGTCTTCTGCCATAGAAGCCTGCACATCAAAAGAAGCCCCCTGCTCTTCAAAAGGAACTTCCTCAAAAAAAACAGGCTCCGCCGGTATCTCCGCGGCAGATACCGGCAGACATCCGAATGCCAGCATTGCCGAGAGAATGACCGGAACAAACCTGTTCCTTCTCCTTCGATGGATGCTTCTTCCTTTGTCAGGTACATACGAATTCTTTTTCCGCATACCTTTTTTCCTCCGTAATTGTGTTTCCGTTGATGACTGTTTTCCGTGCCGATCAGCAGTCAGGTATCTTACAAACTGCTGATTTCCCGTTAATCATTATATAGCAATGCCTGGGTCATGACAATTGAGGGCTGGAAGCAGGGGTTGTACAAGGGGGCAAAAGGGATCCGGGCCGCGCAGCCGCATTACACTCATAAGATTAGCGCACACTTATCCAGCCGGACATGTTAAAATGGAAGCAGCAGAAACCCGCAGGAAATTTGTCGGATGCCGCGTTGATCCGCGCACCCCCGGGGAAGGAGAAGGACATGACGATCACATATGCCATGACTGCATCGCTGCTGTTTATCGGGCTGACCCTCATGCTGTTTGATGTCAGTCACAAGCTGAAAAAAAGTGAGCACCGGACTATTTCCCTTATCCTGATCGGGACCAGCATGTTCTATGTGGCAATGGACTGTCTGTGGATCATCGTCTATACAGGGGAGGATTTCCGGCGCGGCGCCTTCATTGTCTTTAATTTCCTGTTTTATCTGGTCTATATCACTCTGCCCTATATCTGGTTCCTCTTCTCCAGGCATTTTTCCGGGGGACACCTGAAGGGCAGAAAATGGGACTATATCTTTGCCGCTCCCTGGCTTTTCAATATGTCCCTGGTCCTTCTGACCATGGCGGGGACCGGGCTTTTGTGGAGGATCGGAGGCTCGGAAGACCGCTATACGCGCGGGCCCCTGTTCGGCATTTTTTCCAATCTCAACCTGGTCTACTATTTCATTCCCGTCATCAGTATTCTGTACCTTCTGCTCAGCGGGAGTCATTCCGCTTCAGGAGAAAACAAGGCAGACCGGAGGACCCTGCTGACAACTCTGGGCTTCTCTCTCATCCCTGCCCTCGGAGTCTTTATCTATACCTACTGGATCTCCGTGGACGCCATCTATCCCTTCCAGCCCTGCTGTTTCTTCATCGGCGTCATGTTCGCCTATATTCTCCTGCTCTCCCAGGTCTACAAGCGGGCGGAGGAGGACAACCTGCGCCTGGCGGAGGAGGCGAGGGCAGCCGGACGGATGGCGGACCTGATGGGGTCCGTCGGCGCCCTGCTGACCAACATGCCGGCCATGACCTTTTCCAAGGATGTCTCGACCGGCCGCTACCTGGCCTGCAACCAGTCCTTCGCGGAGTATGCCCACAAGGCCTCGCCGGAGGGCGTTGTCGGCCTGACCGACCACGATATCTTTGACCCGGTGACGGCTGACCACTTCGTCGAGGACGACCGGAAGGCGACCGCCATGGCGGAGCCCTATGTATTTTTTGAGGATGTCCCGGACGCCAAAGGCTTCATGCGCAACCTCCAGACCACCAAGCTGACCTTCAAGGACGGCACCGGCCGGCTGTGCCTTCTGGGCATGTGCGTGGATGTCACAGAGATGACCCGGATCAAGGAGGCCGAGGCAGAGGGCCGGATCCGGCAGCAGGAGCTGGAGGAAAAACTGACCCTGCAGGAGGAAAAACTGGCCCTGCAGGAGCAGGTCCTGGCCCAGGAACAGAGCAGCAAGGAACTCAACAGCATGATCACCGCCATGGCCTCGGACTACCGCAGTGTCTACCATGTCGACATAGATGCCGACGACGCCGTCTGCTACCGCGCGGATCCGGAGGATCCGGACCAGATCGGGGAAGGCGTCCACTTCGCCTTTCACGAGGCATTCACCCGTTACGGCCAAAAGTATGTCGATGAGGAATTCCGGGAGGGCTTCCTGCACTTCATCGATCCCGACAACATCCGCGAGGTACTGGCGACCGAAAATATCATGGCCTACCGCTATCTGGCCCACAGAAAGGGCCGGGACTATTACGAAATGCTCCGCATGGCAGGCGTGCGGCACCCCGGCGACCGGGATGACCACCAGGTCCACGCCGTGGGGCTTGGCTTCACCGTCATTGACAAAGAGATGCGGGAACAGATGTCCAGAAACCATGAGCTGGCGGAGGCCCTGTCCGCCGCGGAGAACGCCAACAGGGCAAAGACCGCCTTCCTCTCCAACATGAGCCACGAGATCCGGACCCCCATGAACGCCATCATCGGCCT
>CAMNFJ010000163.1:0-5728 GCA_946536955.1 uncultured Lachnospiraceae bacterium
GTGATCTCCACAGCTGTATCCTCTATATTGTTTTCCCGCAGAAGGCTGATAAAACCTGTCCGCAGCTTTTCGAACAATTCTTTTTCAGACATAATCGTTTCCTTCCTGCATCCCGCGGATAGAGAGCCCCCACATCACAGGTCTAAAAGCTTAACACCTTTTTATGCGAGCTGCTCCGTCTGCGGCCACGGATCTCCCTCATCGATGCCCTGTTCATACAGCCAGTCGTCCTCGACCCGGAGGACACGTTCCTGTCCGTTCCCGTCCAGGAGCGTTACGAGCACTTTTGCCTTCTCGTTCTCCGGCCGCTCCTCACAGCCATAGTCATCTTCCTGAATCCTCTTTACTGTCCAGCTCATCCTTCTCCTATGTCCTCCAGATTTCAGATCCCTTTTACACCTGTAACCCTCATTTCCTGCCGCAGCATTTTTTGTATTATTTTCCGGAGCCACAGGGGCAGGGGTCATTGGGATAGATTTTCTGCGCCTTCTTTACCGGGACAGGTGCAGAGGAAAGAGGCTCCCCGCACTGCGCCGCCAGTTCATCTTTCCGGGTCAGGCGGACAGGTGTCCTTACTTCCGTCAGGTCTGCTTTTCTTATCGATGATCTTGACCTGATAGGATATCTTTTTCACTGCACTTCACTCCTACTGTAGTTTGTCATGAGCCGGGAAGGACATGCTTCGACAGATGCTTTGGAAAGGGGCCTTCCACCTTGCAGGGAATCCCCAGTTCCTCCAGAACCTCCAGGAGAGCCTCCGTATACTTCTTATCCTCGATCAGCTGCATGAGGGTAAAAAAGATCCTGTCGTCCAGCGAGGTGACCTCTCCGACCAGGTGACCCTCTACGACAGCCGCATAGGATTCCACATAATCGGCGACCTCTCCCCAGTCCATGCGTCCGGTATAGTTGATAATGAAGGTGCCGTGCTTTGCGTCTTTTCCCTTGGAGGGATCGTGCTCCTTCATGTATTTTCTCTTTTCCTTCAGGCCGTGTATCCGGTCTATGCAGTCGTAGGTCTCGAACACTTTCCGCAGCTCTTCACCGCTGACAGTGGGATCCGTCTGCAGTATGATCTGGCCCCTGGTCATGGTCCCGAGAAACTCCATATCCCGGTGCAGGATAGTCCTGTCGTAGTCGATATGGACATGGCTCAGGAAGTCGCAGTGTGAATCCGGTATGCCCAGGGACTCCCGGGGATTGTGCGCAGTCTCCGCGCCGATCACTTTGATCTTCTCCGGCAGGACCCTGTCCATGGCCTTGGCCATGACCACGAGGAAAAAGGAGATGACGCTGGCGTCCGTATCCTTTAAAAAGGGGATCAGGTCCTCCTGCCTGAATGTAAAGAAACGATAATTGGGTTTTCTCCGGAAGGGATTATAGAGCCCGTTCATGTAGT
The DNA here is from genome assembly GCA_946536955.1 of uncultured Lachnospiraceae bacterium. Lineage (GTDB taxonomy): Bacteria > Bacillota > Clostridia > Lachnospirales > Lachnospiraceae > CAG-791. The sequence continues at coordinate 1,400 of CAMNFJ010000163.1, forward strand.
CCCCGATCATTACGACCGGATCTTTGCTCTGATAGGTATAGACCGGCTCCTCGTCCGGCAGCATGGCCAGGGAAGGTTCGGCTGTCTCCGTGGGCAGGAGGTCCTCCCCCGGTTTCCGGATGCCGGGCGCATATGGATGTATATGGTATTTCTCCACGACATACTGATAGACATTGGTCATCACCCACGGCAGGATTCCCTTCCCGCCGCACATGGCGTGACTGATATGAAAGGAGATCTCACATCCCTCATATTCGACAAAGAGCAGGTGACCGTTGACCTTGCGGCTGCCCAGAAGCGGCATGTGATCCGACACGTGCAGGACGGCCACCTTTTTCCGGTTGGGCCGCAGGACATAGGATCCGTCCTCATCCAGGGTGACATGAACCGCGTAGTAGGGGTATCTCGTGATCGCAGTATTCACTGCATGGGAGAGAATGTCCGGATCAACAGGCTGCTTCATGATAACCTTGATCCGAACCACATTGGAAAACTGTTTCTCATTCGTATACAGACGATAGGTGTTGATGCTGTGCTTCATATATTATTCTCCCTGCCTGATTACGCGTTTACTTATGCTGCTGCTCCCTGAGTACGCGTTTACTTATACTGTTTCCTTCTGCTCACGCTCTGTATTTTACCAATTTCTGAACGTTCCTGCAGTGAAGGCAAAAGGCGGCATGCAGTTCATACTGTTGAAGAATGTATTTTTCTTAAGAACTCTGTTTTTCAATCAAGCCGGAGGATCATATTGAGAACACGTCTAGCACACCTGTCGATCTCCTCTTCGGACAGTTTACCGGCTCTGCAGGCATCAAGGACTTTACCGGGGTAACCGCAGCCCATTTTGACATCGTTTCCGGCGCGGATCTCTGCGGGCTGGGAAGCATGATTCCACCAGTCGGTAGTGAGCATCCCTCCAAATCCCCACTCGCCCCGGAGGATCCCCGCAATGAGTTCTGTGTTCTCGGAAGCCCTGATCCCGTTGATGATATTATAGGAGGTCATGATCATCCAGGGAGCCGCCTCCCTGACGGCGATCTCGAAGGGCTTCAGGTAGATCTCGCGCAGTGCCCGCTGGGACAGGCGCGAATCGGATTCGAAACGATTGGTCTCCTTGTTGTTGCAGGCAAAGTGCTTGGCGCAGGCACTGACCCCGCAGGACTGGATACCGCGGATCAGAGCCCCGGCCATTTTGCCCGCAAGAAGGGGATCCTCCGAGTAGTATTCGAAATTTCTGCCGCAGAGCGGGCTGCGGTGGATGTTCATTGCAGGAGTCAGCCAGACCCCGATGTTGTTTTCCTTTACCTCCATGCCGCCTGCGGTCCCGATCTCCCGGACAAGGTCCGGGTTCCAGGTGCAGGCCAGGAGCGTCGCACAGGGGAAGGCTGTGGTCGTGACACCCACCCCGGGCTGGATGCGGAGGCCGGCGGGTCCGTCGGCCGTCATGACAGAGGGAACCCCGAAGTCCGGAAGATTTCCCATCCCGAAAGTGTTGGCCACACCGGTGTTGGGCTGTCCGCAGAGGAGGCTGATCCTGTCTTCCAGGGAAAGCTGTTTGAAAAATTCCTCAAAATCCGCACTGCCGTCCACCACCTGCGAAAATCGGACCGGATCCTGCGAGCGGTCGCGGGCCAGGTCCTCCCCCTTCCGGGCGTGGGTATCCGGAGTAAAGACCCCTGCCTTTTCCAGGCCTTCCCAGACACTGACCGGGGACTTGTTCTCCTGCCGGGGCAGAGCTTCCAGCCTTCCGTCCGCAAGAAGCCGTTCAGGGAGATCGCAGGGGGCGCAGTAACTGTGGGCATCCTGTACGACGATGTCCTTCTCAAGCTCCAGAACAAGATCCAGGCAGGTGGTGTCGCGCACACTGGTCCCAAGGTAAAAGCTGTATTTTCCCTTCTCCAGGACCCAGGCACTCTCCCGGATCCTGCCGAGGTCATCAAAGGAAGCAAGACCGGCGGCCGGTACGCACAATTCCACCGTCGCAGTCTCACCGGGGCCAAGGAGCGGCGTCTTGTAAAAGGCCTTCAGCTCCCTGGCCGGTTTCCCGAGCAGTCCCCGGGGCGCGCTGCTGTAGAGCTGTACGACCTCTTTCCCTGCAGAGCTGCCAATATTGGTGACTTGCACCTGGACTTCGATGCAGGGGGCATCGTCTCCCTGGAAGACCGCCTGTAAAGAAGGATCCTCCCCTGCCTTTTGCAGCAGGTCAAGACCCCTTACGCGGCATTGCACAGGCGTCAGAGAAAAATCCGTGTAGGAAAGGCCATAGCCGAAGGGATAGCAGACCATGCTGTCCTTTCCCGGGATCGTCTCAAAATAGCGGTAGCCGACATACACATCCTCTGTGTAGTTGACATATTCAAGGGCTTCGTGGAAATTTTCCGAATATGGATAATCTTCCAGTCTGCCGGCAAAGGTATCGGCAAGTTTTCCGGAAGGATTTACATCTCCGCACAGAATGTCCGCCTCGGCAAGACCGCCCTCCATCCCCGCCTGCCAGGCCAGAAGGACAGCAGGGAGCTCCGAATCCTCCGCAAACCAGGAGGTGGAAATGGTTCCGCCTGTATTGAGGACGATGACAACTTTGTCGAAACAGGTTTTTACCTGGTCGATCAGCTTTTCTTCCGCTTCGGAGAGATAAAAATCACCGCGCTCAAAAACCTCAGCGGCTCTTTTGAGCAGAGCCTCCTCGCCGCCGGAAAGCTTCGTACTTGTCCTGCGGCCCGCGTCCAGTTCGGTCGTCCGGTCCCAGTTTTCTCCCGAAAAACGACAGATGCTGATGATGGCCAGGTCTGCAAAAGCGGCTGCCCCCTTCAAAAGGTCCCCGGGGAGAGCAGGTTCAGAAGTCATGCCGGGGACAATGCCCTGCGCGTACTGCTCTTTCACCTGTTTCTCATAAAACTCGTTCAGGGGTTCATACAGGCAGACCTTGCCTTCCTGCTCTTTGACGCGCATGCCATCGATCAGATTGCGGACATACTCAACGGTCACATCACCGCTTCCGCCGCCTCCTTTGACATAATCCGCGCCGGCTTTCCCGAACAGAGCGATCCGCGTCCCTTTTCTGACGGGCAGCACCCTGTTTTCATTTTTCAGAAGTACCATGCCCTCTGCAGCGGCACGTCTGGAGAGCCCTATGTGCTCTTCTCCCCCTGTAACTCTTCTTCCATCTTTTCCAAGAGGAAGCACCGGCTGGTAGAGGTGCCTCGCCCATTTTGACAACTTCATATCCATCCTCCCTGACCATAAGGTCCCACCATGTATCGCGTTCTTTTCCGTCACAGTGAGTTCCCCCGGCAGTCCCGGGTTTACGATATAAACCAACCAGCTGAGGGGCTCCGCCACAGGCATGGTCTCCAGTATGCTTTAAAGTATCGATAAAGCAATGAAAAACATTTCTGCTTGTATTGGAATTGGGTCCTTTTTGATATCGTTCATAATTGCTGCAAAAATCTGTTTTTCCAGAGCCCATTATATGTGTCAGAGCTGATTCTGCAGGCAAAAAGGGTTCTTCTTGTCTAAATCCTGCTTTTTTACTCCATTTCAGAATATATTGATGAAAGGATGGGTACATCAATCTTTTTTATAAGTTTCGCAGGCACACCGCCCACAACTGTATTCTCCGCAACATCCTTTGTCACAACTGCTCCGGCCGCGATCACAGCGCCGTCTCCTATGCAGACGCCCCTTGTAATGATCGCTCCCGATCCAATCCAGACTCTGTTGCCGATCCGGATCGGAGCATAACAGTTATGCCGGTCATAGGGATTCAGGTCATGATCAACGGTCGCAAGGATAACATTGTGGCCGATCAGTGCATCGTCACCGATGTATATTCCACCCTGATCCTGAAAATGGCATCCGGAATTGATGAACACGTTTTTGCCGATGTGAATATTTCTCCCGAAATCCGTGTAAAAAGGCGGGAACAAGCGGAAAGTCTCATCCAGCTCTTCCCCGGTGATCTCCGACATGATGCGAACGATTTCCTCCGGCGTATGGTAATGATTGTTCAGTTCCATCGTCTGTTTTCCGGCAAGCAGACTCTGTGCATGTGAGCACCTGTACATCTCTTCTGTCATCTCCTCGCCGCGCCCGGTATTCAAGTATTCCAAAACCTTTTCAATCACTGTAATTCCTCCAAACTTCTCTGTGGATCCTCAGTCTGTTTTCCAGGCTTCCGCCATCATCAGCTCCTCTCCTGCCAGCTTCCTTTCGTTCTTTTCCATCACTGTGAGCTCCTCCAGAAACAGTTCATAATAATCATCCTCGCCCACAAGCAGGGGCGAGTTCTCTCCACCGCCGTTGGTGGACCGCCGCATGGCAGCA
>CAMNFJ010000164.1:0-5716 GCA_946536955.1 uncultured Lachnospiraceae bacterium
GCTTGTCGCCGATGTTCATCAGCAGGAAGCAGCCTGTGCCGTAGGTGTTCTTGGCCTCGCCGGGTGTGAAGCAGGTCTGTCCGAACAGAGCCGCCTGCTGGTCGCCCGCGATACCGGCGATCGGGATGGGACCGCCGAAGAATTCGGGATCAGACTCGCCGTAGACACAGCTCGAAGGCTTGGCCTCGGGAAGCATGCACTTGGGAACCTCGAGCTGTTTGCAGAGCTCATCATCCCACTCCAGGGTGTTGATGTTGAACAGCAGCGTTCTGGAGGCGTTGGAGTAATCGGTCACGTGTACTTTGCCCTTGGTCAGCTTGTAGACCAGCCAGGAATCGACGGTACCGAAGGCAAGCTCGCCAGCCTCTGCTCTCTCGCGGACGCCCTCGACGTTGTTGAGGATCCAGCGAAGCTTGGTGCCGGAGAAATAGGGGTCAAAGACCAGGCCGGTCTTATGATAGGCATCGTCCGCGATGGTCGGATACTTGGCCATCAGCTCGTCCTTCATATCCGCAGTCCTGCGGCACTGCCAGACGATTGCGTGATAGACAGGCTGGCCGGTCTTGCGGTCCCAGACAATGACTGTCTCACGCTGGTTGGTGATACCGATGGCAGCGATGTCCTTGTAGGTGGCACCGACCTTCTGCATTGCCTGACGCGCAACAGAAAGCTGTGTCTGCCAGATCTCATTTGCATCATGCTCGACCCAGCCGGGTGCAGGGAAGTACTGTGTGAACTCCTTCTGCGCCATGCTGCAGATCTCGCCCTTCTCATTGAAGAGGATGCAGCGGTTGCTGGTCGTACCTGCATCGAGTGCCATTACATACTTTGCCATAAGAATACCCTCCTTTTTCCGGTGCGGAAGCCCGCATCCTTGAATGAATAGTTATCCTGCTCTCCGTCAACAGTGCAATTCCGTTCCTCGCCCGGTCCCGGTCTTATCCCTTCCGGTTCAGGCTCTTCCGGCCCCGGGGCCCTGCCCCCAGGCCTCTATGATCAACACTTTTTCGTGCATAATCACCTGTTCACATCTCCCAGACCTCCGGACAGCTGGTCGAGATCGCGACCGCTCCGCTGTCCAGCATGTTCATCACATCCTCCCTGTCATGGATCAGGCCTCCGGCAATGACCGGCACCCGGCTCATGGCACAGATCCTTTTCATCACCTTGGGGACGATGACGCCCGGCAGGATCTCGATCACATCCGGCTGGGAGGAATAGTGCTGCTTCGCCTGCTTTTCGATATTGTCGAGGGCCATGCTGTCCAGGACAAAATAGCGGAGCACCGTGGCCAGCCCCCGGTCCCTGGCGTGGCGGATCAGGTTGGCTCTCGTCGTAATGATCCCGTCCGCACAGGTCCTGTCCCTGATAAAATCGACCGAGATCTCCTTGGGCGCAAGGCCCGCGATCAGGTCCAGATGCACCATGGCCGTCCTCCCCGCCCTCTTGATCTTCTCCGTGATCGCGGGGATCGTACAGATATCGCCGTAAAGAGTAAAGATCACATCCACTTCGGATTTGAGGCTCAGCTCCAGCTCAGCGTCAGACTTGACTGCCGCAATGATCGGGGACGCCTCTATCTTGTTTACAAAATCTCTCTTGCTTACAAAATTTCTCTCCATATACCACCTGTGCCGGGGCGCCTGCGCGCCTTGAAGGCCTTTTTCCGCGCTGTTGACAGTGACCGAAAGAAACCCCGGCATGGCCAGATCTGATTTTCCTTATCTGCACAAAAAAAAGAATACATGCCACAAGAAAGAGGTTCCTTACCTCTGTGCAGCCATACTCTCTTCTCTCCAGGCGACTCAATTAAGTTATTATCAGCATAGCACTTTATTGGCTAAAATGCAATAATATTATCAAAAAATAATAAACAAATTATGCAAATTGTCTTTTCCGGGCGGGGGGCTTTATAAAGAGGATGTGAAATCTTCACAAAGGAGGGTTTGCAGGGGGAGGGACGAGCCGGGCATGTGCACATCCTGGCTCGTCCTTTCCCGGTAAATCCTCATTTACAGGGTCACTGTCCGCTCCGGTTCCAGAAGGATCTCTCCTCCCATTTCTCCGGTCAGGCTTCCGTCTTCTTCACGGTGCAGGCGGATCAGGATTTCTCCGCCGGGTTCTTTATATGTGTAGAGGGTCTCCCGGCCGGGCTCCAGTCCGCGGGAGGCTCTCCCATCCTGGTACCAGGCGGCAGCAAGGGAGCCGCTGCCGCAGGAGGACTCATAGACCAGGGATCCGGCAGCTTCCACGTACACGACGGGGACCAGTCTGTCCTCTCTGAGGAACATCATGCCGAAGGCCTCGTATTTTTTTCCGTATCGGTCGACCATGCGGCGGATCAGGTCCGGATCCGGGTCTGTGTTTTCCAGGATCATGTGGGTGATTCCCTCACTGATGACCATGGGCAGGCCCTCCGGAGAATAGTCCAGCCTCCGGGGCATCGGCATCCGTGCAAAGGATCGTTTCCGGGCAGGGTCGCAGCTCACTTTGAGCAGGCCTGTGTGACCGGAGATCTCGATCAGGATCTCTTCATTTTGATCCGCACGCTCCGTGCTGAGCAGGTATCCGTAGCTTCTGGCGGCGTTCCCGCAGAATTCGCCGCCCATCATTTCCAGACGTCCGGCGCCTCCCGCCAGCGGGGTGGTCTCAAATCCGACCTGCTCGGCATGGAGGCTGCGGATCTGCATGATCTCTGCGGCTGTCCGGGCTCGCAGGGGGGCCGGCACGAATGTTCTGACGATGGCAGTCCGGTTTCCTGCCGGGTCTGCCATTACGATTCTGAGAATTCTGAGATCTGTTTTTTCTGCCATATTTTTCTCCAGATGAATAGGGGAGGCGGTCTGTCACAGCCAGGAGCACCTTGTTCCCATGGAATCCCCGGTGTGTCACCGGTGACTCATGGTGAATAGTGAGTCAGACTGTTACGTCCCCGGTGACTCGCCCGGTGGTTCAAAGAAAAGGACGTATCAGCCGTCTCATTTTGCCCGGGCACTGGCCTGGCAAAATGAGTCAGCTGATACGTCCCCTGACTTACTCTTTGATAGCCCCCTGGTCGGAAAATCTCGCGAGGAACTGTTTGGTGCGTTCCTCTTTGGGGTTGCTGATCACGTCCTCCGGGCGGCCTTCTTCGACGATGTAGCCGCCGTCCATAAAGATGACTCTGTCCGCCACGTCGCGGGCGAAGCCCATTTCGTGGGTCACGATGACCATGGTCATCTTTTCATCGGCCAGCTGGCGGATGACCTTGAGAATCTCTCCGGTCAGTTCGGGGTCGAGGGCGGATGTGGGCTCGTCAAAAAAGAGCATTTTGGGGTTCATGGTGAGGGCTCTGGCGATGGCGACGCGCTGCTGCTGGCCGCCGGAGAGCTGCTGGGGGTAGGCGTGTTCCTTGCCCTCCAGGCCCATCTTGCGCAGAAGCTCCATGGCCTCCTTTTCCACCTCTGCCCGTTCTCTTTTCTGGACATGGATCGGGGCCTCGGTCAGGTTGCGGAGGACCGAGAAGTGGGGAAAGAGGTTGAAATTCTGGAAGACGAGGCCGAAATATCCCTTGATCCTGCGCAGGTCGGCGGGGGAGGCATAGACTGTCTTTCCCTCGGCGTTGTTGTCGGCCGCCTTCTCTCCCAGGTAGATCAGGGAGCCGCTGTCCATGGTCTCCAGCATGGTCGCGCAGCGGAGCAGGGTGGATTTGCCGCTGCCCGAGGGGCCGATGATGGCGACGACCTCGCCTTCGTTGACGGAGACGGAGATGTCGTGGAGGACGGTCAGGCTGCCGAATGTCTTTCTCACATTGTTGATCTCAAACAGGCTCATGCTCTCCTCCTTACTCAAAATAGGACAGGCTCTTTTCCACTCTGCCCATGACCCATGCGACTAAGCTGTTAAAGATGTAATAAAACAGGCCGGCGACAAAGAGGGGCATGATGTTGGACTGGGCCGCCGCCACCTGCTTTGCCATGGTGAACATCTCGGCATAGGCGATCGCGAATGCCATGGAGGTGTCCTTGACCAGGGTGATCACTTCGTTGGTCACAGGGGGGACGACCCGCTTGACCATCTGGGGAAAGACGATCTTCCAGAAGGTCTGCGCCTTCGTGAAGCCCAGGACCTCTGCGGCCTCGTGCTGGCCGATCGGTACGGCCTGGATCCCGGCCCGGAAGATCTCCCCGAAATAGGCCGCGTAGTTGACCGAAAAGCCGATCAGGGCCGCATAGACGCGCCAGCTGGTGGAAAGCTTGATGCCGAACACATAATAGGGCATAAAGAAGACCACGATCAGCTGCAGCATGAGGGGGGTTCCGCGCAGGATCGAGATGCACACCTGCATGAAAAGGTTGAGGGGCTTGAATTTACTCATTCTGGCCAGGGCGAACAGGATGCCCAGAGGCATTGAGAAAAGAAGTGTGAAAAAGAAAATGAACAGCGTGGTTCCAAATCCGCCGATGATCTGCTGTACGATTGATACAAATTCCATGTAGTATTCCTCTGCTTTTGTGGACGGTAGGTTCGTGAAGGGACAGGAATGAACATTCTGCGCAAAAGCCGCCTGCAGGTTCCGGCCCCTCCATGGGAAAGGGCCGGCCCGCAGGCGTCCTGTCAGACCCGTGTAAAGAATAAAGAGTTTACTTGCCGATGATCAGCATTTCGGGCAGGTTGTAATCCGCGTAGTTGGCGACAATCTTTTCCACCGTGCCGTCGGCGGCCATTTCATTCAGGGTCTCCTGGACCTGGTCGCGCAGCTCTTCATTGCCCTTGGCGAAGGCGATCGCGTACTGCTCTGTGGAGAGGGGCTCCTCCAGAATCCTGTACTTGCCCTCGTTGGCGGCCAGCTGGTACTGGGCGACACCGATATCGACAGCGATGGCATCATAGACACCGGCCGCCATCTGCATGAAGGCGTCATTGTAGTCCTTGATGGTCTCGTAGCCGGCAAAGCTCTCCCTGAGCTTGAGGTTCTCGTCGTTGGAGCCGTCGCCGGGATCATTGACCAGGGCAGTGTCCGCAGAGGAAGCCGCCTGAGCGACGACCATCTTGCCGGCCAGGTCCGCTTTGGTCTGGATATCGGAATCGGCATTGACGGCGATGACAATGGAATTGTCTACATAGGGCTCACTCCAGGTGTAATCCTCTTCACGTCCCGTGTAGGTCATACCGTTCCAGAGGCAGTCGATGGCACCGGAGTTGATCTCCATATCCTTGGCGTCCCAGTCGATCGGCTGCTTGACCAGGGTCCAGCCGCGGCGGTTGCAGACCTCCTGGGCCAGTTCAAGGTCAAAGCCCGTATAATCACCGGTCTCCTCATCCTTATAGCCATAAGGCGGATATTCCGCGTCAAATCCCACAGTAAATGTCCTGCCTTCCTCTGCCGCGGGGGCTTCCGCCGTTCCTGCAGCGTCCGTGGCCTCTACAGTCTCTTCCGTCTCTTCCTTTGCTGCGTCTGTGGCTGCCGGAGCGGAGGAACCCGCGCTTCCCGAACCGCCGCAGGCAGTGAGCAGACCCGCGCACAGAACGCCTGCCAGTAAAACTGCTATCTTCTTTTTCATTTCTAATCCTCCCGTCACTATTCCAATTGTTATCCGGCTGATGATTCAGCCGGCCGGCGCCCGGTGATTTAGTTATTTATCACAGCGCAGTGATATTATACTGAACTATGCCTGACAAAACAAGCCCTAAGTGAAAGTGTGATGTATATTTTGGCTTTTTTGTATAAATCAGT
>CAMNFJ010000165.1:0-5462 GCA_946536955.1 uncultured Lachnospiraceae bacterium
AGCCGAAGGGCCTTGCGCAGCTCCGAAGGAGATGCTGCGTGCCAGGTACTTGGCCGCTGTTTTTTAGCGGCCTTAGTACCGCTGCCAGCGAGGGTAGAGCGAGAGCGTGCCCAAGGCGTTTGTGCAGCTTGACGAGACGGTGTTCACTTAACCACCTTTTGACCTCAACATCATAAATATGCGGAAATATGGACTTCCTCTCAGCTCTTTTTGCGGAATCTGGCGATAAAAAAACCGTCCGTCCCGTGTATATGAGGGAGGAGCTGGAGTCTGCCGCCCCGGATCCCCGGAAGACCGGCGGGCAGAAAATCCGCCAGGTCCTCGGGAACAAGGCCCAGCTCCGACTCGATCCAGTCCGCATTGTCATCGTTTTCCAGGCGGCTGATCGTACAGGTGCTGTAGATCATGACCCCGCCGGGCTTGAGGTAGCGGACCGCGCAGGTCAGGATCTGCCTCTGCAGGTCCTGAAGGTCCCGGATGCCCTCCGGGCTCGCATGGTACTTGATGTCCCTCTTTTTTCCGATCACGCCCAGGCCCGAGCAGGGAAGGTCGCAGAGCAGGATGTCAGCCGTCCCCTCCGATTCCGGGTAAAAGACCCGGGCGTCCCGCTCCGCCGCGATGACATTGGGCAGGCCCAGGCGCTCCGCCCCCTCCCTGATCCTGGCCGTCTTTTTGCGGGTCAGGTCAAAGGAGTATACGCGGCCGGCTTCGGACAGGTCTCTTCCGTCCCGCCCGGCCCTGGCCCTGAGCAGGTCCGCGGCCAGAAAGCTCTTGCCTCCTGGCGCCGCGCAGATATCATAGACGGTCTCCGTCCCGGTGAGGCCGGCGGCCTCGACCGCCAGCATGGAGCTCTCATCTTGGACCGTCCAGAGGCCCCGGGCAAAGCCGGGGAGCTTTCGGAGGTCGGAGGTCCTGCGCAGGCGGAAGCTGTCCGCGAGCCAGCGGCCCTTCTCCACCTCCGCCCCCGCCCGGACCAGGTCAGCCAGGATCCTCTTTCGCTCTTCCTCTCCCGGGCCGTGGCAGAAGCGGGCCGAAACGGGCAGGATCTGCGTCAGCGACTCCAGGAGCCGGTCCGTCTCCTCTTCTCCCAGCTGGTCCGTCCACATGCGGATCAGCCATTGGGGCACGGAGTAGCGAAGCTCCAGGGTCCTGACCCTGTCGGCCGGCTCTCCTGCCTCTTCCTTCCCCGCCCCGTCAACAGAGGCGGGCATGCCGGTCCCGGCTTTCCCTGCTCCGGCAGGGCCTGCGGCTATCTGCAGGACAGATTCCAGTCCGGCAGATTTCTGCTGGGCGGATTTCTGTCCGGCAGTCATATCCCCGGCAGCCGTCTGCCTTCTCTCATCCTCCTGCCGCGCCGCATTGCGCAGGACCCCGTTGACAAAGCCGGATAGCCGGGCCGGGGCATGGCGCCTAGCCAGGCGAACAGACTCATTGCAGGCCGCGCTGTCGGGGACCGCATCCATATAGAGGATCTGGTAAAGCCCCATCCGCAGGATCTGCAGGACCACGGGGTGGAGCTTTCTGACCGGGCGGCCCGTCAGGTCCCCGATCCTGGCATCCAGCTCCGTCTTTCTCTCGATGACCCCCTCCAGCAGCCTCTTGATAAAGGCCCTCTCCTGAGCGGACATGCGGGCGCAGCCATCCAGGGTCCGTTTGACCAGGACATTGCTGAAGGTGTCATTTTTTTCATACGAAAGAAGGGCAAGCAGGACTGCCTCTCTCTGGTCCCCGATTGCCCTTCTCTGTTCTGTTCTGCGGGCGGGTGCCCTGTCTTTCCCCCCGCGCTTTCCGTCCCCGCTCATCTGCGGCGCCGCCCGCCGTTTACGATCAGGAGCAGACGCAGGAGCTGGAGAATAGAGGCCGCAGCGGAGGCCACATAGGTCAGGGCCGCCGCACCCAGGACATGGCGGCTGCCCTGAAGCTCGTCCTGACTCAGGATCCCGTAGTCCTGCAGCATGACCAGGGCCCGCCTGGACGCGTCGAGCTCGACCGGCAGGGTCACCAGCTGGAAGAGGACGCCGAAGGAAAAGAGGTAGACGCCGATCATGCCCAGAGTATCATTCATTCCGATGATGACACCCAGAATGACGAGCCAGATCCCGAAATTGCCGCCTATATTGGCCACCGGCACCAGGGCCGTCCGGAGTTTGAGCGGGATGTAGCCAGTCTCGTGCTGCATGACATGGCCGCACTCGTGGGCCGCCACTCCGATCGCCGCGACAGAAGTGGAATTGTAGGTGGAATCCGACAGGTTGACCACCCCTCTGGACGGATCATAGTGGTCGGTCAGGCTGCCTGTCACGTGCTGGACCGACACACCCGCGACATTGTTTCTGCGGAGGATCATCTCCGCCACCTGAGCGCCAGTCAGGCCGCAGGCACATCTGACCCTGGAGTATTTGCTGTAGGCCGACCTGATCCGCAGGCTGGCCAGAAGACACAGGACCGCTCCGATGATCACCAGAATATAGGTGGGATCATAATAATAGTAAAACATGAAAGAGCCTCCTCTCTTATCACAAAAGGTTCAGGGGATCCCGGTCACTCCAGGACCGTGCCGGGCTCAACCCTGGTGCCGCGCAGGAAGGCATCCGTCCCCATCCTCTTTTTGCCCTCCGCCTGGACCTCGAGCAGGGCCAGGGCCCCCTCTCCAGTCATGACATAGAGGGCCTTTTTGTCAGAGCCCAGGACCTCTCCGGGCACGGCCTCTCTGCCGGCCGCCATCTCCCGGACGGGCGGATCGCTGAGCTGCCGTTTTTCAGCCTTCCAGACCTTGAGGACATGGCCGTCCAGCATGGTGTAGGCGCCCGGCCAGGGGAGCATGCCCCGCAGGGTGCGCTCGATCACATCCGCAGGCTGGCTCCACCGGATCTGTCCCATCTCCTTGCGGAGCATGGGGGCATAGCTGGATCTCTCATCGTCCTGGGGGACAGGCGTGACCTGTCCCGCCGCGATCGCGGGCAGGTGGCGGACGATCATTTCTCCGCCGAGCTTCGCCAGCTTCTCATAGAGGCTCTCTCCGGTCTCCGCGGGACCGATCGGGATCTTTTCCTGGAAGAGGATGTCTCCGGTATCCAGGCCCGCGTCCATCTGCATCAGGGTGATCCCGGTCTCTTTGTCGCCGTTGATGACTGCCCACTGGATGGGGGCAGCCCCCCTGAGCGCGGGCAGGAGCGAGGCGTGGATGTTGACACAGCCCAGGCGCGGAATGTCCAAAAGTTCCTGGGGCAGGATCTGGCCGAAGGCCGCGACCACGATCAGGTCGGGGGCCAGGCTCCGGATCCTCTCGATCGCTTCCGGCTCCCGGATCCTTGCGGGCTGAAATACCGGCACCCCCCATTTTTCGGCGCAGATCCTGACCGGTGTCTGGATCACCTTGCGCCCCCGGCCCTTCTGCCTGTCCGGCTGGGTGACGGCCAGGACCACCTCCTGCCCGTCCGCGCAGAGGGCGTCCAGGGCAGAGACGGCGAAATCCGGGGTTCCCATAAAAATAATCTTCATAGTCAAGTGTTCCTTCTGTCTCTATTCATCACCTTATTCTGCGGCGGGGGCCTCTTCGGATCCCTCTTCGGATTCCTCTTCCTCCCCGGCGGCTTCCTCCTCCAGCTCGGAGGCGTCCTTGAGGTCGCCGATGACCTTTTCGACATAGAGGTGGCCGTCCAGGTGGTCCAGTTCATGGCAGACGGCGCGGGCCAGGAACTCCTCGGCCTCCATCTCCCACTCATTCATATCCAGGTCCTGGTAGCGGACGACCACGCGGTTGGGCCTGGTCACGACCCCCACCTTCTGCGGGACCGAGAGGCAGCCCTCGTATCCGGTCTGCTCCCCGTCCGCCTCAATGATCTCGGGGTTGATCATGGTATAGGGCTCGCTCTGGTCCTCCGTGACATCGATGACCACCAGCCTCTTGAGGATGCCGACCTGAGGGGCCGCGAGCCCCACTCCGCCCGACTCATACATGGTCTCCAGCATATCCCGGGCCAGATCCCGGATCCTGGGGGTCACCTCCTTGATGGTCTTCGCTTTTTTCTCCAGAACGGAGTCTCCCATTTCTCTGATCGTACGTAACGCCATAAGTATCCTTTCTAAAAAGCATTCTGTTCTATAATATCTTTCTATCTGCACCCTGCGCCCTCTGTCCGTCAGAAGGGGTTGACAGGGTCAAAATCAAACTGAATGTCCGCGCGGCGGAAGGCGGAAGGCGCGTTTCCCGGCGCGGATCCGCGGGCTGCGTCCTTCTCCATCTGTTCGATCTGATCTTTACAGCTCACCAGTGTATCATATTTTTCCGCTTTTATGTATAAAACAAATCGAAACATATCCCGGAGCTTTTTCACGGAGGCTTCGGAGGGTCCGATGATCTGGATCATGGGCCGGCCCCGGTCCCCCGGCCGGCCTGCAGGCGGCATCCGGCCCGGTCCCTGGTCCGCCTCCAGCTGCCGGCGGATCTCGTTGGCCGTGTGCAGGGCCGCGTCCTCATCTTCCGACTGGATCTGGACCGCCATCATATGGGCGGCCGGCGGATAGCGCAGGAGCCTTCTGTAGAGGATCTCCTCCTGATAGAAACCCTCGAAGTCCTGGGCGGCGGCATGGCGGATGGCATAGTGGTCCGGCTTGTAGGTCTGGATGACGACATCCCCGGGCTCGGTCCCCCGGCCGGCCCTGCCGGCCGCCTGGGTCAGCAGCTGAAAGGTCCGCTCCGCGGCCCGGTAGTCACTGCTGTAGAGGGACAGGTCCGCCATGAGGATGCCAACCAGGGTGACGCCCGGGAAATCATGTCCCTTGACGATCATCTGGGTCCCCAGCAGGATGTCCGCCTCCTCGGAGGAAAAGGCGGAGAGGATCTTTTCGTAGCTGCCCTTTTTCCGGGTCGTGTCGGCGTCCATGCGCAGGATCCTGGCCTCGGGGAAGGCCTCCCGGAGGTAGCCCTCGATCTTTTCCGTCCCGGCCCGCATGGCCAGGATGTATCTGGAGCCGCACTCGGGGCAGGTCCTGAAGGAGGCCCGCTCATATCCGCAGTAGTGGCAGATCAGACGGCCGTTTCCGTGCAGGGAGAGGGAGACATCGCAGTGGGGACACTTGGGGACATAGCCGCAGCTGCGGCAGGAGACAAAGCCCGCGAAGCCGCGGCGGTTGATAAAGAGCATGGTCTGCTGGCCCTTGCGCAGCCTGTCCCCGATCTTTTCGGCCAGGCTCCGGGACAGGATGGTCCTGTTGCCCTCCTGCAGCTCCCTGCGCATGTCCACGACCTCCACCGCCGGCAGGGTCCCGCCGGTCAGGCGGTCCTGGAGGCGGAAGAGCCGGATATCCCCCTCCCTGGCCCTGTAATAGGATTCCATGGACGGGGTGGCCGAGCCCAGGACCAGGAGGGCCTTGTGCATGCGGGCGATCTCCTCCGCCACATCGCGGGTCTGGTACTTGGGCATGGATTCATTTTTATAGCTGTGCTCGTGCTCCTCGTC
>CAMNFJ010000166.1:0-5373 GCA_946536955.1 uncultured Lachnospiraceae bacterium
CAAACAGTGGACTTTTATCCAAACAAAAATAAAGCTTTACTTTTACTAACACTTGTGTTATGTTAAATCTGTTGCACAAAACTATATCATATAGATATTTTTTTGTGCACATTGCAATTTTTATTTTTTGTATTTGGAGGTGCCAGCAATGAGCAAGGGAACTGTCAAATGGTTCAACAACCAGAAGGGATTCGGCTTCATTTCCGATTCTGAAGGCAACGATGTATTCGTACACTTCAGCGGGATCAATCAGGAGGGTTTCAAGTCCCTTGAAGAGGGCGAGCCGGTTGAGTATGATGTGATTCAGGGACAGAAGGGTCCCCAGGCTGTCAACGTCACAAAACTCTGATCTAAAGCATCTGATAAATAGAGATATAAATCCTGCGGCAGCCCCGGGCTGACCGTCTAAGATCAATCAGTTTTTCAGATACAAAAAAATCAGCAGGGCGGAGAGAAATCTCCGCCCTGTTGTTTTTTGCAGGTCTTTTCAGGATTGTTTTACAGGGCGGGGTATCTCCGCCCTGCTGTTTTTTGTGCAGGGCCGGGGTCATCTCCTCCCTGCTGCTTTTTAAGTTGCCGCTGCCGCAATTGTTTTTTACAGGGAGGCCGCTGCGGCCGCCAGCTCATCCAGGTCCAGGGATCCCCCGAAAAGGGAGAGGGCGCTGCCGACGGTGACATCCATGCCTCCGCCGGACAGGCCGGCCAGGGTCTCCAGGTCCTCCAGGGACCTGACGCCTCCGGCATAGGTGACCGGAAAGCCGGTCTCTCTGCAGAAGTCTCCCAGGATCTCTGCCAGGTCCTCCTGGATCCCTCCACGCCTGCCCTCCACGTCCGCCGCATGGATGAGGAATTCATCGCAGTGGGCGCTGAGTGCCCGCAGGTTTCCTGCGTTGATCACCCAGTCGGTAAAGCGCTGCCAGCGGTCCGTGACCACGGCAAAGCTGCCGTCCTGCCTCCTTCGGCAGCTCAGGTCCAGGACCAGCCTCTCCCTGCCCGCCGCCCTCTTCATCTCCTCCAGCCTGGCCATGTCCAGCAGGCCCCCGCGGAAGACATAGGAGGTCACGATCACATGCGAGGCCCCGGCGTCCAGAAAGCGGGCTGCGCTGGAGGGATCGACCCCGCCACCGGCCTGCATGCCTCCGGGGAAGGCGGCCAGGGCGGCCAGGGCCTGGGACAGGTCCGCCTCATAGGCGGCCGGGTCCGACCGGGCGCTGTCCAGCAGGATGATGTGGCCCCCGTCAAGCCCCTTTTCCCTGTAGAGGGCTGCGTAATGGGCGGCGTCGAGGCCTGAGACAAAGTTTTCCTCCACCTGCCGGCCCTCTCCGATCGAGCCGCCGACGATCTGCTTGACTCTGCCCCCGTGGATGTCGATACATGGACGAAGCTTCATTTTTTCCTCCCGGATACATCTCTTTCTGTGCGGTCTGTAAATACCGGCCTGACTGCAAGGCTCTCCTGCAAGTCCCGCGCGATGACGAATAAAAACGCGGCGGCTTTCCGCCGCCGCGCCTCTTCCGTATTCATTTTCTGTCAGGCCAGGACATCATGCATGGTGTAGAAGCCCGCGGGCCTGCCCGCCAGGAACTTGGCCGCCACCACGGCGCCCTTTCCAAAGACAGCCCTGCTGTAGGCCCTGTGGGAGAAGGTGATGACCTCATCCTCCCCGGCAAAGATCACGTCGTGGTCACCCACGATGGTCCCGCCGCGGACCGCGCTGAATCCGATCTCCTTCTGGGGACGGACAGCCCGTCTGGCAGACCGGTCATAGACATATTCGTAGTCTCCGCCCAGGGCATCGTTCACGCTGTCTGCGAGCGCGATGGCCGTCCCGCTGGGTGCGTCCAGCTTCTGGTTGTGGTGCTTTTCGACGATCTCGATATCAAAACCGGCAGCAGCCAGCCTGGGGGCCGCCTCCGCCAGCAGGTTCTGCAGCAGGTTGATGCCCAGGGACATGTTGGCGCTCTTGAGGACAGCGACCTTTCCGGCCGTCTCCTTCATGAGGGCTGTCTGCTCCTCCGAAAGGCCGGTCGTGCAGACGACCGCGGGCACCCTGTTTTTTTCACACCAGGCAAAGAGCCCGGGCATGGCCGCGGCTGTGGAAAAGTCAATGACCACATCCGCTTCCTCCTGGCATTCCTCCAAAGAGGCGTAGACAGGAAAATCCGCGTAGGCACTGCCAAAGGCATCGATGCCGGCGACGATCTCGATCTCAGGATCCCGGGAGACGATATCCGCGATCATACGGCCCATTCTCCCGCAGGCTCCATGTAAAACTGCTTTGATCATAGCAACCTCCCTCACGTTTACAGGTATTCTTCTGCTCCGCGGCGGTCCTTCGGGACCAGGGAATCAGAGCAGGCCGAAGGCCCGCATGGCAGCCTCGAGCTTCTTCGCATTGGCCTCTTCCATCTCGGTCAGGGGCATGCGGAGCGGGCCCGCGTTGAAGCCCATGAGGTTGCAGGCCTTTTTGACGGGGATGGGATTGACCTCGGAGAAGAGGTTCTCGCAAAGGTCCAGAGTGTCCTTCTGGATCCTGGCGGCACCCGCCACATCGCCATTGAGGAACTTGTCGCACATGTCATGCACGGCCCTGGGGGCGATATTGGAAACGACGGAGATGACGCCGATGCCGCCCATGGACATGAGCGGGACGACCTGGTCGTCATTGCCGGAGTAGAGGTCGATGTTGCCGTCGGTCAGGGTCATGAGCTTGACGATCTGGCTGATATTGCCGCTGGCCTCCTTGATCCCGACGATATTGGGCACATCCCTGACCAGCTGGGCGACCGTCTCGGGATTGATGTTGCCGCCGGTCCTGCTGGGGACATTGTAGAGGATGACGGGACAGCCGTTCACTTCCTCTGCCACCATGGTGAAGTGTTTGATCAGGCCCTTCTGGGTCCCCTTGTTGTAGTAGGGGTGGATGACCAGGAGTCCGTCCGCGCCGTAGCCCGCGATCTCCCTGGAGAGATGGATGGCAGTCTGCGTACAGTTGGATCCGCTTCCGGCGATGACAGGCACGCGCTTCTTTGTGTAGTCGATACAGAATTTGCAGACATCCAGGTGCTCCTGCTCTGTCATGGTCGCGGCCTCACCCGTGGAGCCGCAGACCACGATGGCATCCGTCCCGTTGTCGATCTGAAAATCGATCAGGTCAGCAAATGCATCGTAGTTAACTGAATAATCCTTTTCATGAAAAGGGGTTACAATGGCAACGGCAGCCTTCTTAAAAACAGACATAGCAAAACCTCCTGATAAATCTGTTATTCGTTGTCAAACTTCTTAAACTGTACCGTGCTGATCTGGGAGATCTCATCCACAAAGGCACAGAGTTCTTCATTCATGACCCTTCCGGTAAAGATCACTTCCGTGTCCCCCCTGTGGCGGACCAGGTCCCTGAGCTCCTCCACCGTGATGATCCGGTTGTCGATCACACCCAGGACCTCATCCATGATCAGAATGTCACATTCGCCCGTGGCCAGTACCTTTCTGGCAAAGCCAAGGCTGTTGCGGATGCTGGAGACATCGTCCTCCTTCTGTTCGTCGGGCCGGTCATCAAAATCCAGGTCCGATTTCTCGAAGCGGAAGATCTTGATCTCGGGCTCCATGCGCTTGCAGAATTCTGCCTCCGCAAGGCCCTTTCCCTTCAGGAACTGGATCACAACGACTGTACGGCCGTCAGACGCAGCGTCGAGGGCAACCCCGAGCGCAGCCGCTGTTTTTCCTTTTCCCTCCCCGGAAAAGACCATGATTTTTCCTTTTTCCATTCAATTACCTCATGGCAGGTGCCGGCGGCCAGCCCTGCAAATGAAAATCGCTCTCCCGCAGGCATCGCGAAACAGCGACAATCCTGAAGCGTATATGATATAAAATAGCATGTTTGGGGCGGAATGTAAAACATTTGTTTCTGCTGCGAAACACACCGGCGGGTTCGAAACAGACTCTGAAACACTCCCTCACATTCTCTCCGGAGCGGAAAAGCCCAGGACGTCGATGCAGCGGGACAGGACGCGCTCGGTCAGGTGCAGGAGCCCGATCCAGGATTCCTTCCGGGCCTGATCCTTTTCGGTCAGGATCCGGGTCGCGTGATAAAAGCTGTTGAAGTCATTGGACAGCTGATAGATATAGGCGCAGACCCGGTGGGGGGCACAGTCCGCATAGGCTCCCTCCATCATGGCATTGAAGCCCGCGATGTCCATCATCAGCTTCTTTTCCACCTCTCCCGCGGGCCTGCCCGGGCAGAGGGCGGCCGGGTCCTTCGCGTCCTCCATGGCCGCATAGCGCTGCAGGATGGACCGCATGCGCACGATCGTGTAGAGGATGTAGGGGCCTGTGTCCCCTTCGAAGGAGGTGAACTTCTCGATATCAAAGATATAGTCCTTGGAGGCCTGGTTGGACAGGTCCCCGTATTTGAGGGCCGCAAGGGCGACCTGGCGGGAGGTCTTTTCCGCCTCCTCGGCGGGGATCTCCGGATTGGTGCTGATCTTGGAGAGCATTTCGGCGTCGATGTCCGCGATCAGGGTCTCCAGCCGCATGACGCCGCCCTCGCGGGTCTTGAAGGGCTTGCCGTCCCTGCCGTTCATGGTGCCGAAGCCGATATGGACCAGGTCCGTCTCCGGTCCGACCAGGCCGCTCTTTTCGGCCGCCCGGAAGACCTGGGTGAAATGCAGCTCCTGGCGCTTGTCGGTGATATAGATGATCCTGTCGGGATGCCAGGTCTCCACCCTCTCCTTGATGGTCGCGAGGTCGGTCGTCGTATAGAGGGAGGCCCCGTCGGACTTGAGCACGATGCAGGGGGGGATCTCCTTGGAGTCCGTCTCCCTGGCGACATCGATGACCAGGGCTCCCTGGCTCTCATAGGCCACGCCGCTCTTCTTCATATCCTCGACCATGCCGGGAATGACCGGATGGACGCTGGCCTCCCCGTTCCAGAGGTCAAAGGAGACGTCCAGGTTGGCGTAATTGCGCTTCATGTCCGCCACGGAGACCGCGACGATCTTCTGCCAGAGGGCATAGAGTCCCCTCTCTCCGTCCTGGAGACGCCGGGTATTGTCCATGGCTTCGGCGTAGTAGTCCGGATCCTGTTTGGACCTGGCGCTGGCGAAGGGATAGATCTCCTCCAGCTCGGAGACTGTGAAGGGAGCCTCCTCCGGATAGTCCCCGGCATAAGCCTCATCAAAATAAGGAAGCTCCGGCATCCGCTTTTTGAGCTCTGTGATCACAAGGCCCATCTGCAGACCCCAGTCTCCCAGGTGGATGTCACCGATGACATCCTCTCCGTGGAAGCGGGCGATCCGCTTGACCGCCTCGCCGATGACCGCGCTGCGCAGGTGCCCGACATGCAGGGGCTTGGCCACGTTGGGCCCGCCGTAG
>CAMNFJ010000167.1:0-5344 GCA_946536955.1 uncultured Lachnospiraceae bacterium
TCGGGCGGACAGGCGGCAGACCGGACGCTGAGAGCAGCGCTCTCGGGCGGACGGGCGGCAGACTGGACGCTGAGAGCAGCGCTCTCGGGCGGACAGACGACGGACTGGACGCATACGGCGAACGCCGCGACAGCGAGCGAAAACGCCAAAGCGTTTTTGCGAGCCTGTCGGCATGGCGAATTGCATGAGGACAAACCCATGCGCCCTTCCCTTCCTGTCCCGGCAATGCACACATCTTTCAAGTACCTGCGAAAAGGAGAAAAACATGTACAAGGACATTCTGAGCAAGCTCACAAACGGAATCGATCTGAACGCGGAGGAGGTCTCTGAGATCATCTCCGATATCCGCGAGGACAGGCTGACCGAGGGGCAGATTTCCGGTTTTCTGGTCGCCCTGGTCATGAAGGGGACGACCCTGGAGGAGACGGCCTATATCGCCCGCGCCATGCGGGAAAACTGCATCCCGATCCGCCCCTCGGTCACGGCCGAGATGATGGACACCTGCGGGACCGGCGGCGGTCTCTCCACCTACAATATTTCCACCGCGACCGCCCTGATCGCGGCGGCGGCAGGCATTCCCGTGGCCAAGCATGGCAGCCGGTCCATCTCCAGCCTCTCCGGCAGCGCGGATGTTCTGGAGGCCCTTGGCGTAAATATCAATCTGACGCCCGACCAGGCCGCCGACCTGATCGAGCAGATCAATATCGCCTTCATCTATGCCCCCCTCTTCCATCCGGTCATGGGCAAGGTCCTGGCCCCGGAGGCCGCTCTGGGCATCAAGACCATTTTCTACACCATCATCGGTCCCCTGATCAATCCCTCCTTCGCCCCGCGCCACCTCCTGGGCGTCTACAAGCCCGAGCTGCTGGAGCAGGTCGCGACCGTTGCCAGAGAGATCGGCTACACCAGGGCCATGTTCGTCCACGGGCTGGACGGTCTGGACGAGATCTCCCTGCTGGGCAGGACCCGGATCATGGAGCTCAGGGACGGGGAATTCTCCACCTACGAGATCGCACCGGAGGATTTCGGCCTGCAGCGCTGCAGCCTGGACCAGATCCGTACCGGGACCCCGGAGGAAAACGCCGCGACCATCCGCGGAGTCTTTGACGGCAGCATCCGCGACGCCCGCAGGGACGCCGTCCTGCTCAACGCCGCCGGCGCCCTGATCATCGGGGACAAGGCGGACGGCTTCGCGGACGGAATCGCAAAGGTGGCCGAGATCATCGACAGCGGCAGGGCATCCGAAAAGCTTGCCTCCCTGGTGGACAAGTCCAACGCTTTTCTGAAAAATTAAGACCCGACCCTCTTCCGGGAGAGATCTGCCCCGGAGAAATCTTCCCCTGAATTAACCTCTCCCCGGAGAGATCTTCCCCCCGAAAAACCTCTCCCCGGAGAGATCTATCCCCGGATGGATCTTCCCCCGAAAAAAAATCTCCCCGGATTAACCTCTCCCCGGATATATCCGGGACAATCGCGCCACGCAGGAGACAGGACAGATATGGATTTTCTGACAGCACTGAAAAAGAGAAAAGCGGAAGGCCTGATCCCGGTCATACCGGATATCAAGTGCTTCTCCCCCAAAGAGGGGGACCTCCTGCGCGGCCGGGACCCGGTCCGGCTGGCCCAAAGCCTGGAGGCCGCCGGGGCCTGCGCGGTCTCCGTCGTCACGGAACAGACGGAGTTTCACGGCTCCATGGACCTCCTGAGGGAAATATGCCGGGCCGTCTCCATCCCAGTCCTGCGCAAGGACTTCGTGGAGACAGCAGAGGACCTGGCCGCCACAAAAAGGGCCGGCGCCTCCGCCATTCTCCTCATGTACTCCTGCCTGGGCAGGGAAAGGCTGGAGGCCCTGTACGCAAAGGCCCTGAACCTGGGCCTGGTCCCCTTCGTGGAGACCCACACCGCGCAGGAGCTGGAGTGGGCCGCAGACCTGGGCGCCGGCCTGGTCGGGATCAACAACCGCAATATTCTGGAGCTGGAGCGCGACGACGGAGATGTCGGCACCGCCGAAAACCTGATGGGCTGCCGTCCCCCGGAGGCCTTTCTGGTCGTGGAGAGCGGCCTGACCTGCGGGGCGGACGCAAGGCGGGCCGTCCGCTGCGGGGGAGACGCCGTCCTGGTCGGCACGGCGATCCTGCAGGCGTCCGACCCGGCGGCCATGTACCGGTCCATGACCCGCCCCTGCGATCTCAAGATCTGCGGCCTTATGGACCGGGAGGGGATCCGGATCTGCCGGGACCACCTGGTGGATATCCTGGGCTTTGTCGTCGAATACCCAGTCCCGGTCCCCTGGAACCTGACCAGGGAGGAGGCCGCGCCCCTGATCGCCTTTGCGAAAAATAAGACCCTCTCCGCAGCCCGGGAAAACACGGCCAATCCGGACCGATGCGAAAGCGCCGGCCTTCCGGCTGCAGCTCCCCGGCCCGCGACCTGTATCGTGACCGGCGGCTCCCCCGATCAGGTGATCGGACTTGCAGGGGAGCTCCGGCCGGACCTGGTCCAGCTCCACTACCGGGAGACTGCGGAGGACACTTCCCGGATCGCAGAAGCCCTCAGGCGGGAGGGGATCTCCGTGATCCGCAGCATCCCTTCGGACGCCGGGGAGCGCAGGCAGATGTTCGGCACAGAGGATCTGACTCAGATCGCCGCCGTCCTGGCCCGGGCAGGGGTCGAAGGCATGCTGCTCGATTCCCGAGACGCCGGCAACGCCGCCGCGGGCGGGGGCTCCATCCTGGACCTGGCGGACCCGGATACCCTGGCTGAGATCCGGCGCCGGTTTCCCGGCCGGGTCCTGCTGGGAGGCGGCCTGACCGCCGCCAATATCCGGCAGGCCCTGCGGACCTGCAGACCTGATACGGCGGATGTGATGACCGGGGCGGAGACCGCTCCCGGCAGAAAAAGTGAGGCTATGGTGAGTGCCCTGACCGGGGCGCTTGAGACTTTAGAGGAGGACTGAGAAATGTCAAAAGGAAGATTCGGGATCCACGGCGGACAATATATCCCCGAGACACTGATGCATGCCGTGGGCGAGCTGGAGCAGGCCTGGCTCAAATACAGGGATGATCCGGCTTTCCAGAAAGAGCTGACGGATCTCTACAACAGCTATGCCGGCCGGCCCAGCATGCTCTACTATGCAGACCACATGACCCGGGACCTGGGCGGGGCAAAGATCTATCTCAAGCGCGAGGACCTCAACCACACCGGCGCCCACAAGATCAACAATGTCCTGGGCCAGATGCTGCTGGCAAAATACATGGGCAAGACGCGGGTGATCGCGGAGACAGGGGCAGGCCAGCACGGGGTCGCCACCGCCACAGTGGCCGCCATGATGGGCATGGAATGCGAGATCTATATGGGCCGGGAGGACTGCGAACGCCAGTCTCTGAACGTCTACCGCATGCGCCTTCTGGGCGCCAGGGTCCATCCCGTGGACACGGGCACAAAGACCCTCAAGGATGCCGTCTCGGAGACCTTCAAGGAGTGGACGCGCAGGATCGGCGACACCCACTATGTCCTGGGCTCCGTCATGGGCCCCTACCCCTTCCCGGAGATCGTCCGCGACTTCCAGGCCGTGATCAGCCGGGAGATCAAATCCCAGCTGCTGGAGCGGGAGGGAAGGCTTCCCGACGCGGTCCTGGCCTGCGTCGGCGGAGGCTCCAATGCCATCGGGGCTTTTTACCATTTCATCGGGGATCCCGGCGTGCGCCTGATCGGCTGTGAGGCCGCGGGGCGCGGCGTCCATACCGCCGACACCGCCGCCACGATCGCGACCGGCCGCCTGGGGATCTTCCACGGCATGAAGTCCTATTTCTGCCAGGACGAACACGGACAGATCGCCCCGGTCTACTCCATCTCGGCCGGCCTGGACTATCCGGGCATCGGCCCCGAGCACGCATACCTCTACGACACGGGCCGGGCCGAGTACGTGCCCGTCACGGACGAGGAGGCCGTCCAGGCCTTCGAATACCTGTCCCGCAAGGAGGGTATCATCCCCGCCATCGAGAGCGCCCATGCCGTCGCCCACGCCATGGTCCTGGCCCCGTCCATGCGGCCGGACCAGATCATCGTCATCAACATCTCCGGCAGGGGCGACAAGGACGTCACCCAGATTGCCCGCTACAGGGGCGAATCCCTCTACGAGTAAAAAAACGACCCGCAGACCCTTTCGCAGCAAAAGTCCGGTCTCCAGACGGACGGACTGCATCAAGGGGACGTCACTATTCACAGTCCCTTTACCATGCAAAAACGCCTCGAAACCGGAGGCTGTGAATAGAAACAAGGAGACAAACAATGAGCAAGATAGCAAGCGCATTTGACCACGGCAAGGCCCTGATCCCATTTATCACCTGCGGCGACCCCTCCCTGGACCGGACCGCGGAATACGTCCACGCGGTCGTGGAGGCAGGCGCGGACCTGGTGGAGCTGGGCATTCCTTTTTCCGACCCGACCGCCGAGGGAGCCGTCATCATGGAGGCGGACGCCCGGGCACTCGCGTCCGGCACGACCACAGAGAAGGTCTTTGACCTTGTCCGCGGCCTCCGCAGGGACATCACCGTCCCCATGGTCTTCATGACCTATGCCAATGTCCTTTTTTCCTATGGTTCAGAGGACTTTATCCGGACCAGCTGCGAGATCGGGATCGACGGCTTCATCATCCCCGATGTCCCCTTTGAGGAAAAAGAGGAATTTGACGGCTTCTGTAAAAAATATGACACCGACCTCATCTCCATGATCGCGCCGACCTCCGAGGACCGGATCTCCATGATCGCGAAGGAGGCCTCCGGCTTCCTCTACTGTGTCTCCTCCCTGGGCGTCACCGGTACCCGCAGCTCGATCACGACCGATGTCGGAGCCATGGTCCGGACAGCAAAAAAGGCGCAGGATATTCCCTGCGCCATAGGCTTTGGTATTTCCACCCCCGACCAGGCAGCCGCCATGGCCGCCGTCTCGGACGGGGCGATCGTGGGCTCCGCCATCATGAAGCTGATCGCGAAGCAGGGCCCGGACACCGCCTCCGAGGTCTACCGCTTTGTGAAGTCCCTCAAGGACGCCATCCGGAGCTGACGCCATACGGGGCCGGCACATCAGCGCGTCAGTGTGACACAGTGCCTGTCCCCCTGTCACACGCGGCCGGGCCTTACCTGGCTTCGCCCAGGACATCGTCCACGATGGACTTGACTGTCGCGGCGGATTTGCGGATCTCGTCGAGCTCCTCTTCGCTCATTTCGACCGGGACCAGGCACTCGACGCCGTCGCTTCCAATGACGGCCGGCATGGACAGGGCGATGCCGTCGATATCGAAGGCCCCGTACATGAGGGAGGAGACGGACAGGACCGCCTTCTC
>CAMNFJ010000168.1:0-5298 GCA_946536955.1 uncultured Lachnospiraceae bacterium
CGGACCGCCAGGATCGCGGGAACTGTAAAGCATTCCAGTGTGGACGGACCCGGCGTGCGGTTCACGGTCTTTTTTCAGGGATGTCCCCATCACTGCCCCGGCTGCCACAATCCCGAGACCTGGGACCCGGCGGGGGGAGAAGAGATCGGGATTGAAGAACTGATCGGGCAGATCCTGGGGACCAGATATCTGGACGGAGTCACTTTTTCGGGAGGCGACCCCCTGGCCCAGCCGGAGGCGGTCATCGCGGCGGCAGACGCTGCCCGGCAAAAGGGCCTGAGCGTCTGGTGCTATACCGGCTGGACCCTGGAGCAGATCCTGAAGGGGGAGGCCGGAGAGAGAGCCCTCGAGGCCCTCTCCCATATCGATGTCCTGGTGGACGGGCCCTTCCGCCTGGAGCTTTTGAGTAAGGAATGCATTTACAGGGGCAGCAGCAACCAGCGCCTGATCGATGCTCCGGCCAGCCTTGCAGCAGGGCAGGCAGTTCTCTGCACAATGCCCGGTGCCTGACCGATGTTCCGGCCAGCCTTGCGGCCGGGCAGGCAGTTCTCTGCACAGGGCCAGGCGCCTGACCATATGGCGGCAGTCCGGGCTGCCTGAAGAGCGGAGAGATCTGCATGCGCTTTTTTCCCAAACCCGATGGGGTGAGCACGGTTCATTGACCAATGACGCCGGGGAGTGCGCATGCTATACTGAAGCTGTATAAAAAACGGATAATGAAAAGGATTAAGCTGTAAAAACGCATTAAGAAGGAAGACAGGTATGACTGACCACAAAGACCCCAGGGAATTGGCGGGGAATGAAAAAAATCTGCCTGGAACTGATCCTGCCGCGGGGAAGCCCGGCAGTACAGGTGCGGCCGGGGAGAAAGCGGCTGCGGCCGGCAGTAAAAAGGCGGACGGGGAAAAAACGGTCGGGGAAAAAACGGCCGCGGAGCTGGACCGGTCCGGGGTCAGCCTGAAGACCATGAATCTCATTTTCGGGGGGATCGCGATCCTGACCGCTGCCCTGCTCTTTGTAACCGCGTCCATGATCGACCGGGGATACGGCCGCATGGAAGAGGCCAGTGACCGCTATATCCTGGCCCGGCAGGCTGCTGCGGACATGCAGGCCGGATCCGATTATCTGACGGACAGGGTCCGGTGCTTTGTCGTGACCGGCGAGATGAATTATCTGGAGGATTTCCGGACGGAGACCGGGGTGACAAAGCGCAGGGACAATGCCCTGGCCAGCCTGGAAAAGCTGCTGGAGGGCGGGACCGGCAACCGGGCCTATGAGAGCCTGGCTGTGGCCCTGAATTTTTCCAATGAACTGCTGCAGAGGGAGTACCGGGCCATGCGGCTGGAGCTGTCCTCGCAGGGGGATGCCCTGCTGAAGGATGACGCTGTCCCGCAGGAGGTCAGGGATATACAGCTCCCCGCAGAGGACCTGGCGCTTTCGCCCGCGGACCGGCATGAGCGGGCCAAGGAGCTGGTCTTTGACGATGTTTACATGAGCTTCAAGGACAAGATCAGCTTCCATGTCAACCGCTGCACACAGACCCTGATCCAGGAGTCCAGTCAGGAACTGGAGCGGGCAAATGCCTATATGAACCGGCTCCTGCGGGTCCAGTCCGTGCTGACCGTCGTCATGCTCCTGATCGTGCTCTTTTTGATCCTCTTTATCAGCACCCAGGTGATCCGTCCTCTGGCGGAGACAGCCGCGAAGATGCGTCTGCAGGAAATGGCCGAGCCGTCCGGGGCGGAGGAGATGCGCTTTGTCGCCAATACCTATAACGAGATCCTGGTCGCCAACAGAAGGCAGAAGGACCAGCTCACCTATGAGGCCATGCACGATGCGCTGACCGGGGTCTATAACCGCAGTGCCTATGACATGTTCCTCAAGGACTCTGATCTGGCACACGGCGCTCTGATGATCGTGGATGTGGACAAGTTCAAGGGAGTCAATGACACCTACGGCCACGACATCGGCGACCGCGTCCTCAAGCGCGTGGCCGGCATCCTGCGCAGGAGCTTCCGGTCCGTGGATATCGTGTGCAGGATCGGCGGCGATGAATTTGCCGTGATCATCACCCGCGTGAACCATGCCATGGCAAAGAGCATCACGACAAAGATCGATGAAGCCAACCGGATCCTGATGGATCCGCAGGATGACCTGCCCCCTGTCAAGCTGAGCGCGGGCATCGCCTTCCACGACCGGCCGGATCCGCGCGGAGACCTCTTCAAGGACGCGGACACGGCTCTCTACCGGCAGAAGGCGGAGGGCAGCGGCGGCTGCCGGGTCTATGGAAGCTGAAAATGGGATTCAGGGCAGCGGCGGCTGCCGGGTCTATGGAAGCCTGGAATGATCATGTTTTTCGTGGGGATTCAGGATACAGGGCAGGAGTGACAGCTATGACAGGAAGAGTAAATGACAACATGGAATATGACGTCCTCTGCATCGGCCAGGCGGTGATCGACTGCATCACCCGGGGTCAGGAGGCGGACAGGCACAGGGAAAATGTCTACCGGGCCGAGCGGATCGAGCTGCATATCGGCGGGGACGCGGTCAATGAATCCATCGCCCTGGCGCAGATGGGATGCCGGGCCGCGGTCGCCTGCGGGGTCGGCAGGGATGCCGCGGGGAACCTGCTCCGGTCGGAGCTGGACCGGCGCGGGGTGGACACCCGCCATATCACCGTCATGGATAGGCTCGTGACGCCGATCGCCCAGCTTGTCGTCCACCAGGACGGCGGACGCCACTCGATCAACAGCAGGGCGACCATGCTGGAGGGCTATGAGCCGGACGCGGACAGGCTGGAAATGGACAGGGCCCGCATCGTCTCCTTCGCGAGCCTCTTCCGGGCTCCCCTGGACCAGGCGCCGGTCGTAAAGAAGCTGATGCGCCGGGCGAAGGAGTGCGGCGCCATGATCAGCGCCGACACAAAACTCCCCACCTTCCGGGAGATCCGGATGGAGGAGCTTGCGGATGTCTGGCCCCTGGTCGACTATATTTTTCCCAATGAAAAAGAGGCGGCCTACTACACCGGCTTCTCCGGCAGTGACCCCGGAGAAGAGGACTTTTTCCACATGACGGATATCCTGCGGGGTTACGGGATCAGGAATGTGATCATCAAGGCGGGCGCGGACGGCTGCTATGTGAACGGAGAAGAGGGACGTTTCCACCTGCCCGCCCTTCCGGTAAAGGTGGTCGATTCCACCGGGGCCGGGGATAATTTCGTCGCCGGATTTCTGGCGGGCCTGCTGCGCGGGGAGGACCTCGCCGCCTGCGCGGAGCGGGGGCGGGCCAGGGCGGCCCTGTGCATCTCCCGCATGGGAGCAAGCGACGAGTGAGCGCTGCCAGGTGCATCTCCCGCATGGGCGCAAGCGGCGATCGGGCGCTGCCAGGGACATCTTCCGCCCGGGAACCAGCGGACAATGAGCGCGGAATAAACGCGGGAGGGAAAAACAGGGGCTTGAGCCCAAAGCTGAACAATGCCCTGCGTGACAGAACAAAAACAGCGGGACGAACTTCCGATCTGCGAAGTTCATTCCGCTGTTTCCTGTTGAAGTATATAAAGAATGCCTGATCAGAAAAGATCAACATCTCCGGTAACATCACCGTTGATAACATAGTAAGCCTTGCCTTCCTCGGCCTTGACATAGATGTCCATGGAAGTGACTTCGCCATCAAAGGCGGCCTTCACCTTCTCGATGACTGCGTCGTAGGTGACACCCTGGTCAGCTGCGGACTGGATCACGAAATTCGGAACGACTTTTTTCCTGCGGACTCTCCTGACCGGAGCCTTCTCGACTACTGCTGTTTCATCTTTTTTTCTTCTGGGCATATTCTGCGCCTCCTGTAAAAAATTGTAAAAAAGTGTTGGGAAATTACGCCCATTAATTTATTATTATTAAATAAGAATGTCAAGTTTTTACGAAAATAATCACAAAATCCCTTATTTTGTGATGTTGAGGAATGCTTTATGGAATACGGGGCTCTGACGCTGATCCCGATCGTCTTTATCATTGCGATGGCGGTAGTGACCAGAAAATCCTTTGAATCCCTGCTGGCAGGTTCTGTGATTGCCTGTATCATCATGCACGGCAGGAGATTTTTCCTGCCCTGGCTGGACCTTATGATGGAGGCCCTGTCGGACCCGGAGAACCAGTGGGTCATCCTGGTCTGCGGCCTGTTCGGGAGTCTGATCGCCCTCCTGCGCGAGTCGAAAGGGACGGGGGGCTTTATCCGCATCGGGGAAAAATTCTGCAAGACCCAGCGCAGCGCTCTGCTGGGGACCTTTATCATGGGCGTCATCATATTTGTGGATGACTATCTCAACATGCTGACGGTCGGGACCTGCATGCGGGAGATCTGTGACCGCAGGAAGGTCCCGCGCGAGGCCCTGGCCTACCTGCTGGATTCGACCGGGACCCCCATCTGTGTGCTGCTCCCCTTTTCGACCTGGACAGCCTTTTATATCTCCCTCTTTATGAAGGAGGAGGCCATTCAGGCCATGGGCTTCGCCTCGGGCCTGCAGATGTACATCCAGACCATCCCCTTTATCTTTTACGCCTCGATCACCGTGCTCATGGTCTTTCTCTTCGCCATGGGCTGGCTTCCGAAGATCGGCCCCATGAAAAAGGCCTATGAACGAACGAGGAGGACCGGCCGGACCTACAGCGAGGACAGCCAGCGCTACAATTATGAAGAGGAGAGGGGCGTCGAGGACGGTCAGATCGTGGACTTCATCCTGCCGGTCGGCTTTCTGATCGCGGCGACCATCGTCGCCGATGATATTCTGGCGGCGGTGATCCTGACCCTGGTCCTCTGCCTGGTCCTCTATGTGCCGCGCAGGCGGATGACCTTCACCCAGTGGAGCGAGCTCCTGATCAGCGGCTTCTGCGA
The DNA here is from genome assembly GCA_946536955.1 of uncultured Lachnospiraceae bacterium. Lineage (GTDB taxonomy): Bacteria > Bacillota > Clostridia > Lachnospirales > Lachnospiraceae > CAG-791. Next base: position 4,888 of record CAMNFJ010000168.1, read on the forward strand.
GATGATGCCCACCCTGGCCATCCTGGCCGGGGCCTTTACGGTCGCCCGCTGCTGCAATGCCATGCAGCTCCCCGAATATGTGATCTACACGGTCCGGCCCTATGTGACACCGGCCACCTACCCCCTGATCATTTTTATCGTTGTCTCCATCCTGACCTTTGCCACCAGCTCCACCTGGGGGATCTCCACGATCGTCATCCCCATTATCATCCCCCTGGGCGCCGCGGTCGGGGCCAACATGATTCTGACCATGGCGGCCATCCTGTCGGGCAGCGCCTTCGGCAGCCACGCCTGTTTCTACTCCGACGCCACTGTCCTGGCCTCCGCCGGGGCCCGGATCGAAAACATGGAGCACGCCTTTTCCCAGATGCCCTATGCCTTTATCGGGGCGGTCCTGACCTGCGTCTGCCT
>CAMNFJ010000169.1:0-5286 GCA_946536955.1 uncultured Lachnospiraceae bacterium
GTGCAACTTGACGAGTCGGGGTTTACTTGACCACCTTTTGACCCTTACATCATTAAATTCGTTCAGTTTGATCTTAAACGCAGATAAATACAGAATGGATCAGCGCGGATTGGTATATGCAGAACGTATAAAAGCGGGCCGGGCCCGCTTCGAAAGAGATGAGAGAAATCGTGGAGAACAGGATCGTGGAGAACAGAATTGTGGAGGACAAAGACAGTAAAGACAGATGCGGAAAAGCGCAGGGAGCGGCCTTGGGCCGGACCCTGGTCAAGATCTGCGGCCTGCGCAGGCCGCAGGACGCTGAGGCTGCGAACCGGGCGGGCCAGGACCTGGCGGGTTTTATTCTGACGCCGGGCTTCGGGCGGTCGATCCGCCTGGAGGAGGCGGTCATATTGCGAAAAAACCTCCTTCCCCGGATCCGGACGGTCGGCGTGTTTGTCAACGCGCCCCTTTCGGAGATCCTTGCGGCAGCGGACAGCGGCTGCATCGATATGATCCAGCTCCATGGAAATGAGTCCGAATCCGATATTCGTCAGATAGCCGGCCTGTGCGGCCTCCCGGTGATCAGGGCCTTCCGGATCTCGGACAGAGAGGACCTGTCGGCAGCGGCTTCTACCGCCGCGGACTGGGTCCTTCTGGACAGCGGAGCGGGAACCGGGCAGGTCTTTGACTGGGACCTGCTTGAGGACTTTATGAGAGAGAACCGCCGCCCGGAAGACAAGTCCCTGTTTCCGGGCGGCCACCCCTGGATCCTGGCCGGAGGTCTGTCAGCAGGGAATGCCGCCCGGGCTGTATGCCGTTTTTCGCCGACCGCAGTGGATGTCAGCAGCAACGTGGAGACGAACGGCTGGAAGGACCCGGCAAAAATGAAGGCATTTGTGGAAGCGGTCCGGGGAGCCGGAGGAAGCGCATGAGTCAGCCGGGAGAGTCCGTCTCTAACGTTTCCACTGACCTGGAGAGCCGGGAAAATGAATGAGTCAGCGGGGAGAGTGTCCCCGCTGACTCATTTACGCTTCTGCCTCAGGCCCTGCCGGGCCCGGGTTCAGGAGCAGTATCAGCAGCCTGTGACCTTGGCGTACAGGGCTTCGACCTTCTTCCAGTCGATGATGTCAAAGAGGGCCTTGATGTAGTCCGGGCGCAGGTTTTTGTATTTGAGATAGTAGGCGTGTTCCCAGACGTCGATGGCCAGGATGGGAACGAAGCCTGTGCCCTCACTGATGGGGTTGTCCTGGTTGGGGCTGGCGGAGACCATGAGGTCGCCGGCGGCGTTGGCGGACAGCCAGGACCAGCCGGAGCCGAACTGGCCGGCCGCGGCGGCGGACAGCTGCGCCTTCAGCTCCTCGACGCTGCCGAAGCTGGCATTGATCTTGTCCAGGAGGGCTCCGGTCGGAGCCTTGGCAGCCTCAGCGCAGGGGGAGAGGGTGGAGAAATAGAGATTGTGGTTATAGAAGCCGCCGCCGTTGTTGCGCAGGGCCTTGCGCAGGGCGGGATCTTCGACCTTGTCCAGCGAGGCCAGGAGGGCTTCGGCGTCCATTTCCGTAAGTCCGGCCTTCTCCGCGGCATCATTGAAATTTTTTGTATACGCCGCGTGGTGCTTTGCAAAGTGCGTCTCGACGGTCAGAGCGTCGATGACCGGCTCCAGAGCGTCGTAGGCATAGGGTAAAGTGATCTGTTTAAACATAGAAGCCTCCTTTTAAAAATGTGGTTATGGCAGCACGGCGCTGAGGTTTTCAATCTGGAAATCTTCAGCGCCGCAGTATTACTGTTGTTATCACCAGACCTCCAGGCGGTATTGGGGTGCCAGGTACATGCCGTCGCCTTCCTTCGTGCCGTAGGTCCTGTGGAATTCCTCAAACTGGACGACGACCGCATTGGTGCGCAGGTAGGCCAGGGGATGGGAATCCTGTTCGATGCAATAGGCCTCTGTCTCCCGGGAGGTCAGGCACCGCCAGTTGGATGCGATGGTTCTGAAGAAGAGGTCGTAGTCAAAGTCCGCCTCGTCCGCGGCTATGCGCAGCATGCACTTGACCCCGGCCAGGTCGGCGATGGCCTCTGTGTCCAGCATGGCGCCCCGGACCCGGAAGCCCTGGATGGGCTCGAAGCCGTTGTAGTAGTCGACCAGCTTCTGGGCCCGTTCGTGGAAGCGGCGGTAGTCGTCCTCGGTCCACCAGTTGCGGAGATTTCCGGTCTCGTCATACTGGCGGCCGGAGGTGTCAAAGGCGTGGGAGATCTCGTGGGCGACCATGGTTCCGATGTGGCCCAGCTTCTCCTCGCGGGGCATCTGATCGTTGTAGAAGATGCCGCCCAGGATACCGGCAGGGATATTAATGGAATTATCCAGGGGATAGTAATAGGCGTTGACATCCTGGGGGGCGGCGATCCACTCTGTCCGGTCGACGGGCTGGTTGACCGTTTCCGCCTGCTTGAGGGTGGTATTGCGGGAGATGGCGATCCTGGCTTCGACCAGGCTTCCGCCCTCCTCCGGGCCGCGGAAATCTACGACCTGGGTCTTTGTCTTGCCCTGGCCCGTCCGTCCGGATCTTCCGGAGCCCGCCTGTCCGTTCTCCGTGCCTGAGCCCGCGGACCCGGCCTGTCCGCTATCCGCGCCTGAGCCCGGAGTCCCGGCCTGTCCGTTTCCGGCACCGGAGCCTGAGATGCCGGCCTGTCCGGCATCCCCGTAGGGGGCAGGGTCCGCGGTGTTGTCCATCAGGGTAAAATCCTCCACCCTCTCCTGAGGGCTGGCGACGCGGATCGTGAGATTGTCCAGCTTTTTGACGGCCTCCGCTTTTGTAGGGCCGGAGAGGAAGTCCTCATTTTCCAGCATGCCGCGGTAGTAATCGATGATATCCCCGATCAGGGCCGTGACATCGGTCCTGGTCTGGTCGGTGATATAGGTCTCGGCGTAGACCTCGCCCAGTTCCATCTCAAGGACGGAATTGACGGCGTCGCAGGCGGCCTTTTTGTCGTCCACCTGGCCGGAGGAGCCGGAGAGATAGTTGCGGACCTTGATCATCTGGTTGTAGCAGTCGTGGTCGAGCAGCTCCATGAACTGCAGGACATCCTGGACCAGGAGATAGTCCTTCATCCGCTCCAGATGGGCCTCATCGTAGAGGCCCCGCATGCCCTCCAGCCATTCGGGCTCCTCCAGAATGAAGACATCGGAGTGGGCCATGCCGGCTCCCTCCAGCATGCCGGTGAGGGGAAAGACCCCCTGCTCCTGGGTCAGCTCCTGGAGGGTGCGGGGATTGTTGGTCCGGGCAGAGGAGTCCTCGGAATTGTGGTCCTCGGTCGTCATCATGTGGGCGGCCATCTCGCACTCAAAGGCATAACTCTCCTGCAGGATGTGGTCGCGCTCGCTGTTGGAAAACCCGAGCCTCTCCAGCATATAGCCGGCGGCATACATATATCTGGGCTGGGTCTGCCAGCTGTCCGGCTCCAGCTGTTTGTAGTACATGGCGTCCTGGAAGGTGAGGGAGGGCGGAGCGATATAGACAGCCACCTGGTCCGCCTGGTTGGGATTGGCGGCCGTAAAGCAGGTGGCCAGGGGCAGAGCCTCGATGGTCGTCCTGGGATCGGACAGATAGGCTGTCATCTCCTCCAGGCTGCTGACCTCCAGCAGGGGGGCGATTACCTCCCGCAGGGGCTCCACCCCGGCGGCGTCCCTGGCATCCCAGTCCAGCCACATCTCATAGTAGTCCCGCACCAGCTTTTGGCAGTGGGCGATGTAGGGGTCGGAAAAGCTGACGCTGCTCTCCAGGATCTCCCGCAGCTCCTCATCCACCTGCAGCTGGCGTTCCGCGAAGGAGTCATAGGTGATGTATCCGGAGGGAATGGTATTGGAGGACAGCCAGTCCCGGTTGACGGCGGCGTGAAAATCCTCGGTCAGGGAGAGGCCGCCCAGCTTCTGGGCGTTCTCGATCAGGTCCGAGCAGACCCAGGCGTGGGCGCTGGCCGACTGGGCCGGATCGGATTCCTCATAGGGGAGGGTAAAGGCGGCTTCTCCCGGAACCGACGCATCTTCTCCGCTGTTTGCAACAGTGTTTCCAGAGGTGGTTTCAGAGGTGTTTCCAGCGGTATTACCGGCAGCGTCTGAACCCGCCTGACTGCCGCCGCTTCCATCAGACGCCATGCCGCTGCTGCCGGATCCTGCAGCAGAGCCGGGGCCGCCTTCCTTGTCACTGTCGGGAGCGGGAGCGTCTGTCCCCTCCTGAACATGAGCGGGAGACCCGGAGGAAGCCCCGGGAAGCAGGGAAGTGATACTGCACCCCGCCAGACTGCTCACTGTGATACAGAGTGCGAGAAAAGCCCCGGCAAAACAGGTCGACGCAAGGAAAAGCCCGGCCGAACGTTTTCTGCGGGACAATTTCTTTTTCTTTTTAGGTTCTTGGATTCTGCTCATGGAATATCACTCCGTGTTTTTACGGTAAATATTGTCTGTGCTTATTGTACCATGTAAAGAGCGAAAAAAACGCTCGATAGCGTTTTTTTCACTCCGGTGCCTGTGCCGCGGGCCCAGGCACCTGTGATCGCGTCGGAGAAATCGCCTCCGCGAATTTCTCCTCGCAGTGCCGCTCTGACGAGCGGCATGGTCGGAAAGAGCGAAAAAAACGCCCGATAGCGTTTTTTTCACTCCGGATGTTTGTGCTGATCCGGCGCACAGGAACGGATGGAACTGGTGAAAAAAACACTCGGACATGAGAAGAGGAAAAAGGAAAGGGAAAAGTGCCATGCGGGTGCTGACCGGAAATAAAAATGCTACCATATGGTGGCATAGAGATATACGATAACAATCCGGCTCAGGCCGGCGGGATCAACTTTGCGGGAATATCAGGGCCAGACAGGACGGCGTCATGTGATCACCGGGGATAAGGCTTCTTCCGTGAAGTCCTGCCTACGATATAGTCCAGGGAAACATTATAGTAATCTGCAAGAAGGATCGCGTAGGAAAGAGGAAGCTCTCGGATACCTTTTTCATATCTTCTGTACACTTCTCTCTTACACATAAGAATGTCCGCGACCTCCTGCTGTGTGAGGTCGTGATCAATTCGTAAATCTTCAACTCTTTGCCAACGCAAAAAAAACCTCCATCCTTAGTCATACCGGTTAAAAATGTTGCTGTTAATCCGTATATGCCTTTTTCAGAGGGCTGATCATATAGAACCGTTGAAAAGACTTGTAATTTCAGACAGACACAGAGATAAATCGGTTCTGTGTGCTTTTGTCCAGTTTTTGCGTGATTCCCGGTCTGTACGCTGCACGGTGCCGGTATACGTTCTGAAGTACGCC
>CAMNFJ010000170.1:0-5281 GCA_946536955.1 uncultured Lachnospiraceae bacterium
CGGGGACAACGGGACCGGCAAGACCACCATCCTCAAGATCCTCAACGGCCTGCTGAGCCAGGACGCCGGCCACATCCGCCTGGGGACCAATGTCCATATCGGCTACTACGATCAGGAGCAGCATGTCCTGGACGACCGCAACACGGTCTTTGAAGAGATTGCCTATGCCTTCCCCACCATGACCAATACGGAGGTGAGAAACCTCCTGGCCTCCTTCCTCTTTACCGGGGAGGACGTCTTCAAGCTGATCGGCGAGCTGTCCGGAGGAGAAAAGGGCCGGGTCTCCCTGGCCAAGCTCATGCTCTCGGAGGCCAACTTCCTCATCCTCGATGAGCCGACCAACCACCTGGACATCGTCTCCCGCGAGGTGCTGGAAAATGCCCTCAACTCCTATGACGGGACGGTCCTCTTTGTCTCCCACGACCGGTATTTCATCAACCGGACCGCCAGCAGGATCATCGAACTGGCCCACGGTCAGCTGCAGAGCTATCACGGCAACAACGCCGAGACGGCTCCGGAAAAATATATGGGCAACTACGACCTCTATCTGGACAGGATCCGCCAGCTCGAGGCGGCCGCGGCCGGGCTCGAGACAGAGACCGCGGAATCCTCCTACGGCTCCTCCGCCCAGGCAGGCCCTTCCGCCTCCGCGGACGCGCCCGCGGCCGACCAGACAGGCGGGGTCGACGACTGGAAAAAGCGCAAGGAGGAGCAGGCCCGCCGGCGGAAACTGGAAAACGACCTGCGCAAATGCGAGGCCGAGATCAGCCGGCTCGAGGAGGAGGGCGCCCTGCTGGACGATGAGATCTCCCTTCCCGAGAACAGCACCAATTCCGCCCGCCTGCGGGAGCTGACGGATAAGCGCCAGAAGATCGACGAAAAACTCCAGGACCTCTACGAAAAATGGGAGTTTCTGAGCGAGCAGGCAGCCGAAGAAGGCTGACCGCCCGATACCGGGCCGCGAGCCGGCAGGCCGGGGGATGGCACTCCTATCAATAAAAAATTGTACCGGATAAAAAGAAAGCATGTCAGCCGGCGAAGGCTGCATGCTTTCTTTTTTCATTTTAAAAGCTCATTCAAAAATGCTGTCCTGCGGCCCTTTTCGCAGGGCCTGGACGCCGAGCTTTCTCCGTCAGGTGCCGGGCTTTCGCAGGGCCTGGACGCCGGGCTTTCTCCGTCAGGTGCCGGGCTTTCGCAGGGGCAGGTCCCGGGATTTCGCCGGGCAAGTCTCCGGCTGCACCGGTCGGGCCCCGGACTTTGGCAGAGTCAGGCGCCGAGCTTTCCTGCCAGGCGGTCGCGGATGGCCAGGATGAATTCCTCGGTCCCCAGCTTTTCTACATTCTTCAGGGTCGTGATGACGGCCAGGTCGCCGGTCATCTTGCCGCTCTCGATGGTCTCCAGGGTCGCCTCCTCGAGCAGGTCCGCGAAGCGCACGAGCTCCGGCAGGCCGTCGAGCTCACCCCTCTTGCGGAGGGCGCCGGACCAGGCAAAGATGGTCGCGACCGAGTTCGTGGAGGTCTTCTCACCCTTGAGGTGCTTGTAATAGTGGCGCTGGACAGTCCCGTGGGCCGCCTCGAACTCATAGATCCCGGTGGGGCTGACCAGGACAGAGGTCATCATGGCCAGGGATCCGAAGCTGGTGGCCATCATGTCGCTCATGACATCGCCGTCATAGTTTTTGAGGGCCCAGAGGAAGCCGCCCTCCGACCGGATCACGCGGGCGACCGCGTCGTCGATCAGGGTATAGAAATACTCGATCCCCGCCTTCTCGAAGGCATCCTTGTACTCCTTGTCGTAGAGCTCCTGGAAGACCTCCTTGAAGCGGGTGTCATAGGTCTTGGAGATCGTGTCCTTGGTGGAGAACCAGAGGTCTATCTTCTGGTCAAGGGCATAGGCAAAGCAGGCGCGGGCAAAGCCCTCGATCGAGGCGTCTGTGTTGTGGACGCCCTGGATGATGCCGGGGCCCTTGAACTCATGGATGGTCCTGCGGGTCTCCTTCCCGCTCTCATCCGTAAAGACCAGCTCGGCCCTGCCGGGTCCCTCGACGCGGTGCTCCACATTCTTGTAAATATCCCCGTAGGCGTGACGGGCGAGGACGATCGGCTTTTTCCAGGTCCGGACATAGGGTTCGATCCCGCCGCACAGGATGGGGGCGCGGAAGACCGTGCCGTCCAGGGCAGCGCGGATGGTCCCGTTGGGGCTCTTGTACATATCGTGGAGCCCGTACTCCTCGACGCGGGCGGCATTGGGAGTGATCGTAGCGCATTTGACAGCTACGCCCAGCCTCTTTGTCGCTTCGGCAGCCTCGATCGTGATCCGGTCGCTGGTCTCATCTCTCTTTTTCAGTCCCAGATCATAATATTCCGTCTTCAGCTCGATAAAGGGCAGAAGCAGGTCGTCTTTGATCATCTGCCAGATGATCCGGGTCATCTCATCTCCGTCCATCTCGACAAGAGGGGTGGTCATGGCTATTTTCTGCATCGCGTTACTCTCCTTCCATAGTTCTGAGGAAATTCCCGAAACGGTCACTCTTTCCGACCATGCCGCTCGCCAGAGCGGCAGCGCGAGGAGAAAGCCCGGGACGGGTTTCTCCGACGCGATCACAGGTGCCTGGGCCCGCGGCACAGGCACCGGAGTGAAAAAAACGCTATCGAGCGTTTTTTTCACTCTTCGTCGGAATAGATCTCATACAGACCGTTTTTTACCATATTTTCGTAGGCATTGTGCATGTGCTCACCCGCCAGGCGCTCGGCCAGGTCGGCCTTGCCGGCGCGGATCGCCTCCATGATCGCCCGGTGTTCCTTGTTGGAGGCGGTTCCCCGGTTCACATTGGACAGGGTCTTTTTCCGCACACGCAGGACATACTGGTGATAGTCGATCAGCAGGTGCTCCAGCATCTTGGAATGGCAGGCGCTGTAGAGGATGTGGTGGAACTGGCTGTCCAGCTCCGCGATCTGGTCCAGGTGCCCCTTGCCGGCATGGTACTCCGCCAGATAGACATTCTCCTCCATGGCCTCCATCTGCTCCTTGGTGATGTTCTCCGTCGCCCACCTGGCGCAGAGAGCTTCGAGCCTGGCCCGTATCATATAGATGTCCTTGACATCCTTGGCATGGATCCCTGTGACGAAGGCCCCCCGGTTGGGAATGATCTGGACGAGCCCCTCCAGCTCCAGCTGCCGCAGGGCCTCGCGCACCGGCGTGCGGGAAACCCCCAGCTCCTTGCCGATCTTGATCTCCTTGAGCTCCTCCTGCTCCTTGTAGCGGCCGCTCAGGATATCCTCCCGGATCTTGGAAAAGACCCGGCCCCTGAGCGAATATTTATCTGTCACCTGACGCTTCAAGTCAAATTCATCCATTTTAATCATACTCCCTCAGATCCCTGCTCCACTTTTAGTGGAGGCAGCATTACAGTTCAGACGCCCACGAACCCCGAGGAGTTTTTCGCAGCAATGCGAAGCATTGTTCTTGCGAAAAACCCGAGTTCAGCGGCGCGCGATGTACGTGAAAAGTATTGGAATCATCGCGCGCAACGTTACATGTTCACGCCCTCGACAGGGCGTGAACTGTAACGAGACAGCTTTCAGACAAGTCTGGTGAAATCAATTGTTCAATTTCAAAAAAATATACTGCTGTATTATTGTATACAGCAGATACAATAAAGTCAAGGGAATTGTAGACGGACGGGCGCAAATGAGCCGGGGGACGGAATGTCCCCCGGCTCACGGGATTTTCTTATTTCACAACAAAGTTGATGATCTTGCCGGGCACGTAAATCTCCTTGACCAGCTTTTTGCCTTCGAGGAAGGAGGCCACTCTTTCATTGGCCTTGGCGGTCGCGAGAGCTGTATCCTTGTCCGCATCGCGGGCGATCTGGACGGCCGCGCGGACCTTGCCGTTGACCTGGACGCCGACCTCGATCATGTCGTCGATGGTCTTGGCGGGGTCAAAGGCTGGCCACTCGGAGACGGTCAGGAAGCCTTCTCCGCCCACGGTCTCGTAGATCTCCTCAGTGATGTGGGGAGCGAAGGGAGACAGGAGCTTGAGGAAGGTGATCAGGTCCTCTCTGCTGATGCTGCCGGCCTTGTAAATGTCGTTGAGCAGGGTCATGAGGGCAGCGATGGCCGTGTTGAACTTCTGGGCCTCAATATCCTCGGAGACCTTCTTGATGGTCTTGTGCATGGCGGTCTCGAGGGAGGCCGGGGATGCGCCGTCGGTCAGGATCTCGGTGAGGCCGGCGACACGCTCCAGGAATCTCCGGCAGCCCTTGACCGAGCTGTCGCTCCAGGGAGCGGCGCTCGAGTAGTCGCCCATAAAGAGGACATAGACGCGGAGGGTGTCGGCGCCGTACTGCTCGACGATGTCGAGCGGGTCGACGACATTGCCCTTGGACTTACTCATCTTGTCGCCGTCAGGTCCCAGGATCAGGCCCTGGGCAGACCGCTTCATGTAGGGCTCGGAGGTGTTGACCTCGCCGATGTCATAGAGGAAGTGGTGCCAGAACCTGGAGTAGATCAGGTGCCTGGTCACGTGCTCCATGCCGCCGTTGTACCAGTCGACAGGCATCCAGTAGTCGATCTTTTTGCGGTCCGCGAAGGCCTTGTCATTGTGGGCATCGCAGTAGCGCAGGAAATACCAGGAGGAACCTGCCCACTGGGGCATGGTGTCGGTCTCCCGCTTCGCGGCGCCTCCGCACCTGGGGCAGGTGCAGTTGACGAAGGAGTCGATCTTGGCCAGAGGGGACTGACCGTCCTCACCGGGCTCGAAGTCCTTGACATCGGGCAGGCGCAGGGGCAGTTCCTCGTAGGGGACGCCGACCACACCGCACTTGGGGCAGTGGATGAGCGGGATGGGCTCGCCCCAGTAGCGCTGACGGTTGAAGGCCCAGTCCTTCATCTTGAACTGGACGCCGGCGTGGCCGATTCCCTTTGCCGCGAGCTCCTCCAGCATCCTGGCGATGGAATCCTTTTTATTGGTCAGGCCGTTGAGGAGGCCGGAATTGACCATCTCGCCGTCGCCTGTGTAGGCCTCTTTGGAGATGTCTCCGCCCTTGATGACCTCGATGATCGGAATGTTGAACTTGGTCGCGAACTCCCAGTCTCTCTGGTCGTGGGCGGGTACTGCCATGATGGCACCGGTGCCGTAGCCCATCATGACATAGTCGGCGATAAAGATCGGGATCTTCTTGCCGTTGACGGGGTTGACCGCCTCAAGTCCCTCGATCTTCAGGCCGGTCTTGTCCTTGACCAGCTGGGTGCGCTCGAACTCGGTCTTCTTGGCGCAC
>CAMNFJ010000171.1:0-5175 GCA_946536955.1 uncultured Lachnospiraceae bacterium
ATTATATTAAAATATTTGAATAAATATTAACGATATTAATATATTCCATAACGTTGGAACAAGGAGGATGTCTTGGATGCATGATTCGAAAAATAAGATCAGACGGATCGTAGATGTGGGGATGACCGTCCTGCTTTTATTTCTCATGGCCTACCAGGTGACCGGGGAGACGGCCCACGAGTGGATCGGCATGGCCATGACCCTGCTGGTGATCATCCATCAGGTCCTGAACCGGAGATGGTACGGGGCAGTCTTCAAGGGAAAATATACCCCTTACCGGGCTCTGACGACCATTCTGAATGTCCTGCTGCTCGCGGCCTTCGCGCTGACAGCCATCTGCGGCATGGCTATGAGCGGGCATGCGGTTCCTTTTCTCTACGGGATGCTGCCGGTGTCCTTTGCCAGGACCATGCACCTGTCCATGTCCCACTGGGCTTTTGTCCTCATGGGGCTGCATCTGGGCATGCATGTCCCTGTGATGATCGCGGGCATGAAGCTCTCCAGTCGGGCGAAGACCGCGGCCGGCATTGCCCTTACCTTTGCAGCGGGCATCGGCCTCTATCTCTTTTTGCGGAACCGGATGCCGGATTATCTCTTTTTCCGGTCGGTCTTCGCCTTCCTGGATTATGAAAAGGCGGCCTGGCGGGTTCTGGGAGGAAATATCCTCATGCTGCTCTTCTGGGCCTTTGCGGGAGCGCAGGCGGCCCTGTTCTGCAGAAGCTTGTCGCAGAGAAAAGTCATGCAGACAGCACAGAGAAAGGATCTGCAGGCCGCCAGTCCCCTGGTTCCGGTCATATATCTGATGGCGGCAGTCTTGCTGGGGCTCATTCTCCATATGGCTTTTTCAGGCCGGGACGCACAGTCTTTTGGAAGCGCGGGATTTTCCGGCCAGCCGGAGAGCGGTGCGGATGCGCAGGCCAGTGGAGCGGCACAGGGTGAGAGAGATTCATCAGCCGAAGGAAATGTGAAGCCTGACGAAAATGCGAAGTCTGACGAAAATTTGGCTAGTCACGAAAATGCAAAAGCCGGCAGTGAAGAGGCAGCTGCCGCGGGTGGCACGAAAAGAAGGAAGGAAGAAGAGCTGGATTCCTCAAAGAGTTCAGATCAGAATAAGGCTGTACAGGTTGAGGACGGTTTTGTCCTGATCGAGGGCGGGACCTTTATGATGGGAAGCCCGGAGTCGGAAAACTGGCGGATCGAGGATGAGACGCAGCATGAGGTCAGGGTTGCCTCCTTTTATGTGGATCCCTGCGAGACGACCCAGAAGGAATATGAGAGGGTGACGGGAGAGAAGCCGTCGACCTTTGAGGGGGAGGACCTCCCTGTCGAGAATGTCTCCTGGCTGGAGGCAGTGGCCTATGCCAACGCAAAGAGCGCGGACGCGGGCCTCACGCCTGTCTATACGGTCAGCGGGGACAGGGTGACCTGGGACCGGAGCGCGGACGGCTACCGTCTGCCGACCGAGGCGGAGTGGGAATACGCCTGCCGGGCCGGGACCACGACTCCCTTTAATACTGAGAAGTCTCTGAGCGCGGAGGAGGCCAATTTCTACGGCCACTACCCCTACGAGATCGAGGAGAACTACTTTGACGATTCGGATCTGGAGGCGAGGCCCGGGGAATACAGGCAGACCACGGTGGCTGTCGGCAGCTTTGCCCCCAATACCTGGGGCCTTTATGACTGCCACGGAAATGTGAATGAGTGGTGCTGGGATTACTACGGCGCCTATGACTCTAAAGCAGCTGAGGATCCGGCGGGCCCGGAAACCGGGACCAGGCATGTCTACCGGGGAGGTGGGTGGAATGACTTCGCCAAGAATATGCGAAGTGCCTACCGGGCGGCCGGACAGGCGGACATGAAGTCCTACAACCTGGGGATCCGCCTGGTGCGCAACGCCGGCCCCGCAGCCGGGGGGATCGTGGAGGCGGCGGGAGCGGACGCCTCCTCTCTGCAGAAGGAAAAGAGCGGAAAGGTCCTGATCGCCTTCTTCTCCTGGAGCGGAAATACCAGAGGGATCGCGCAGGAGATCCAGAGGCAGACCGGGGCAGACCTCTTTGAGATCACACCGGAAAAGCCCTATTCGACTGACTACAACACGGTCCTGATGGAGGCCCAGGAGGACCAGCACAAGCAGGCCAGGCCGGCGCTTTCCGGCCATGTGGACAAGATGGAGGACTACGATGTCATCCTGCTGGGCTATCCCAACTGGTGGGCATCGATCCCCATGCCGATCGCATCCTTCCTGGAGGAGTACGTTTTTGCGGGCAAGACCATCCTGCCCTTCTGCTCCCACGGGGGCGGGCGCTTCGGCCAGAGCCTGACGGCCATCGCCAAGCTGGCCCCGGACGCCGCCCTGGGAGAGGGCCTCTCGGTCCACTATTCCGGCGGGTCCGACCTGCCGCAGAATATAACTGCCTGGCTGGAACAGAACGGAATCGGGAGCAGCAATAGATAAAAAAGTCAGCAGTTCCGGCGGAGAAAAGCCAACAGCTCCGGCAGGGAAAAGCCAGCAGTTTTGGCAGAGAAGAAAGCTATGACCGGGGCAGACTGGCGTCGGGTTATAGGGGGCATAGGATAAGAGAAACAAGAACGAAGGAATGATCGGATAGAGGAGGATACCTGGATGAAAAAGACCAAAGCAATAGGGGCCATGATACTGGGCTTTGTCCTGCTGTTCAGCCTGACGGCCTGCGGGGCAAATGCCTCTGCAGGAGATGCCGCCGGGAAAGCGCAGGAGGCAGTCACAGAGGAAACGCAGGAACCGGGAGCTGTAGAGCCCGAGGCCGCGGATAGGGCCGGGGATTCGGTCTCTGAAGGAAATGGCAGTGATGCGCAGGCAGAAGAGGCGGAAACAGATACTCTGGTTCAGGAATCCGTGGATGCTTCCACGCAGAATTCCGCAACAGCATCCGCGGAGACTTCAACTGCGGCAGCTCCGACATCCGCAGCGGCATCCGACGGCGATCCGGTCGTGTATTTCACATCTGATATCTCCGCGGAGGGCCTGGTCCGCATCTATGACCGGCTGGGCTGGACGCCGTCCGGAAAGACGGCCGTGAAGATCTCCACCGGCGAGCCGCCGGCCAGCAACTATCTGCGCCCGGAGCTGATCAAAGACCTGGTGAAAAAGGTGGATGGGACCATCGTCGAGTGCAATACGGCCTACGGGGGCTCCCGCGGATCTGCTGCCATGCATAAACAGGTCGCCGAGGACCACGGCTTTACGGCCATCGCGGACTTCGACCTCCTGGACGAAGAGGGCGAGGTGGAATGGCCCGTGACCGGCGGGACCAGACTGGACAGGGCCATCCTCGGCAGTCATGCTGAAAACTATACGGACTGGGTGATCCTGTCCCATTTCAAGGGCCATGCCATGGCGGGCTTTGGCGGCGCCATCAAGAACGTCGCGATCGGTATGTCCTCCCCGTCCGGCAAGGTCCTGGTCCACACGGCGGGCACAAAGACCAGCGGCAGCATCTGGTATGACGACCAGGACGCCTGGCTGGAGGCCCTGCCGGAGATGGTCAGCGCAGTGCGCGACCATGTCGGGGCAGACCACATCATCTACATCAATGTCATGAACAGGCTGTCTGTGGACTGCGACTGCGACGGCAATCCTGCAGAGCCCGATATGCATGACATCGGGATCGCTGCGGGCTTTGATCCGGTCGCGGTGGATCAGGCCTGTGTGGACATGGTCTATGAGGCACCGGACAGCGCCTCCCTGGTGGAGCGCATGGAATCCCGCCACGGCATCCATGCCCTGGAGCACGGCGAGGAGATCGGCCTGGGGAGCCGTACCTATCAGCTGGTCAATATAGATAAGTAATGTGAGAGAGTAATTTGAGAGATTCGTCAGTTAGATGAAAGTTATGGAAGGCTTTATAAACCATTCTATGGTCCTGGCGCAGGTTCTCCCTGCGCAGGTTCCTGTGACTGCCCTTGATCCTGGCCGGATCCTGCACCGCGAACTGGTCTACATCTGGTACTACTTTGAGCTGCAGCTGCGCCAGATCTTTTCCTACTGGATCCTGGGCATGGCCATCGGGTCTTTGTTCTCCGTCTTCGCTAAAGATCGGATCCACGGGACCTTCGCCCGCATGCAGGGAAAGAGGCTGGGCCTGTTCGGGATCATCCCGGCCTGCCTTCTGGGCATTGTCTCCCCCTTATGCATGTACGGGACCATCCCCATCGCGGCCTCCTTCCGCAGGCAGCGCATGCGGGAGGACTGGCTGGCGGCCTTTATGATGGCGTCGATCCTGCTCAATCCCCAGCTCATCATCTACAGCGCGGCACTTGGAAGGAAGGCCCTGGCGGTCCGCATCATCAGCTGCTTTGTCTGCGGCTGCGCCGCCGGCCTGCTCATCTTTTTCTTTTACAGGGACGGGGAGTTTTTTGATTTTACAGGTTTTCAGGAGCGGGAGAGTCATGATACCCATCCCAACCTCCTGATCCGCTACATTCTCAACTTCGGGAGAAATCTAAAGGCGACGGGCCCCTATTTTCTGGCCGGCATCCTTTTGTCTGCCCTCTTTCAGCGCTATGTCCCGCAGGACCTGATGGTGAATGTCTTTGGCGGAAACGAGGCCTGGGGGATCCTGATGGCCGCCACGGTCGGTGTCCCCCTCTATGCCTGCGGAGGCGGCACCATCCCCCTTTTGCAGGAGTGGCTCTGGAGCGGGATGAGCCTGGGCAGCGCGGCCGCCTTTATGATCACGGGGCCGGCGACCAAGATCACCAACCTTGGTGCCCTCAAGATCGCCATGGGCTGGAGGCGGTTTGCCCTCTACATCATTTTTGTCATGGTCTTCGCGCTGCTGACCGGGATCGCGGTCAATGCTGTGATTTAAGACTGCGGGGGCATCCGGCAAACCTTTGGTTTGCTGCGGAGAGTGATTCTTTATCGCGGGATTGTACCCGCGTTGAAGTGGGTTTCTCTTTTGCGCGTGTATCCCATGACTGAAGTCACGGGTATTGTTCGATGAAGAATAAACCGGGACTGCAGCTATTGCGATAATAATACAGGATATCAAAAAGAGCCCTCGCCGTCAGCAGCGAAGGGCTCTTTTTCATGGTATGAAGGACGGTGCGCGGGTCATTGGGGAGGTAACAGTTTGACTAAGTCCCCTTTGTCTCCTGGAATCAGCAGATCTTTCCCTCGTTTTTTTCCTCCAG
>CAMNFJ010000172.1:0-5070 GCA_946536955.1 uncultured Lachnospiraceae bacterium
GATCAGTCTGGATTTGTTCCTGGAAGAGAGTGTCTGAAGAATCGGTCTGAATTTGTTCCTGGAAGAGATTATCCGGGGATTGTGTCTGGTTCTGTCCTGGAAGGAGGGGCTCCGGCTGCTGCGTCTGGTCCTGGTCGGAAAAGAGGGGCCCCGCAGGGTCCGCGGCATCCGTCTCTGCCGGGAAGAGTCCGCCCGGAGTCAGGCTGTTCGGGTCCTGGAAGGCAGGATCTGCCTGGTCGTCGGGAAGGAGCTCCCCGGCGGGAAGGTCCCACCCGGCCTCCTGGCCGGTCTGGTCCCCGGGAAATTCCTGCGGGGTTTCCAGGAGGGCCGGTTCCGCCTGATTATTTCCTTCGTCTGTTTCCGGTTCGATAAAGAAAGTTTCCTGATCCGAAGGAGGTGTCTCCGCCTCCCGGGCGTAAAAGTCTTCTGCGGGGGTTTCTGCTGATTCGCCGGTTGAATAAGCGGTCTCGTCCGGGCCGGGATCCGCTGCGGCGGCTCCCGCCTCAGCCTCCTCCGCCGGGAATATGGTCTCTCCGGCATCGGGTCCCGCTTCAGCCTCCTCCGTCAAAAAGACGGTCCCGCCTGTTTGGGATTCCGCTGCGGGCTCCTCCTCCGCGGGGGTGTCCGCCGCGTTGTCCTCTGCGGAAGCCCCGGGCTCTGCTGAGGCTTCAGACGCTGCTGCGTCCGCTGCCTCTGCTGCTGTTTCCGGCTCTGTCGCGGCGGCCTTGAGGGGCTCCTCGAAGCCTTCCGGCGATACCGCCGGGGTCTCCGGCAGGGCCGCGGAAGCTTTCTGTGAAGCGGCGGCTGCTGCGGAAGAGGCTGAAGAAGTCTTTTCAGGCTGGCTGATCACCTTGACGGTCCCCGGCTTTGCGGACGTCGAGACAGCCGCGGCCTTCACGGTCACCTTGCAGGTCCTCTTTTTGCCGTTGGCCGTTATGGCAGTGATCGTGGCGGTGCCGGCCTTTTTCGCGGTGATCGTGCCGCCGTAAACGGTGGCAACAGCAGGGGCGCTGGTCTTCCAGGAGACCTTTTTGGACTCCGCGTTTTTGGGCAGGACTGTGGCGGTCAGCCTGGTTGTCTGGCCGACCCTGAGGGTCTTTGATGTGGCGCTGAGGGACACGGAGGTGGGCTTGATCCCGGTCACAGTCACCTTGCAGGTGGCCTTCCTGCCGTTGCAGGTCTTGACGGTGATGGTCGCGGTCCCCTTCTTTTTGGCGGTCAGCTTACCGCCGGAGACGGAAACGACCTTGCTGTTGCTGGAGGACCAGGTGAGCTTTTTCTGTCCGGCATAGGAAGGGGTCAGCGTGGCCTTGAGGGTGATCTTTTTGTTGATCTCAACAGAGGCCGTGGTCCTGCTCAGGGCGACCTTTCTGGGCGTGATCTCAGCCAGCATCCGGGGAACGCCTCTGCCGTAATACTGGTCGGTCCCCTTGGTTCCCAGATCCTTGATAAAGGTCCTGACCTTCTTTTGGACGGCCGCGGCAGTCAGAGACGGGTGGGCCAGGCGGTACATGGCCGCCACGGCCGAGATGTGGGGGGCCGCCATGGAGGTTCCGCTGGCTATGGCATAGCCGCCGCCCATCCAGCAGCTGATGACATCGACTCCGGGGGCCGCCACGTCGACGGAGGAGCCGTAGTTGGAAAAATAGGCCCTCTTGCCGGACTCATCGATGGCCGAGACGACAATGGGGGTCGACATGTGGGCCGGGCAGATGTACCTGGTATTCTCGTTCTCATTGCCGGCCGCCACTACGACCGTGACGCCCTTGTTGTGGGCGTAGGTGATGCATTCCTCCAGGTATTTGTAGTGGGAATCGCCGCCCAGGCTGAGGTTGATGACCTTGGCCCCGGCGTTGACGGCATAGCGGATGCCGTTGCCGACCACGGAGGGGTTGCCCATGCCCGAGGCGTCCATGGTCCGGACGGGCAGGATATAGACCTTGATCCCGGGCGTGCAGTCGACGATCGTGCCCGCGACATGGGTGCCGTGGCCGTTTCTGTCCGCGGCGTTCCTGTCGTTGTCGATAAAGTCCATCCCGGTGGCCAGGCGGCCGTTGAGCCTTTCATGGGGGGTGACGCCGCTGTCGATGACGGCGACCTTGATGGACCTGTTGATATAGGTCTTGATATAGGCGGCATACCTGTCGGCCTGCATGTAGGAGGCTCCCCAGGACATGGCCTTGGCAGAGGCCGCGGAGACACCGGCTTTGATGGAGGTGTCGTAGGTCGTATCCCTGCCCTTTGTGTCCCTCTCATAGCCGGTCGCCGTGGATCCGGTATCACCGAAGTCCGGTGGTGTCTCCATAAAGGAAAATCCGTCGGTCCCCGTCGCCCCGGTCCCGGCCTCTCCGGACTCGTCGTCTCCGGGATTGCCCTCAAAGCTGATCTGGCTGATCTTTGTATCTCCGACATTGATGGCGGTGTCATCCGCCTCCACATAGGAGACCGCGGGCAGGGCTTTTATGGAGGAGGCCGCCTTTTTCGCGGCGCTTCCGGAGGCGAACTGCACGATGCTGACGCCGAATCCGCTCTCTATGACCGTCTTTGCCCCGTAGGAGCTGAGATTGACCTTACTGCCGCTCTTTGAGCGCACGATCAGACGGCCGGAGGAATAGGGCGTGGTCTCCCCGTTGGTCACGGTCGTCATGCTGCGGTACTGTTTTACCAGCTTTGCCGTCTCTCCGGCAAAGTCCTCCTCGCTCTCCGCCTTGATGACCCTGGTCGCGGTTTTGGCCGTGCCCGCCTGCGCGCAGACAGCGCCGAGGCCTGTCGCAAAGATCAGAAAGGCTGTCAGCGCTCCCAGCGCGGAGATCAGCATTCTGCGGCCTGTTCCGGGAGCAGACCTGTGTTCTTGATGGTTCTTTTTCATAGAATGTGCTCCTTCGTGGCTCCGTCCGGTATAAGTTACATCAATGTATCAGTTAAATGCCGGGGCTTTCGTCTATCCGGTCCCATGGGCTGCCTGTACAGATCCCGGGGAAGTCCGCCGGTTTTCCCGCGTCAGTCCGCGGCAGCGGCGGGCTCCAGCAGGGGGATCTGCCGGGACGGTGTGTCTGTCCGGATCCCGATGACGGGGCCACCCTTGCCTTCCACGAAGGCGCGGGTGATGGTGACGGTCCCGATGTTGTCATCCTTGGGGATCTCGTACATGATGTCCATCATGAATTCCTCGATGACCGACCGCAGGGCGCGGGCGCCCGTGTCGCGCTCGAGGGCCTTCTGGGCAATGGCCTCCAGGGCGTCGTCCTCAAACTCCAGGTCCACTTCATCCAGGGCAAGGAGCTTCTGGTACTGCTTGATGATGGCATTGCGGGGCTCGCGCAGGATCCGGACAAGCATGTCCATGTCCAGGCCCTGCAGGGTGCAGAGAATGGGGAGCCTGCCGATAAATTCGGGGATCATGCCAAAGCGGCGCAGGTCCTCGTTGGTGACCTTGTCCAGGATATTTTTATCCTCGTCAAAGGCGTCCTTGAGGACGGCCCCGAAGCCCATGGAGGTCTGCTTTTTGAGACGTTCGCGGACAATATTTTCCATGTTGGGGAAGGCGCCGCCGCAGATAAAGAGGATATTGCGGGTATTGACGGTGGCCAGGGGGACCATGGCGTTTTTGCTGCTGGCGCCGACGGGGACTTCGACCTCCGCCCCCTCCAGAAGCTTTAAAAGTCCCTGCTGGACGGATTCGCCGCTGACATCCCGGGAGCTGGTGTTGCGCTTTTTGGCGATCTTGTCGATCTCGTCGATGAAGACGATCCCCTTCTCCGCCTTTTCCACATCGTTATCAGCCGCGGCCAGGAGCTTGGAGATGACGCTCTCAATATCGTCGCCTATATATCCGGCCTCTGTGAGGGAGGTGGCGTCGGAGATGGCGAGCGGGACATCGAGAAGCTCCGCCAGGGTCCGGACCAGGTAGGTCTTGCCGCAGCCGGTCGGCCCGATCAGGAGGATGTTGGATTTCTCGATCTCGATCTCGTCCATGGTCCCGGTCCTGACCCGCTTGTAGTGGTTGTAGGCCGCCACGGAAATGAATTTCTTGGCCCGGTCCTGGCCGATGACATATTTGTCGAGCTCCTCCTTGATCTTGTGGGGAGCGGGGATGTTGTCGATGGAAAAAACGGGCTTGCGGGCGTTTTTCTTTTTCTTTTTGACTTTGGGGCCGCCCTGGCCGAAGCCCCCTCCGTTGCCGAAGAGGTCTCCCAGGTTCAGGAAGCTGATCGAGGGGCCGCGCCGGCCGCCCTGCCGGTCTTCTGTCTCCCCGTCTTCCTCCTCGTCCGTCTCCTCCTGCGCGGCGGCATCGGCCCTCCCGCGCACAGGGACCCGGATCTCGATCTCGACCGGGTTCTCGTCTGCGCCGGCCGCATCCACTTCCGCGTCCGTCCGGTCCTCAGCCTCCTGTCCGGCCGCGGAGGCCGCCGCGGTGTCCCCGGAGCCGCCTTCCACGCTCTCCTCCGGAGTCAGGTCTCCTCCGCCCGCTTTTCCGGTCCCGCTGTTTCGGCCGGCGGCGCCGCGCTCATTCCCGGTCTGCCCCGGGAAGGGGACCTGTCCGCGGAAGAGATTCATCAGGTCCTGGTTCATCAGGGGACTGCCCTGGAGATTGGACAGGTCCAGCTTTCCGGCAAAGTCCATCATCTTCTGCATGCAGTCGGGGCAAACGCAAAGATTCCCCGGCAGGTGGATCATCTTTCCCGCCGAGGTGTCCGGTCTCCTGCACATGACACAGTATTCGGTCACATGTGTATTTCCATTATTCTGGTCTTTATTCTGATTTGCCATAAGCAGTCTCTGGTCTCCTGTCCGTTTTTACATTTCTGTCTGTGATCAGGCCATGCGGGGAAGCCCCGCTGACAGCTGACTTTCTCACCATTTTATTCATTATAACTTTCTTTTCAAGCCTCTGCCACAAAAACAGCTGCCGCCGCAAATCGTTTTTTGGTTTTTGGCAAGGCCGGGAGGCTGCGGCCCCGCCCCCGCGCGGGCATGAACCACAACTGCCCCGCTCCGCCGGCGGCGGAGCGGGGCTCGGAAGTTTGACACCCCAAAACGCTGAAAGCCAGTCCTGGCTTATTTTTTTGC
>CAMNFJ010000173.1:0-5008 GCA_946536955.1 uncultured Lachnospiraceae bacterium
CGCTGTCGCGGCATTCGCCGTATGCGTCCAGTCTGTCATGCAGCCGATTGAGAGCTCCGCTCTCATCGGCTGCATGACAGACTGTCCGCGCATGGCTCATTGTTACACGCAAAATCGTCCCTTGCAGAATAATTCCTGCAAGGGACGATGAATGATCGCGGTACCACCCTTATTCAGAGCATGCCTTTTCCGGTATGCCCTGCACTCTTTTTGTGCACTGTTTTTTTGACGCACAGTCATCCCGCTTAGCGCCCTGTCTGTTCAGGCTTTTCGCGGGAGAGCTCCCATACTGAAACTTCCGGCAAGTCATGTGCGGAGCGCTTCCAGCCAGCGGCGCTCCTTCTCTGTCGCACTGTTTCTCCCGTACTCACGTATGTTCACAGCCCAAAAAATCCTGACTATTATGGCACGGTTTTTTGCATTTGTCAAATCCGCCTCAGTGTGTATTTCTCATTCCGGGGCCTTTTCCACAAAGACGATGCGGTCGTCGCCGTAGGGATCGGCATAGGGCTCACCAACAACGCCTTTCAGGTTTTCGGATATGTACTGTATGAGAATGGCGGCATCTATGTTTACGCTTTCGTTGAGGACCCTGGCTCCCTCAAAGGCTGTGTTCCCGTCTCCCTGATCCATCAGAACAAACTGGGTGCCGCTTACGGTGTAGGTCTTCTCCGGATCGAGGGGCTCGTCTCCGACCATGACATTTCTGACCCTTCTCTCCCCTTCAATGCCGGTCATCAGTTGTTTTTCATCGGACTTGCAGGGACTGTCGATATAGGAATGGATCTCAAAGGACAGGCCGGAGACCTGTAAGAAGCCCCCGAATGCTGACGGAAACCCATGGCAGCCCCACTCCAGGGCATCCAGGATCTGTTGTCCCTTCAGTTCCACGACACACACAGAGTTGGCAAAAGGGAAAACTTCGAGGACATTTTTCATGGATATGTCCCCTTTTTTGATCGGAGCGCGCATTCCTCCTGCATTGAGCAGAGCGATGTCCGACCCGGTTATATCCCGGACAGCATCCGTGCAGAGGTCACCCAGATTGGTCTCCTGACGCTTGATGACTCTGATCGGGCCTCCCTGGGGAGTCTTTGCCACCGGATCGTCCAGCATCAGTTCCACATTCGTGGATCCGATCACCGTTCCCAGAAGGTCTTCCACCTCTTTCATTACTTCTCTGACCTTGTCCCTGACTGTGTTTTCAATGCCGAAAAGCTCCGGAGCGGGTATTTTGTTAAACCAGGTCCAGGCATCAGTCTCCAGGATCCTGCCGTCCGAAGAGATATGACTGTATCCGATGCAGCTGAGCTTGGTCCCGACTGCCGACCGGACCACCTCTTTCCCTTCCTTGTTTTTCATCACGACCTGGTCCGTGTCGTGGCTGTGTCCGTCCAGAACTGCGTCAATGCCGCTCGTGTGGGATATGACATCCACATAGGTCCAGGGCCTGGTGGATTCATCATTCCCCAGGTGGGCCAGCAGGTAGACCAGGTCCGCGCCCTCCTTCCTGGCGCTGTCCACAGCGTCCTGGACAGCCTTAAAAAGCCTGTCTCCCGTCTTGTCCTCCATAAATCCGTAGGCATGCTCTCCGTTTTTATTCCGGAACTCTTTGGGATTATTGCAGGTCAGTGTAGTCGGTGTCGTGACTCCGACAAAGGCAATTTTCAGCCCGCCGGCCTCTTTGATGACATAGGGATCGAAAGCAAGCTTTCCGTCCCTGGTGAAGTTGCAGCTTATATAGGGATATTTCGCCTTGCCGGCAAGCTTCAGCAGATTGTCCACGCCGTAGTCGAATTCATGGTTTCCCGGAATGGCGACATCATAGCCCGTTTCTCCCATCAAATCGACGACCAGTTCTCCGTTGGTAAGTATTCCGATGGCCTCGCCCTGGATCGCGTCTCCGTCATCCACCAGCAGGACGTCATAGCCCTGCTCCCGCAGCTGATCCCGGATCTGCTGCAGTCCTGCCAGACCGTAGCCCTTGTCGACCGCGCAGTGCATATCACTGGTAAAGAGGACCATGACATCCTTCGCCTTGTCCTCAGCCTTCTTCTGGCTGTCCGCAGGTTCCGCTGCCGCTCCGGTATCAGTCGTATCCGCAGGTTCCGCTGCCTTACCGGTATCGGCTCCGTTTCCGGCTTCCTCCGCCGCCGGAGCCTTGACCTTCTCCGAAGCAGCCTTCAGAACCTGGTTTTCCTCAGGGATCCCCACGGGATCCGGCTCCGCTGCCTCATCCGCGGCCTCGATCTGGGCCAGAGATTCGGTCCCCGCGGCGTCCGTGTTTTCCTCTGCAGCTGTTTTTTCCGTCCCGCCAAAGGCTGTGATGGTCATCATGGTCATCATCAGCAGCATGGCTAAGCTTTTCTGCAGCCATTTCTCTTTCATTCTCTCCCTCCCTGTATATGTTTTATAGTGACTGGTCCACGCTGCAAGGATCCGACGGTCTCAGAACCCGCCGGTCTCCTTCATTTATTGTTTAAGGCCCGATATAGATCACTTCCGACCTGCGGAAAGCCGACGCGATCCGCAGCAGGGCCGACCAGGCCAGGGTGATCCCGTAGGCGGCCGCCAGCATCGCGGAGGACCTCAGAAACATCAGACAGGCCATTGCGATCAGGAAATCAAAAGCCCCGTGGATAACATTGGGCTTCCATTCCGGCGACTGATACCGCCTTGCCTCCAGCCCCCGCATCAGATTCACGAAGCCGGAAAAGGCATGGTAACACAAAAGATACAGGATCACATAGAGTCTGGGATAATCGTCCATCGTGGACGTGAACATGGACAGCTCCAGCAAAAAGATCGCGGCAATAAGCACCCACAGGCCGCCGATCATGTGCCTGGCCGACAGGAAATAGTAGAGAATGAGCCGGATTCCCCGGACCAGCAGGCTCAGGACCAGAATGCCAGCGATCAACTCGATGCTGTTCTCTCCGTCCAGGATCAGGAGCAGGCTGAGCAGGAGCATGACGATCCCGGTGACAACATTGTAAATTTTTCGAATCCTGCTCATAGGTCTTTCCGCCCTTTCCCGTCATTCTCTATGAACTTCCTGGCGGCCTTCTCAACAAGCTTCAAATAATCCCTGATCCCCTTGAAACCCTGCTGGATAAAATCGATGGAGATACCGGCAGCCGGATTTCCGGAGCTGAATATCTTATTGGTCACCATACTCTTCTGTTCCATGGCCGCCAGGAAAAAAAGCCCCAGAAAGGTATCGTCCTTCCCGTCCTGACCGGCCTCCATATATTCCCTGTCATATTTTTCCTGGTCAAAGTCCTCGATCTGCCTGCCCGAGATCCTCTCTCCCAGGGCTTTCCAGTCCTCAGAGGCATCCCTGCGGCGCTTCTCCAGGATTCGCGTGATCTCCTCCCGCCAGGGGGAGACAGCCTCCCTGTCGTAAACTCCCTTCTCAAAGGAGTCGTATTCCCCCCGCAGATATTTCAGGGCATAGACCATCTGGCAGAAGGCATTCATGTAATCCGCAGGATTGTCCTTGAGGACCTCCTCATATCCGCCCCAGGCGGGGAGATACTTATACCTGGCATAGCTGTAATCCGGCAGGTGCCCCGCCCGTCCGTGGCCCAGGCTCAGGATGGAATTTTCCTCCACAGTGCCCGGCGTGGCGACGTAAATACTTTGATCCGGGTCATCCGCTATGGAAGGGTTGTGGCGAAAAACCAGCCTCACCTGCCTGAACCCGTCTTCCTCCGGAACCAGTTCAAAAAAATGATGGTTGATGCTGTTGATGACATAAGACGGGGTCCCGGCAAAATACCGGTGGGCCCAGGTATCCGCCAGGACATGCATGGCGACCCCCGCCGCCTGCAGCGAACCATCCCTGGCCAGCTTCACGGTATCCACCAGCAGGTCTGAGTTGACATTACAGATCAGCCTGTATTTGTGCAGATAGGGAGGGAGAGCCCCCTTCTTTTTTGCGTAAAGGTCTCCCGGCAGAAAGTGAAAGGAGGACCAGATCCTGGTAATATCCTGCAGGCCGAGGATATCCTTGAGCATATCCACCAGCTCCAGCTGGGTCTGTGTCGTGGCGGCCGCCACCGGCGCCTTGAGCTTTGTCAGCACCGTCCTGCTGCAGCAGTCCACAAACTGGGCGCTGTAACCGATCGAGAGACTTTCCTCATGAGAATATCCGGCGAGGCAGGCTGCACAGTAGGTCGCGTAGTAATGAAAATCAAGCTGCATCCTTTTCCTCCGCAAGGCTTCTGGTCCCTTTCCCCAGGATCCGCCTCAGCTTTCTGACCTTCCTCACGGAAAATAAAAGCCAGAACAGAATGACCATGGATGTGGCATCGATTACCAGCATGATCAGCTCATCAATAAGTCCTGTCCCTGCCTTCGGCAGCCCGTATGCCCTGAACAGAATAGAGGGAACATATAAAAGTGCCATGACCCCTGCCACAATAACATAAAAGTTTCCGGCCCGCCTGCCCCTGGCCTCCAGCCGGGCGCCTCTGCCGACCTGCAGCCTCAGGATCAGGTCCAGGGCCAGAGCAACCGCCACCCCTGCGTATTCAGCGGGGCTGACAACTCCATCTGCCGCAAAGCCGAAGGCCTTCCGGAAAGCAGCTCTGGAGAGGATAAAGAGGGCGAGTCCCTTAAACACGGACCAGACTGAAAAGATAATCGTGCCGGTCCCCGCAATATTGATAATATCCTGATATTTTCTATACTCAGCTTCCATTGAATGATCCCATATATTTATTCAGCGCCCGGGATTGCAGGTGCAGGACCCGCAAACAGGTTCTGAAATGCTTCGGTGCGCAAGATCCGCGGGCAGGTTCTGCAATGTTTTCTGCGCAGGTTCGGATAAAACCCACGCAATTATTCTAGCACACTGGAGAAAAAATGGATACCGCGGATGGACTGCCTGAAGAAGACCTGAATAAGGCTCCTGAAGAAAGACTAAAGAAGTGCACGCATAAAAAGGGCATAAAAAAGTGTCTTCGACACTTCAACTCCCCTGCCCCTCAATCTTGAGGGGTGG
>CAMNFJ010000174.1:0-4981 GCA_946536955.1 uncultured Lachnospiraceae bacterium
TGTGCAACTTGACGAGTCGGGGTTTACTTGACCACCTTTTGACCCTTACATCATGCTATGATAAATCAATGCCAGGACACTATGAGGTGTAAATGGACTTACGGATAGTGATCAACAGATGAACGGGAGACAAAGCAAAGGCGCTTTGAGAGAAGATATATTTTCTCAAAGCGCCTTTTTTGTTTCCATATTTCACAGGAGGGTATGTGAAGTGATTTTGGGAGGAAGTGTACGATGATCCATGAGGAGTGCGGAGTTTTTGGAATATGGCAGCGGGAGAGCGGCCCGGTGGCAGGCGATGTCTATGCGGGTCTGTTTGCCCTGCAGCACAGGGGGCAGGAGGCCGCGGGGATCGCGGTCAGCCGCCAGGGCGTTTTCCGCCATCACAAGGATGTCGGGCTGGTCGATGAGGTGTTTTCGGAAGGCGCACT
This sequence comes from uncultured Lachnospiraceae bacterium, assembly GCA_946536955.1. Classification (GTDB taxonomy): domain Bacteria; phylum Bacillota; class Clostridia; order Lachnospirales; family Lachnospiraceae; genus CAG-791. The sequence goes on from CAMNFJ010000174.1 coordinate 432, forward strand.
GGACCGGCTGGGAGAGGGAAATATCGCTGTCGGTCATGTGCGCTATTCGACCAGCGGCAGTCCGGGACGGGCCAATGCCCAGCCCATCGTCGTCCGCCACCGCAAGGGCAATATGGCGCTGTGCCACAACGGAAACCTGACCAATTCCGCACAGCTTCGCGGGGCACTGGAGATGGAGGGCTGTATCTTCCATACGACCAGCGACACGGAGGTCATCGCCTTTCTGATCACGCGGGCGCGGCTGGGATGCGGTTCGATCGAGGAGGCCCTGGACAGGGCCATGGACAGGATCGAGGGTGCCTATTCACTGGTCCTGATGTCTCCTTCAAAACTCCTGGCAGCGCGGGATCCACATGGCTTCCGGCCGCTGTGCATGGGAGAGTCCGCGGAGGGAGGGGTCGTCTTTGCTTCCGAGACCTGTGCCCTGGATGCCGTCGGAGCCCGGTTCGTCAGGGATCTGGACCCGGGGGAGATCGTGATCGCGGACCGCGACGGGATCCGCTCCATCCGCAGCCACTGCGGGACTGCGCCCCGTGCCCTGTGCGTGTTCGAATACATTTATTTTGCAAGGCCCGACTCGGTCATCGACGGGGCCCCTGTGCACAGAGCCCGCATTCGGGCGGGACGGTTTCTGGCGCGGAGGCATCCGGTCAGCGCGGATGTGGTCATCGGTGTGCCCGATTCTGGACTGGATGCGGCGATCGGTTACTCCGCCGAATCCGGGATCCCTTATGATATCGGACTGGTCAAAAACAAGTATATCGGCAGGACCTTCATCGCGCCGTCACAGGCACAGAGGGAGCGGATGGTCCGGCTGAAGCTGAATCCGGTACGGCATGTCCTGGCGGGCAGGCGCGTGGTCCTGGTGGATGATTCCATTGTGCGCGGGACGACGCTGGCCGCCCTCATTCGTCTCGTGCGCGAGGCCGGGGCTGCCGAGGTTCATGTCCGGATCTCCGCGCCGCCCTTTCTGCATCCCTGTTATTACGGGACCGACATTGATTCCGAAGACCATCTCATCGCGGTCAGCCACACAGTGGAGGAGACAGCCGCCCTGATCGGGGCGGATTCCCTGGGCTATCTGACAGTCCCGGACGCGAAAAAACTGCCGCTTTGGAAGGAAGAACGGCAGGAAAGCCAACAGGGAATCCTGACGGCGGGCAGAGATTCGATTGCGCATGATCCGGAAAAATGCGGTCTGTGCACAGCCTGTTTTGACGGGACCTATCCGACCGGGATCCCGGACCAGGGCGCAAAAAACAGGTTCGAGCAGCCGATCACAGAATGAGGCCGGCAACTATATACGAGTTTTCACACGAATTCAGGAATGAAGGACAAGGAGGTGCCCTATGGCAGCATTTGAGAGAATCAGATCGGGGATCCCGGAGATGGATGCCGCGCTGGACAATATCCGTCTTGGAGACAATGTGGTCTGGGAGGTCAGCTCTCTGGATGAATTCAGGGCCGTTGCGCAGCCCTTCGCGGAGCAGGCGGTCAAAGACGGAAGAAACCTCCTCTATATCCGTTTTGCGGAGCACGACCCCATCCTGCCTCCCATGGAGGGCCTTCGGATCATCCGGGTGCCTTTATCGCACCGGTTTGAGACCTTTACGGTGGAGATCCACAACATCATCGAAAAAGAGGGGTATGACGCCTTCTATGTCTTCGACTGCCTGTCGGAGCTGGAAGCGGCCTGGGCCACGGACCTGCTGATGGGGGACTTCTTTCACCTGACCTGTCCTTTTTTGTTTATTCTGGACACGGTGGCCTATTTTCCCGTCCTGCGCGGCCGGCACTCCTTTGATGCCCTGCAGAAGATCCGGGACACGACCCAGCTCTTTTTGGATGTCTTTACGGAGGAGGAGACAAAAGAGGAAAAAGGTCTGGGGAATGTGACGGAAGAGAAAACCGCCATGGAGAATCCTGCTGGCCCGGTAGACGGACCGGCCCGCGGGACCAAGATCGCCTCCATGTATGTCCGGCCGCTCAAGGTCTGGCGCCGGGAGACGGAGGAGATGATGCAGCCCCACCTCTATGACCTGCGGACAGGGACCTTTGCGCCCGGGCGGGAGGGCGTGCAGATGAGCCGCTACTACCGGCAGATGAACCGGACCGGCGGGGCCGCCGTCAACCAGACCATGGACAGCTGGGAGCGCTTTTTCCAGCGGACCAGGGTCAAATATGAGAACGGCCTGGATGTGACGCAGGAGTGCGGCCGCATGTGCAACATCATGCTGACCCGGGACGAGCGCCTGCGGGACCTGATCAAGGAGCACTTTGCGCCGGAGGACTATTTCGAGGTCCATGACCGCATGGTCGGGACGGGCATGATCGGCGGCAAGGCCACGGGCATGCTGCTGTCCCGTAAGCTGACGGAGAACCTGCGGCCGGACATCTATGCCCGGATCGAACCCCATGATTCCTTTTACATCGGTTCGGATGTCTTTTACACCTATATCGTGGACAACGGCTTCTGGGATCTGCGCGTGAAGCAGCGGACGGAAGAGGGGTATTTTGCCCTGGCCGCGGAGGTGGAGGACCGGCTCCTGCACGGGGCTTTTTCAGCGTCCATGGAGGCGGAGTTCCGCCGCCTTCTGGAGTATTACGGCAATGACCCGGTCATCGTGCGGTCCAGCTCTATCCTGGAGGACGGCTTCGGAAATGCCTTTGCGGGCAAGTACGAATCAGTCTTCTGTGCCGGTACCGGGACCCTGGAGGAGAGGCTGGAGACCTTTGAGAATGCCATCCGCACGGTCTACGCCAGCACCATGGGCCTGTCCGCCCTGGACTACCGTAAACGCCGGGGGCTGGACAAGAGGGATGAACAGATGGCCATCCTGGTCCAGAGGGTCTCGGGCTCCCGCTATGAGAGCTTTTATATGCCGGCCGCTGCGGGGGTCGGATATTCCATAAGCCCCTACCGCTTCAGCGCGGACCACCCCAGCGAGGGCATGCTGCGCCTGGTCATGGGCCTGGGGACGGCGGCCGTGGACCGGCGGACCGGCTCCTATCCCCGCATGGTCATGCTGGAGGACCCCTCCAGGAACCTGCTGACCTCCGCCTCCGACCGCCACCAGTTCTCCCAGCGGCTGATCGATGCCGTAATGTTTTCCTCGGGAGAGGTGGAGGGCCTGGATCCGGATACAGTGCGAAAGGAAATCCCGGGATATCTGACCGGGCTCCTTTTGTCCCACGACTGGGACGCGGAGCGGATCTTCACGGACCGGGGCATCGACCGGAGTATCTTTTTTGTCTCCTGCGACGGGCTGGTCAGAAACAGGCAGCTCATGGGCGATATGCGGGGAATCCTGCAGCTTTTGAAGGATGCCTATGAATATCCGGTGGACATTGAGTATACAATCAATATTGCCCCGGAGGGGGACTATGTGATCGACCTGCTCCAGTGCAGGCCCCTGCAGCAGACAAAGGAGGGGGACGCGGTCCATGTCCCCGACCTGCCGGCGGACCGGATCCTGCTGGAGACCCAGAAGGTCTCCATGGGCTTTTCACGCAGCTTTGCGGTCGATTATGTCGTCTACATCGACCCTGTCAATTATTACCATATGCCCTACCGCGACAAATACCTGGTGCGGGACGCCCTGGCCGCTGTCAACTGGAAGCTGCGGGGACAGGGAAAACGGATGCTTCTGCTGACGCCGGGGCGGATCTGTACCTCCTCCCCGGAGCTGGGCGTGCCCTCCGCCTTCTCCGACATCAGTGAGTTTGACATGATCGCGGAGATCTCGGAGTCCCGGGCCGGATACGTCCCGGAGCTCAGCTACGGCAGCCATATCTTCCAGGACCTGGTCGAGGCGGAGATCCTCTACACAGCGGTCTTCGAGTCGGAGACCACGGTCCATTTCTCGCCCGGCCTGCTGGAGGCTTTTCCGGACTGCACAGGGATATTTCTGACCGGGGAAAAGGAGATGGCCGGTGGAAAAGAGACAGGTGGCGAAACAGGAAAGCCCGGGGAAAAAGAAACAGCCGGGAGAAGTGAACTGACCGGCGAGGTGGGAACGAACGGGGAAGCAGACCCGCTGTCCGGGATCATCCATGTCTACGACGTACAGGGCCGGGGGCTGACCCTGTATTACGATATGTCCAATGAGTATCTGATGGTGGGCGTAAATGACCCGGAATGATCCATGCGCTTTTTGCTGCGGAAAAAGGTGTTCCTCTGAAAAATGCACAAAGATCGATGTTTTTAAATGGTATTATTGTATACAATGACATTTGACCTTTTCACAATTCTGCGTATAATAATCTACATAAAAGCAAAGGCGCTGCAGGAATCGATCCTGTGGCGCTTTTTCTTTTTATTCCTATCCTTATACTTTTCCTTTCCCTTTCCAATACGGGGACTGTGTACCGTCATACAGCCGGCAGACGGTACACGGTTTCCTGCGGGAGCAGGGACTGTGAAAAACAAGATCCTTCTTGAAAAGGATGTCCTGCGGACAAAGGGGTCCGGGTGCATACGCATCCGGACCCTTTGTATGTGCGCCGGGCATGGCGCAGTTCTTGCCGGCGAAAGTCCGGTCATGGATAAC
>CAMNFJ010000175.1:0-4963 GCA_946536955.1 uncultured Lachnospiraceae bacterium
TCCATGACCGGACTTTCGCCGGCAAGAACTGCGCCATGCCCGGCGCACATAAAAGACCGGGCGGGAGCAGATGTCCCGTCCGGTCGCAGCTTCTGATAAAGGTTTTATTCACAGTCCCCTGACACAAGGTGCCTTTGCATGCCCTGTGAACAGCATCTTTCAAACTGTCAAAGCAGGGGGGTCTCATCCATGTGGCCGTCGCGGTACATGGAGAACTGGTCCATAGGATAGTTTTTGAGGTTGGCCAGGACCTTTCTGTCGTCCGCCTTCTTGAGCAGGCCCTCTCTGGCCCGCTTGATCTCCATCTCGGTCCTGTGCTTGGAGGGGCCGCCGACGCAGCCGCCCTCGCAGATCATGCCTTCGACGAAGTCCTCGGGCAGCCTTCCGGCCTTGAGCAGGGTCAGGGTCTTCTTGCAGGCGTCGCCGCCGGCAACCTGCACGAGCTTGACGCCGGAGTAGTCCTCCCCGCGCTCCTCCATGCATTCGAGGACCGCCTTGGCCACGCCGCCGGAGGTGGCAAAGCGCTTGCCCCAGATCGAGGACTCCTGGTAGCTGTCATCGACAGCCACGAGCTCGACGCCCTTGGACCTGAGCAGGGACCGGAACTCGCCGTAGGTGATGACGTAATCGGCGTTGTCCGGAATGGTGGGATCGTTGGCCTCGGCCTTTTTGGCGATGCAGGGGCCCAGGAAGACCGTGATGCAGCCGGGGCGGGTCTTTTTCAGATAGCGGGAGATCGCGCACATAGGGGAGACGACATTGGAGACGTTCTCCTGGAAGACCTTGGGGAAGTGCTGGCGCTGCATGTTGATGAAGGCAGGGCAGCAGGAGGTCGTCATCTTGCGGCCCTCCTTGTAGGCCTCGGTCCACTCCAGGGACTCGTAGGCGGCCGTCATGTCACCGCCCAGGCCGACCTCGACCATGTCCGCGAAACCCATATCCAGGAAGGCCTTTTTGATCGATGCCATGCTGATGTCGGGGCCGAACTGGCCCTCGGTCGCGGGGGCGACCATGGCGATGACCTCATCGCCGGCCTTGATGTGGCGGATGATGTCGACCAGGTAGGTCTTGGAGCCGATCGCGCCGAAGGGGCAGGAATGGATGCAGTGTCCGCACTGGATGCACTTTTCCTCATCGATATTGCAGATGCCGTACTCATCGTAGGTGATCGCGCCGACAGGGCAGGCGCGCTTGCAGGGGCGGACCAGGTGGGCGATGGCGCCGTAGGGGCAGGCATTCGCGCACATACCGCACTCCTTGCACTTGCTGGGGTCGATCCTGGTTCGGCGGTCACCGATCGAAATGGCGCCGAAGCGGCAGGAATTGATGCAGGCCTTGCCCATACAGAGACGGCAGTTGTCCGTCACGGTATAAGCCGACAGCGGGCACTCCTCGCAGGCGGGGCGGATGACCTGAACGACACTCTTGGAATCGCTCGCGGGATCCGGATTCTGGGCAAGGGACAGGCGGACCCTCTGCTCGGAAACAGTCCTCTCCTTGTAGACACAGCATCTGTACTGGGCGACCGGGCCGGGGCTGATCTCCATCGAGACCTGGTGGAGGGACTCCTCATTGATATTGTCCTCCCAGGCCAGCCTCGCGACCTTCTCCATGATGTTGTGCTTCAGATGCACCAATGTAGCATCATTTGTAACCATACTCTTCGCCTCCTATAATAAAACGATCAATCCTGGGTACAAGCATCTCTTTTTTCTGCCGTATACTGGGCTTATTGTACCAAATCAGGCCATGAACCGCCACTTCTTTTTTACTTTTGCTCAGTGTTTTGTTTTGTGCTGAACATTGTATGCCAGGCTGGTATTTCGCCCCGCCCGGCAGCCTGCTCCGGCCCTCTCCCGCTGCTGTCCCCGGTCCCCTTGTTTCCCCTCTCTCGCTGCTGTCTGCAACCTCCAGCTGGCCCTCTCCCGCTGCTGTCCCCGCCCCCTGACTGTCCCTCTCCCGCTGATGTCCGCGCCCCTCAAATGGTACGGACAGGCCGGGAGGTCTCTGGACGGTCCGCCCCGGATACGGTATGATGGAGAAAGTAAAAAAGGATTTCCGGCCTGCCGTGAGAAACGGGGGCGCCAGGCGGCAGGCACCGGTCCCGGCGCTCCGGAATGGAGAAAAAATGTTTGAAGCAAAAACCGATAAAAAAACCGCCATTTTCTTTGCCGACGGCTGCGAAGAGATCGAGGGGCTGACCGTCGTCGACCTTCTCTACCGGGCCGGGATCCCCTGCACCAAAGTCTCCATCAATGACCGGCCCGAGGTCACCTCCTCCCACGAGGTCACCTTCAGGACCGACACTACGGTCGGGGCCCTGGATTTCGACGATTACGACATGCTGATCCTGCCGGGAGGCGTCCCCGGGACCCCTAATCTCCGGGCCTGCGATAAGCTCATGGACCAGGTCACTGCTTTTTGCAAAAACGGAAAGCAGATCGCGGCCATCTGCGCCGCTCCCGGCATCTTCGCTGAGCTGGGCCTGCTCAGGGGCATTCCCGCCACCTGCAATCCGACCCGGGATGACCTGCTCACAGAGAGCGGCGCCCTCCTCTCCCACGAGCCTGTCGTGGTCAGCGGCAATATCATCACCAGCCGGGCCATGGGCACGGCTGTCCCCTTCGGTCTGGCAATCGTCGCCCATTATCTGGGACAGGACGCCGCCGAAGCCCTCCGCAAAAATATCCTCTACTGCGTAGAGGAGTAAGCGAAGACCTCCGCAAAAACATCCCCTGCCGCCCTCTGCTGCGCGGAGAAATAACATGAGACAAAAAATTGCCGCATGCCCCTGATGATCGATCAAAGGCCTGCGGCAGTTTTTTATCATTTTTTCAGAAAATCCGTCCTCACATGCGGGCATAGATCCTGGCGAATTCGAGGATCCTCTCTCCCAGCTTTTTGGTGAGTTCCCGGCCGGTGATCCTCCATTTCCAGTTATTGCCCAGGGTGGAGGGCTTGTTGATCCTGGCCTCGCTCCCGACCCCCAGATAGTCCTGGAGGGGGATGATGCAGGTATCCGCGACACTCATCATGGCGGCCCGGATCATGGCGTCCACGGCGTTTTCCCTGGCCGTGGCGCCAAAGTATTTCATGGCATATTCGCGGACTTCGGCCGGGGCGCTGTCCAGCCAGCCCCGGGAGGTGTCGTTGTCATGGGTACCGGTATAGACCACACAGTTGCGTTTAAAATTGTGGGGCTGGTACTCGCTGTCGCTCCTGGTGTCGAAGGCGAACTGCAGGACCTTCATGCCCGGGTAGCCGGTCTCCTCCAGCAGCTCGTGGACCTCCGGCGTCAGAAAGCCCAGGTCCTCGGCAATGACCGGCCGATCCCCGATCGTATCCTTCAGGGCCCTGAAGAGATCCATGCCGGGTCCCGGCATCCAGGTCCCGTTCATGGCCGTGTCCTCCTCCGCGGGGATCTCATAGTAGGACTCGAACCCGCGGAAATGATCGATCCTGACCGCGTCATAGAAAAAGAAGGAATGCTCCATCCTGGACTTCCACCAGGCGAAATTTTCCGCCCTGTGCCGGTCCCAGTCATAGATGGGATTGCCCCAGAGCTGGCCGGTCGCCGAGAAGGCATCCGGCGGGCAGCCCGCCACGACCGAGGGCCGGCCCTCCTCATCCAGCTTGAAGAGGTCCGGATGGCTCCAGGCGTCCGCGCTGTCCATGGCCACATAGATGGGCAGGTCTCCGATGATCCGGATATTGTGGCTGGCCGCGTAGCCCTTGAGGGCCTTCCACTGGCGGAAGAACATATACTGCATGAAGCAGTAGAACCTCACCTCGTCCAGGAGCTTTCCGTGCCACTCGCGGACGGCCTCCGGCCGGCGCAGGCGGATGTCCTCGTCCCAGTCCATCCAGGCCGCGTTCTCAAAATGGCCCTTGAGGGCGCTGTAGAGGGCATAGTCGTCCAGCCATTCCTTGTTGTTTGTTATGTAGGTCTCAAAAGCATACCGGTCGTTGTTATAGGCCTCGCTCTTCCACCTGTCGTGCGGCCGGAGAGCATAGGGACTGTTCTCATAGGCCCGGTGCAGGAGCAGGTAGCGGCCCTGGTAGATCCGGTCATAGTCCACGTAGGAAGGGTTTGTGCCGAAATCAAACTGTTCCGCCTCCTCCCTGGTCAGATAGCCGAGCCCGATCAGCTGTTCCAGATCGATAAAATAGGGGTTTCCCGCAAACGTGGAAAAGGACTGATAGGGGGAATCCCCGTATCCGGTCTGGCCCAACGGCAGGATCTGCCACCAGCTCTGTCCGGCCTCCGCCAGAAAATCTACAAAACGATAGGCTTCCGTGGAAAAACAGCCGATCCCGTATTTGGACGGAAGGCTTGAGATCGGAAGCAGAATACCGCAGCTGCGTTTCATCACATTTCCTCCTCTGAGCAAAAACGCCTCGAGTTTCAGCAGACCTGAACTGTAACGCGCTTACTTAATCAGTCTTACCCCACTGGATCTTGCGCACCATATTGACGAACTCGCCGTTGGTGCGGGTCTTGGAAAAGAGATCCAGGGCCTGGGTCACGGCCTGTTCGGCGGTCATGCCGTTGAAGGCCCGCCGGATGGTATTGATGGCTGTCAGCTCGTCCGGAGTCAGCAGCAGGTCATCCCTGCGGGTTCCTGAGCGGACGATGTCGATCGCGGGGAAGATGCGGCGCTCCGACAGGCGCCTGTCGAGGACGAGCTCCATATTGCCGGTCCCCTTGAATTCCTCGAACACGATGTCGTCCATCTTGCTGCCGGTGTCGATCAGGGCCGTCGCCAGGATCGTCAGGCTCCCGCCCTCCCGCATATTCCTGGCCGCGCCGAAAAAGCGCTTGGGCATGTGCAGGGCCGCTGGATCCAGACCGCCGGACAGGGTCCGGCCGCTGGAGGGCTCCGTGATGTTGTAGGCCCGGGTCAGGCGGGTGATGGAATCCAGCAGGATCATGACATCCTTTTTGTGCTCCACGAGGCGCCTG
>CAMNFJ010000176.1:0-4941 GCA_946536955.1 uncultured Lachnospiraceae bacterium
TATATTAAAATATTTGAATGAATATTAACATTATTAATATATTTCATAACGTTGCCATCGAAGTCAGCCGCGGCAGAGTGGACCGCAAAAAGCACCTGGGTCTCCGGGTCCTGCATGGCATGGCCCACAATATCTCCTATGTCCACTCGCTCGAGACCAACAACGTGATCCTGCGGTTTCCTGTTGAGCAGGCCGGCAGTGAGTCGGCGGGGACGTAACAGTCCAGCTCATTTTTGGCATGTTGTGAGTCAGCGGAGACGTAACAGTCCGGCTCATTTTTGGCATGTTGGAAGACGGCGGGAGCACAGCAGGCTGACGGGCCCGCTGTTTCGCAGCTGTTACACTCCGGTCCGCAGACAGAAAAAACAAGAGGAAAAAAATGACTACCGCCCACCTACAGAAAATCGGACCTCACACATGGGTCTATCCATTTGATTCCGTAAAGGACCGGCCGAATCTCGGCTATATAAAGGGAGAAAACATGGCCGTCGCCGTGGATGCCGGCCACTCCTCCTCGCATGTAGAAGATTTCTACCGGGCCCTGGAGAAGGAGATGCTGCCTCTTCCGGACCTGACCGTCATCACCCACTGGCACTGGGATCACACATTCGGCCTGCACGCGGTACACGGAAGAACTGCCGCCCGCCCGGAGACGAACCTGCATCTTGAGGACATCATGAGCCAAATGGACAGCGACAGCGGCTTCGCGAAGAAATTCCTGAACAGCGACGCCTGTATCCGCCGGGAATACGCAGGGGGTGTCCCCCTGAAGGTCATCCCTGCGCAGGAGGAGATCGAGGACCAGACCGTGATCGATCTCGGGGGCGTGACCGCCCGCCTGCTCTATGCGGACTCCCCTCACACAGAGGACGCGCTGGTGGTCTATGTGCCGGAAGACCGGGTCGTATACGTCGGGGATGCCCAGCTCGGGGAATTCCCCTCTTGGCGAATGGACTTTGACCGGCTGGAAGCCCTGGCCTCCATGATCCGGAGCCTGGATGTCAGGACCGTGGTCGACGGACACTGGAAGATCTACAGCAAGGAAGATTTCCTCGCGGAGCTATAAATTCCCGGCGGTACTATTTTAAAAAAATTCCGCGACCGGGCAGATGGCCTGGCGGAACTCCAAGCGAAAAGCCTCCGCGGCAGAGCACGATGCCCTGCCGCGGAGGCTTTTATTTCATTTTCCGGTCTGTTCATTTCTGAACTGTTCTCCATCGGATTTTGATCCGATCTTTTTTAATCTGATCTTTTCCGGTCTGATTTCTTCTGAGCTCTGCAGGATCTTATTTGATGAATCTGCTGTTGACCCAGCCGCTCTTGTTGAGTCTGGGCGAGTAGACCCAGGTATAGTTTGTGTATCCGCCCTTATCGAAGTCGTTCTCCGCGAAGGCGCCATTGCCACAGATCTTTACCCGGTCGCCGTTATTGAGTCGTCCGATCTCATTGCTGGCATTGTAGCTGGGGTCGCTTCTGAGGGCAAGGTAGCCGGTCTCTATTCCGTGGACCGTCTTGTAGGGGCCGTCATAAAGGCCAACCATACCATCTACGCCGCCCGCGATATTTTCGAGTTCTTCTTCAGAAACCTTTTTGAATTCATCTAACATAGTACACCTCTCCTTTTCCTGATGTCCCGGGCACATGCATTTTCAAGGTGCCGGAAGATCATATTGCAGGTTCTGCCGCCTTTTTCAGGCAATCTGCAGAACTTTCTTTTTTTGTTTGCAGGGTAAGTTTAACAGAGAAACCATCATAGAACTGTCACATATTCTACCACAGGAATCCACTGCAGGTACAGTATGTTTTCCGGCCAGGACCTGCATCGGGCCGGCATGGTGCCGCATTTAATCGTTGACATATCAACAACAGTATGCTAATCTCCCTGTCGTTGACAAATCAACAAGAGTCCCCTGCGGCGGAATTGGGCTTCACTCTGGAAGCAGGAAACACCCGCTCCAGCCTTATCCATGCTTAAAAACGCTGTCTCCAGGCCTTGCCCCTCTCTGATGCACTGAGCACTGGTCACGCGGAAGCCGGAAGGAACACGGGGATCATTCTTTCATGGAGGTTAATAAAATGGCAGTTCGCATTATCACTGATTCCACCGTCGACGTCCCGGAGCGGTACCGGGATCGGTTTACAGTAGTTCCGCTCACAGTCACCTTCGGCGAGACGGAGTATATAGACGGGGTGACCCTGGACAAGATGGATTTTTACCGGATGCTGGAGACCAGCCCGGATCTGCCCAGGACAAGCCAGGCGGCACCGGATGCCTTTGCACAGGTTTTCCGCAGGCTGCAGGAGGCCGGCGAGGAGGCGGTCGTGATCACGGTCACCTCCAGGCTGTCCGGCACCTACCAGAGCGCCCGGATCGCGGCGGAGGACTTTCCCAATATCCGGGTCGTGGACAGCCGCAATGTCTCGATCGGCTCCGGCGTCCTTGCGGAATATGCCCTGCGCTGCGCTGAGGCCGGCATGGGTCTGGATGAGCTCACGGAGCACCTGATCCAAAAGCGCGAGGAGGTCTGCCTGCTGGCCCGCCTGGAGACGCTGGAGTACCTGAAAAAGGGAGGCAGGATCTCGAAGGCGGCCGCCTTTGCCGGCGGTGTCCTCAACATCAAGCCGGTCGTGACCGTGAAAGACGGGGAACTGGCCATGCTCGGCAAGGCGAGGGGATCCAAAAAGGCAAACAACCTGCTGATCGAGGAGATCAAAAAAAGCGGCATCGATTTCTCAATGCCGCTGCTGCTGGGCTACACCGGCCTGTCCGATGAGCTCCTGCAGAGTTATATCGCCGACAGCCGCGCGATCTGGGAGGGCCATGTCGATCATCTGGACCAGGCCCAGCTCTGCAGCGTGATCGGGACCCATGCCGGTCCCGGGGCCGTCGCTGTGGCATTTTTCCGGGAACAGCAGTAAAATAAGTGAAACGGAAAAAAGCGAGTCCGATCATTTGCGGACAATTGACGGGCGGCCGGACACAGGCAGGCGCAGTTCGCAATGGGACATAACCCGCCGCACATACAGTGTGGAAACGGCAGACAGGGAGAATATATGACCGATCGTTTTGAGCACTTTACACTTTCTATTTTCAGCATCTCCAGATTCTGGAACCGGCTCGCGACGGAGGAGATGAAAAAGTACGGTTTCCGGGGGGCTTATGCCCTCTATCTGGTCATGATTGCCTCTGCGGACGGCAATATGACAGCCGCCGCCCTGGCCGACCTGTGCCAGCGGGACAAGGCGGATGTCTCCCGCGCCATCTCCGCTTTCCGGAAAAAAGGAATCCTGGAGCCCTACGGCGAATCCCGTTACCGGGCAGCCCTGAAGCTGACAGAAAAAGGACAGAGTCTGGCTGCGGCAATAAGGTCCAGGGCCGATGAGGTCCTGGAGCAGGCAGGCCGGGGGATCTCGGACGAGATGCGGGAGAACATGTACCTCTGTCTGGATATCATCGCCCGGAATATGCGGCAGATCTGCGACGGGGAAACCGATACATCCGCTTGAAATGCCGCACACAACATGTGTCAGGTATGAAGCGGAGAAAGCGATGCGTCCTATTAAAAACACAGGAAGGAAACAGCAGCTGTTTCCTTCCTGTGTTTTTTTACAGCCTGAAAGCCCCGATCCGCGTAAAAAGCCTGCTCAAACCGACACGCTCGCAATATATTCCATGTTGCCGGGGATCTGAACGCCGGGATCCTGCACAGTGATGACCGGCTCTTTCCCCTGCTCCTCCAGGCCCATGGCAAAATGGCACAGGGCAATCCCCACATCTATTTTCTGCAGATCTCCCGTGGCCTCGCTGACATAGCCCTTGTCCTTTTTTTCATAAAAGTGGTAGGCCCCGTCCTTGAGCAGGATCCTCCATGGCTGTTTGTTGACGGCGGACGGCGCCAGGCGGACCATCTCGATCACGTCTGCGATCTCCGCCTTCTGCTGTCCTGACAGAGATTTTTCAAACGAGCCGTCAAAGAAGAGCCTGTCTGCCGGCATGCGCTTGTCGGCGCCGACGCCTTTGCGCATCAGGACCTCCTTGACAGACCTCTTTTTTGCAGGATAGCCGAGCGGGCTTACACAGGGCATCCTCTCTTCTGCTTTCAGGCCGGCGGCCTTCTCGAAGAGGTCCCGCTTCATAGTGCCCCCGATCCAGGTCGTTCCGATCCCCAGGGACCAGGCGTAGAGGACCAGCTTTTCAAAGGCATAACCGAAGGCGACATCTGCATAAGGCTTCTTTTCCACCTTGCCCGCCACATAGAGCTTCTCTCCGGCGATGACGGGGCTGGAGAGGCCGTACTCCCCGGCATCCAGAAAAACGAACTGAACGGGGATGCCAAAGGGATCACCGATCTGTGCGGCGTATGCTTCCAACTTTGCCCGGTCTTCTGCAGTAAGTTCTCTTCCGTCAAAGGTCCTGACACTCTTTCTGCCTTTGATGATATCCAATAAAGCCGACATCCTGTTTTCCTCCTGCGAATCAAACTTTTACGTTCCCGGTGGTTTTCATCCCTGATAAATAATGAATCAGACTGTTACGTCCCCGTTGACTCCCAGTATAACAAAAAAGCAGATGCTTTCCCACCTGCTTTTCTGTCTCTGTCCGCGATGAAGAATGTATTGACAGCTGTTCAGGCCGGCTTGAATTCGAAGTGTTTTTGCTGTCTGCTTACGAGGCCTTGACCTTCCAGCCGGCGGCCTCGCGGCGGTCGCTGATAAAGCTGCGGTAGATGCCGTCCTCCTCCATGAGTTCCTCGTGCCTGCCCCGCTGGACGATCTGTCCATGGTCCACGACCAGGATCTGATTGGCGCCCTCGACGGTCTTGAGGCGGTGGGCGATCATGATGACAGTCTTCTCGTCGGTCAGAGCCCGGATGGCCTGCATGAGCTCGTTTTCGTTCTCGGGGTCGACGTTGGCGGTGGCCTCGTCGAGGAAGATGACGG
>CAMNFJ010000177.1:0-4932 GCA_946536955.1 uncultured Lachnospiraceae bacterium
GACATGCGGTTATTTTTGCGCCACTAGAAATCGGAATTTCCTATAAAGTAAAAAATCCGTGCATACCATATATCAGGAATGCACGGATTATAACTGCTTTCTTCTCATCATTCTTCTTCGAAGCAATAATCGAGATAATCGCTCTCGTCCGCAAAGAGGACGTATTTCCCATCAACAAATCCCATATACCCGCTCTCGGTCACATAGCCTTTCATTCAGGACCTCCATTTCTATTTCGTAAACGCCGGTACAATTTCGTATTTCTGATCTCAGGCAGCAGTTTTCTGTTTCTGACGCCCTCGCAGTTTAGTGGAGCCGGGACGGCCGGCACAGTATCGACCGGTCCTGATCATGCCTGTTACACAGAACAGGAGCTCCAAAGCATAGGCGGCAGATGCAGCAAGGAATCCCACGAGCAAAAGTTCCAGGTTCCCATTCAGAATAGATATGATAAAATAGGAAACGAACAGTACTGTGCTGATTGGATGCAGTTTTACGGTGGTATTTATTTTCGATTTCATGCCGGATCCTCCTGATATAAACTGAGTAAAGCGGTCTGTTTGCTTTTCATGATTTAATCCTACCTTTTTATGTGTCCATAAAAACGGACATCAAGACTCCAGGACTTTATTCAGACTATTCGAATTTCTACGGTTATATTATCTGATTATTTATTAACTTACTCTTGCTTTATTTTGAATAACGAAACGAAACGAAAAAGCAAACCAACCCCACAAAGCAGAGTGCCGCCGATGCGGCCGTTTTTTCTGATCAGATGACAAGGCCTGCGTTTAACTGCATGGACGGTAAGTGATCCATGACCGGACTTTCCGGCAGGAACTGTGCCTTGTCCTGCACACGAAAAGAACAGCCTGTACGCACCAGTCGATGCGTACAGGCTGTCTTTTCAGAGAGAAATCACTGTAAAATTATTCTTTTCCATCCGGAATCCCCGGAGCTGTTCCGGGCCTTCTCCCGGGGCTTTCCGGTTTTTTCCCCGGCGTTTCCCCGGGGCTTTTTCCTCAGGCTTTTACAAAGAAGGGGGCATACCTGGCGGGATCACCGATCGGTACCGCGATCACTGGTTTTCTTTACTATACAATCCTCCTTGGATTCTGCCTCAAGTTCTGCTCTCCACCCTGACCCTTCCGCTGTGGACCTTCTCATTGAAGAGGTCTTTGACCGAGCAGCCCGCCCTGCCCGATGAAGCACAGGCGCAGGCGCAGGCACAGCTGGAGGCACAGGCACAGGAGGAGGCACAGGAAGAGGCGCAGGAGGACCTGGGCCTGGAACTTCCTCCGGACCTGTGCGCCCCGCCGTAATGATGGCGGCGCGACCGGCTCACCGGCACAGGGATCACATTAACATGGATAAAGGTGTTGGGAGAATTCCCGTACCGGTAGGTTCCGGCCCTGGTGTAGGCCTCCGGCCTTTCCAGGTCCTTTTCCTCCACGATCTCCTTGCTCTTGATCATGGTATGTCCGCAATAGGGGCATTCGTCCTTGCCGTCCACCCGGCCGGCGCCGCAGGCGGGACAAGTCTCATAATACTCGATCCTGGTGCGGACGATCTTTTTTTCCGTGGCGGAGGAGTCCGTGGACTCACTTCCGAAGCCGGTCCCGCCGGCGATCCAGCGGATGAACCTGATCACCATGAGGATGGGCACGAAGAAAAAGACGATCAGCACAACGAGGCCGCCGATGATCGCGTAGATCTCATCCCCCTCCTCTTCATAGTAGCCGTCCCCGTCATAGTTTCCGCCCCCCTGACCCTGGCCGCCCTCCTGGCGGTCGACGGAAAAGGCAAAGGCGTCGTTGGGATAGGCCACGGTGATCGAATAGCGGTCCCCGGCCGGAAGAGCCGTGGAAAAGACCAGATAGTCCCCGTCCATCAGGCAGTCCGGCTGCCAGGCCCCGGCCTTGTCCGCATTCCAGCGGATCTGGAGGTCTTTGACCTCGATTCCGTCAAACCAGGCCGGCGTGTAGGCAAAGACGGTCTCCCCCTCTACAAAGCGGTCGATCTGGTACATGTGGTCCTGGACGAAGGAAAACTCGAAGCTCGCCACTTCATCCTTGTAGTACTCCCGGTCCAGATAGATCTGCAGGGAGTTTCCCTTGTCCTCGATGCGGCTGATACTGCTGCCCCGGGCCGTGACGTCGGAGTGGTGGCTGTTGGGCAGGCCGATATCGACCCAGGTCAGGGGGCCGTAGGTCTTATCGTCCAGCACCTTCCAGTCTATGTGGTAGGTCATCTGCAAAGAGGCGTCCTCCCGCACATCCACAGTGATCTGAAAACGCTCGATCTCATCGGTGGGGCTGTCCGCCCTGGCTGTCACCGTGAAGGGACCCGGAAGAATCAGGCAAACCAGAACCAGGACAGCCGCCAGCAGGACCAGGACCCGTCTGCGCAGCTCTTTTTCTTCAATATACTTCATCTGCATTTCCTCCAAAGGGCCTGTGCCGCTCAGCAGTATCTGCGAAGAGGGCACTCCCCGGCCAGCTGCGCGGAAAAGGCGCGGCGGTTCCTGCAGGTCTCGCTCTCCCAGATCGTTTTCCAGTCATCCTCCAGCATATTTCCCAGCGGCCGGTCGGAGAGCCAGCTCTGGCAGGGGACCACATTTCCGCCGGGCGTGACCGCCATATTGGAGAGGCAGGCCCCGCAGGAGGGCGAAGGGATGTTGAGTTCCTCAAAGACCTCCTCCCCCAGCCAGCCGGGAGAGGTAAAAGCGATCTCCATGCCGTTTTCGTGGCAGTAGGCGACGGCCTTCCGCAGGATCTCTTCCAGCTCCTCGCTTTTCAACTGCAGAGACTCCGATTCGGATCCCGCAGCCTTTCCCGTGGTGATCAGGCCGGAACAGGTCACATAGATGACCCCCAGCCCGTGCAGGAGCTCCAGGGTCTTTACATAGTCCCGGTTGAGTGTGCACAGGGGGGTGTTGATGCTGACGGACAGACCTGCCGCCAGGGCATTTTTGATCCCGGCCAGGGTCTCTTGATGCCGGGCGGCCCCGACCAGGCGGTTGTGGACCTGAGGATCCGTGGAGTAGAAGGTGATCTGGACACTGTCCAGCTCCGCCCTGCGCAGCTCCCTGCAATAGTCCGGAGTCAGCCGGATCCCGTTGGTATTGAGCCTGGAGATGAACCAGCGGGCATGGCGGATCAGCTCGAAAAGATCCTCCCGCATGGTGGGCTCCCCTCCCGTGAAGGTGACCTGGGGGATCCAGGCTCTGCGGCACTTGTCCAGGATCCTTTTCCATTCTTCGGTAGACAGCTCTTCCTCGTCCGACAGGGTCTGCCCGGCGGCATAGCAGTGCACGCACTTCTGGTTGCAGTGCCAGCTGCCCTTCCTGGTCATGGCGCTGACCATGAGATCCATCCGGTGGGGGGCCTGCATGTAGGGCGCATAGTCGCCGATGCTCATATAATGCACATCCGTGGTCACTTCCTCCCGGTAGGCGATCTGCCGGATCGTCGTATAAATGGTCTCTATATCCGCCTCTATACGCTTTAAGGGAAAGACAGGGATGATCTCGTGCGCGCTTTTGAGGGTCCGGTCCAGAATGGACCGGATATCTGCTTCCCCGATCTCCCGCCCGTCATATTTATTGATCTCCCGGATCATTTCCGCCAGGATCACCGCCCAGACGAAATTGACCGGCAGGATGTCCGTCCCGTTGATGATGGCGGCGCTGGGACCAAATTCATCCTCTCCCGTCTTCGGCGGGATCAGATGAATGCGGATGACACCGGGCCCGTCAGGATTCAGGGTGGTGTGAAGGACCTCGCAGAAGGTCTGGTCCATATATTCCCTCAGGTTCCGGACCGTCTTAACATTACGAAAAAAGAAGGGTATCTTGGTCATTTCAGCCTCTCTTTCACAGCGCCCCGCCCGTCAGAGCGGCAGCCGAAGCATGCTCCCGAAGGCGGGACATGGAAGAGCATGCAGAACGAGTCCCCTTGTACACGGCGAAGACGGAGGAAACTCTGATTATACAGGCTTTCACCCCGTGCGAGCTGCAGTCCCCGCGGCATATATCCGCAGGGAAGGTCAATGATGACTTTTGCCTGCCTGCTGCGGATGAGGTTGGACGATGCCGTGAATCGCGCTTCGATCATGGTGGTAAAGCCGGGGATCGATTTCATTTTCTGAAGCTTCTCCATTTCCGTGAGCGCATCCTTTTCAACGGAAGCGATCCCCTCATCAAATCCGAGCTGTGACACAAGCCTTTTCGCGTCTGCGTCACCGGCTTCCGCCATGACCAGCAGACAGGCCTGCGCCGTTGTGAATACCGGATTGACCTCCTTCAACAGTTTATAATCTGTATTATCCTTCACCTTCGCAATTCTCCCCGGAGACCTTTACTTACGACATGCCGGCCACGGTTTTCCGTCCATTGCGCTGTACATCTATTCGTCCGCGCCGGCTTCTGCTGCCATCCGGGCCTGGACTCCCAGGTAGACCACAAACGCGCCGATCACGATCATGATGATGTTTTTGACAAGCCGGTTCGCCTTGGAATCCTCAAGCTCCTTGACGTATATCTCGGACGGATCCGCCGGATTATAATGGACCGCCACGCTCTGGCCCTGATCTACGCTGTAACGGGAAGTTGTCTCCAATGTGAGAGGCTCACCGCCTGCCTCATACTCCAGGGTGACCCTGTACATCCTTCCCGCAGAGATCGAATTGTAGCTGGACACCTCCCTGACCACGCCGGATGTTTCCTCTGTACAATTGGAATTCTTTACAGAGGTGGCATTCCCGTTCGGCATTGCTGAATAAATGCCGAGCAGGCATATGATGAATCCCGCAACGATCAAATATGTGGACTTTACTTTGCCTTTCATATCACATTTCCTTTCAGTTTTCTTTTTTTTTTTCGGTGTTTCCGGAATCAGAAGATCCTCCTGCCCGGGGAGCTGTTCCTTTATG
>CAMNFJ010000178.1:0-4894 GCA_946536955.1 uncultured Lachnospiraceae bacterium
GGAAATCGTGGCCGACCTTGTTGGTTCCCCTGAATTCGAACATATTGAGAAACTTATTCTGTGTCTGTCTGATGATCTCCTTGATCTCTACCATATGATCCTCCCTGATCCTGATCCTCCCTGATCCGTTTCCGTGAATCCTTTGTCCTGGATTCTTTTTCCCGGACTATTTTCCCTGAACATCTACGCCGGATCATTTTTTCCGGGCAGACATTTTCAGCGGCATTTTTGAAAAAACTTCCTGATCTCTCTTATTTATAGACGACGACCGGCATCTTGTCCTCGCAGATGGAGAAGAGTTCCTTCGCGGCGTCGACCGGCATGTTGACGCAGCCGTGGGAGCCGTCGCCCTTGTAGATCTGGCCTCCGAAGGCGGTCCGCCACCAGGCGTCGTGGAAGCCGCAGTCCGCGTAGAAGGGCATCCAGTAGGAGACCTTGGTCTCATACTCGGGCTTTCCGTTTTTCTGCATGATACCCTGGAGCGTGGCATCTTTTTTCATAAACATGATGCCGAAGACTCCGGTCGGTGTCTCGTGGCCGGTCGTGGGGTCGCCAGTGACCACGTCGCTCTCAAGGACCATCTTTCCGTCTACATAGCACCACATGTGCTGGGCGGTCAGGTCCACCTCCATATAGGTGGTCCCGATCCCGTCGTTCTCCTCCTCCTCGTTGTAGGGGGAGATGTAGTAGGAGGGCTTGCGGGTCTCCTTCTTTCCGGTCTTGAAATCCTCCAGGAGCAGGTCGTGCTCGACGATCTGGTTGACCATATAGCCGTAGTCGCCGCCGGTGACGGTGATCGTGCCCCGCGCCGTGGTCTTGAATTTCCGGTCCATGCCCAGTGTATTGGAATTGATGGCCAGGTGCTCGAGGAATTCCCAGAGCTTTTGGTCCCAGACCTCGTCGTCCTTGACCAGCCTGCCCTTTTCGTCGCGGACCAGCCAGTCCTTGGTGACGTCCGAGTTCAGGCGGATCTCGCCCTTGTCCGGAAGGACATAGGTAATGCTGGCGGCGACCAGGTCGTTGAGGTCCTTGCAGCGGGAGATCAGGCTCGCGTCCTCTGCCTTGAGCTCCGCCTCCTTGTAGGCTCCGGCGACCTGCTCGGCGTCGATCTCCTCCTCATAGCGGGCTGCCGCGTCTCCCACGCCGGCGGCCAGCTGGACCACGTCGATCGTGTTCCCAGGGTCCTCCGGGACGATCTCAAACACGCCGTCCTCCTTATCATTGCCGTCGCGGAAGCGGATATAGGCATTTTCCGGGGCCTGCATGTTGGATTTCTGCAGCTCCGGCAGGGCCTCCAGGGCCTGGGTCAGCTTGTCAGGATCATAGCTGCCGCCCACCTCCATGGTATAGGAGTGTTCCTCAAAAAAGTAGAGGGGCCAGCGCAGGATGTCCTGCCCGTGCAGCATGGAGCCGATGGTGCCGTCCGGCTTGTAGCTGAAGCCGATATCATCGGCCTTGAGTATCTCGGTTGTCCCGCCGCGGAAATGGACATTGAGGACATAGTTTTTGGCCGCGGAGTAAAAGAGATTCTCCGCTTCGTCCTCGGTCAGGCCGCTGCAGTCGTGGCCGTTGACCGTCGTACCGGGCAGGAAATGGGTCTCCCCGTATTTGTATCCGGCTGCGTAGACGCCTCCGATCACCAGAAGGAGGAGGAGAAGGGTGATCCAGAATGCCTTCCGGCCCCTGCGTGCCTTCTTTTTGCTCTTTTTTTCCTTGCCGCCGGACGAATTTCCGGGATTCTCAGCGGACGCGGGCGGAAGTGTCTCCTTCCCGGATGAATCTGCGGATGCAGGGGGAAGCGTCTCTTTCCCGCCGGCCTGAGCGGCTTCTTCCTTTGCCTGGTCTGCCCCGGTCTCTCCGGTCCGGTCAGTACCGGCCTTCCCTGTCCGGTCGGTTTCGTCCTTCCCTGTCCGGTCGGTTCCTGTTTCCTTTGTCAGGTCTGTCTCCTGCTGCGGTTCGAGGCTTCCCTGACCCGCGTTCTCCGCTCCCGCAGTTTTTTCACCTGCAGGATCTGCTCCCGCGGAGCCTGCTTCCGGCTGCTGGGGTGCAAGGCTTCCCTGACCCGCACTCTCGACTTTCTCAGATCCCACTGCGCCCGTTTCGGTATCCTGCGGTGCAAGGCTTCCCTGGCCTGTGCTCTCGACGTTCCCAGATCCCGCTGCGCCCGTTTCGGCATCCTGCGGCGCAAGGCTTCCCTGGCCTGTGCTCTCGACGTTCCCAGATCCCACTGCGCCCGTTTCGGTATCCTGCGGCGCAAGGCTTCCCTGGCCTGCGCTCTCCGCTCCCGCAGGATTTTCACCTGCAGGATTTGCTCCCGCAGAACCTGCCTCCGACTGATGGGGTGCAAGGCTTCCCTGGCCCGCGTTCTCCGTTACCGTGGGATTTGCTCCTGAGGAGCCGGATCCAGAGGCCTCCGCCTCTATGTCCTTCTGCGGCGCAAGGCTTCCCTGGCCTGTGCTCTCCGCTCCCGCGGGATTTGCTCCTGCGGCAGCCGCTTCTGTGTCCTGCTGAGGGGACAGGCTCCCCTGGTCCATTTTCTTATTTTCTATCGTATTTTCTTTTTTAAGATCTTTCTTATTTTCTTTCTTCTTTTCCAATTTGATTCCTCTCATCTGCCGGCCGGGAACTGCCGCCTGGCAGCGGGCTTCACCCGCAGGCCCCGGATCATTGTCCGTTCTCAGGACCACGGGCCCGGTCGATGTTTCTATGCTTTCCTCTGTTTCAGCCTGAATTGTACAGATTTTTCGCATCCACGATTATACATCATTCCCCCCGACAAATACAGTAGGAAATGGGTTTCCGCCTGCATGTCCTGGCAAACACGGCTGCCCCTTCCAAATGTGCTTCGCGCATGGGCAGGCGCTTTTTTCTCGAGTGTGACAAGGGGACAGGCACTCTGTCACAATGCTGTGACAGAGTGCCTGTCCCCTTGTCACACCCTTGTCACACCCTTGTCATACCCGCTCTGATTACTTCCCCGCATGTGTAAATCGTGTCCTATGACAAAAAACGCCAAAATAAGCCGGAAGTTACACAGAGGCGCAGCCCTGGTCCCGTTCGGGTTCAGACTGCGCCTCTGTGCTGCTTTCCTGTTGATTTCACTTCTTTTTTTAGTGTAATGACCTGTAACAGGTCACAGATTATTGGTCATTTATTAAATATTGCACATTCCCAGCATCGGTTCCATCGGAAATCCGGCCTTTCGATAAGAGCCCGCGGAAAATTCTGCGGCCGTCCCTCCTTCCAGAAATTCCCCGCTTACTGTCCTCACCGGACTGACGATGCTCTCAGGATCCTGGATCTCCTGCAGCAGGAGGTCTGCCGCCTCCCTGGCGATCCGGCCGACCGGAATCCTCCAGGATGTGACAGTATTCATACATCCCCCGTTCTCTGCGGGCATGCACATGGAAACAGCCGACAGGTCCTGCGGGATTCTCTTTCCCAGCGCTTTCACTGCCTCCATACCTCCCTCCAGCAGATAGTCGTCCCCGTACAGGATACAGGTGGGCCGGGTCTGAACATCCTCCTGCAAAAGCAGGGTGGTCTTTCGATAGGATTCCATCACATTTTCGGCCTCCAGCCCGCAGTTGTACTGCGGAGGGATCCAGATTCCCTTTTCGCGCAGCAGGGCTCTTATGGTCTTCTCCCATATGTTTTCATTTCCGATGTCCCTGCCGTAAACAAATGCGATCCGTCTGTGTCCGAGTTCATATACATACTCAAACAGGTTTCTGATCCCGGCCTCATAATCAGGCAGCACACAAGCGCAGGAGGCGAAGCGGCAGTCGACCGCAACGACGGGGATCTCCCCGAAAATCAGGTCCCGCAGTTCTTTCCGCTCCTTTTGCAGGCAGAACTCGTCTTCCCGGATGGAACTGAACAAAATGATCCCGTCCAGCTGAAGGAGCCTGGCTCTGGAAAGGTATCCCGGTCTTGTACCTGCTTCTGTTTCTCCGTCCACGGGGCTGAGGATCACCAGATCATAGCCCCTGTCTACCAGACAATTTCTGATTTCCTGTAGGATCTCTCTGTGAAAAATGCTGTTGCCGCTCCCTGTGGCCAGGATGCCGATCCGTCTCGAAGGCTGCCTCTTTTTCACAGTTCTGATATTTCCGTAGCCCATTTTTTCGGCCACATCCCGTATCCTCTGCTTCGTAGCTTCACTGATGTCGTGATGATCACTGAGCGCCCTGCTGACTGCGGCGACGGACACTCCGCATGCCGCGGAAATATCTTTCTGCGTTACCATGTAACATTCCTCCTTTCTATCCAGGTACCGTTTTATACAGTGCCTTAACTGGTAGTAGTAACAGTACTCTGTCACAGACCGCCGGCAGGTCATCTCCTCCGGCGGTCCTGTAATCAGGATATCAAACCGCTTTTGCACAATTCAATTGACTGTAAGTCGCAGAATTGTCTGAAAGTTTCCCAATCACGTTTTTTTCATTTCATTTTTTTCAGGATCCCTCCGCCGGACCCGCTTTGCCCTTTTCTGATTCATATCAAAAAAAGTAAAGTCACAAGCCCCGGCTCCCGGCAGATCCTTTTTTTCTGCAGGCAGCCGCCAAAAAGAGCGCAAGCAGAGCCGGGACAAGGACCGCGGCGGCGGGCGCGGAGGGTTCGATCAGGGCCAGGAAACGGACCAGGGGGTCCGTAGTGACCAGAAAACGAAGGCTCGTATCCGTGTTTTCATTTCTCGCCCGGTCCCTGGTGACGATCTCGATCAGCTGCCATCTGGCTTCCTCCTCCAGATGGACCGGAATCTCGATCCTGCCGTTCCTGGTCAGATTGTGGAGATCCAGTTCTGTCTGTGCTGCGGCCTCCGGATCAGGAACCTTCGGATCCATATAGCGGCAGATCAGGACCCTGTCCGGCGCCCTGCCCGGTATATCTC
>CAMNFJ010000179.1:0-4825 GCA_946536955.1 uncultured Lachnospiraceae bacterium
TAGATTGCCCTGTCATGACCGGAATAGGAGAAAGGAGAGACGATGGGAAATTTAAAACTGACCTGGCACGGCCACAGTTGTTTTACCCTGGAGGAAGACGGATACAGGATCGTACTGGATCCTTTTGAGGACGGATCGGTCCCCGGCTTCGGAAACCTCAGGCTCAAGGCGGATGAAGTCCTCTGCAGCCACGGCCACGGCGATCACAGCGCGGCACACTGCGTGAAGATCTCCGCCGATGCCGCATCGAAAAAGAACCCCTTCCGGATTACGGAGATCCACTCCTGGCACGATGACGCCGGGGGAAAAAAGCGCGGCAATAACATCATCAGAATCTACGACGACGGCAAGTACAAGGTCGCCCATATGGGAGATATCGGCTGCATGCCGACGCAGGCCCAGAAGGACCAGCTCAAAGGCATCGACGTCATGCTCATGCCCGTCGGCGGTTTCTTTACCATGGAGCCGGAAGAGGTCTATGCCCTTGTACAGGAGCTGAAGCCCCGCATGCTGGTCCCCATGCACTACAGAGGCGAGGGCTTCGGCTATGACGTCATCGCTCCGCTCGAAAAATATACCGCCCTCTGCCCGGATGTGAAATACCTGGACAAGAGCGAACTGACCCTGCCGGAGGATGAGGCGGAAGGGACCATCGTACTGAAGGTGCCGAGGTGAGGGGACAGCTTTGAGGGGACGGGCCTCAGCGGATCCATCCCTTGGACATGAGAGCTCTTCGCGCGGAGCTGCCAGGGCTTGCGTCTGCTCCGGGCGGGCAATGTCCGAACTCGCATCCCGTGTTGAAGACACGGTCTGCTCAGACATGCGGACAACAATTTCCCGGCTGTGAGAGCCGGGAAATTGACCCGCCCTCCCGCATCCGCTTCGCCAGGCAGTTCCAGCGCTCATCACATCATGTCCGCCGGGATGGATCCGTATTCGGCCCTGACTCCCGCTCCCCCGGCAAACCTTCTTTTTTTTGCCTTCCGCGGCATGCCGCTCGCAAGAGCGGCAACGCAACGCGATCACAGGTGCCTGGGCCCGCGGCACAGGCACCGGAGTAAAAAAAACGCTATCGAGCGTTTTTTTTTACTCTTTTTTCTAAGTTATGTCTAAGGATGCACTGCTAAGATAGGTTCAGTCACAGAGATAAAAGAACAGCAGCAAACAGAAAAAGAAAGATCTGAAGCGTGATATTCCAGGCAGCATTTGGAAAGGACGGATATTTAGAGATGAAGGCAAATGAACTCAGAAAGAAATTCAGGATCGTGATCACCGGGATGGCGTTGGCAGCGCTCGTGGCCACAACAGCGGCCTGTGGCTCACAGTCATCAGCGGTGGCCGGCGGCAGTGAAGTGTCGGCGGAGCAGGAAAATACAGGTACAGCGCAGGAAGCAGCGGCGGCGGAAGCCAAAGACAGCGCAGGGGCAGAGGCTGCAGACAGCATTGAGTCAGGGAATACGGCCGGAGAGGCCGCGGCAGAAGCGGGAGCAGCCGCAGAGGCAGGGGATGCCGCAGAGACGGGATCGTCTGCAGCGGCGGGTGCCGCTGTGGAAGCCGGGACCGGGCCTGCGAAGGAGTCGGTCGAGATCAGTGAGACCATCGAGAACTCGGAGGCCGGCGGTCATGCCATCCTGGCTGACGGGGAGGAGGTTTCCTATGCCAATACGGCCGTGACCAAGACCGGTGACTCCGACCAGGGCGATGAGGCGGATTTCTACGGGGATAACGCGGCAGTCTTCGCGACCAACGGCGGGACCCTGAATCTGTCCGACATGGTCGTTGAGACCAATGGCACCCATGCCAACGGCGTGTTCAGCTACGGCGAGGGGACGACCGTCAATATCTCCGATTCCTATATCGAGACCAGCGGCAACTGCTCCGGCGGCCTGATGACTACAGGCGGCGGGACCATGAACGCTGAGAACCTGACCATCACGACCAGCGGCAACTCCTCGGCGGCGATCCGCTCCGACCGGGGCGGCGGCACGGTCACGGTGACCGGCGGGACCTATACGACCAGCGGGACAGGATCTCCGGTCATCTATTCCACGGCGGATATCACAGTCAACGACGCACAGCTCGAGTCCACGGCCTCCCAGGGGGTCGTCGTGGAGGGCCAAAACTCCGTGACCCTCAACAATGTAGATCTTGTGGCGGATAATAATACCAAGAACGGAGACAAGTCCGACTATTATCAGGCGGTCATGATCTATCAGTCCATGTCCGGCGATGCGGCGGAGGGAACATCTTCCTTTACGATGAACGGCGGGACCCTGACCAATGCCAATGGAGATATTTTCTTTGTCAATAATACCGCGACGACGATCGACCTGAGCGGGGCGGAGATCGTCAACAATGGAGACGGCGTCTTCCTGCGGGCGGAGGCGGCCGGCTGGGGCAGTGAGGGCTCCAACGGCGGCCATGTCAACATGACGGCCTCGGCCCAGAAGATCAACGGTGATATGGTCGTCGACGAGATATCTGAGCTGAACCTGTATCTGAAAGAGGCCTCCACCTTCACGGGAGCCGTCAACAGTGACGGGGCAGCGGGCAGTGTCTATGTGGAAATCGAGGACGGATCCAAATGGGTCCTGACCGGAGATTCCTATATCACCGGTCTGACTTGCTCCGCGGATGCGATCGATCTGAACGGATATACCCTGCATGTGGGAGATGAGACTTACGAGGCCGGGACGGCTTCGACCGGCCAGGCGATCGAATTTACCCTCTCCTCAGGCAGCGGAGACGGCATGGGAGGTCCCGGAGGGGCTCCTGACGGAAACGGAATGGGCCCCGGCGGAAACAATGGTTCCGAACCTCCCGCGAAGCCTGACGAAAACGGAATGGGCCCCGGCGGAAACAATGGTTCCGAGCCTCCCGCGAAGCCCGACGGAAACGGAATGGGTCCCGGAGGGAACAATGGCTCCGAGCCTCCTGCCAAGCCGGATGGAAGCAGCTCCGGATCTACAGCGCAGACAGAGAGCGCTGTATCGGAGGAGCAGTAAAGGAGTATAGTTGCAGAACCTTTGAATTGCGAGATGAACTGCGCTGTGCCCCAAATAATATATACAGTTTTTGTGAGGACAGAAAAGTCTTGCAGCAAATGAAAAAGCAGGTTATCATAGTACTGGAAACTGGTACTATTATAACCTGCTTTTTGTACTGATTTAGTCGGAAAATAATATTTGAAAGGGGCCGCTTTATATGCCATCAAAAGAGAAGCTCATGAGAAAGCTGTTCCAGAAAAGACTACCACGTAATTTCACCAAACAGGAGTTGGCAGCGCTCCTTTCGCAATGTGGATGCCTCATGGGAAAAGGCGGACGGGGATCCGGGATTCGTTTTTTTCACGAACGGACAGAAAGGATTCTTGCATTTGACGAACCGCATCCGGGAAATGAATTATATCCGTATCAAGTGAAGATGGTCAGGCAATTTCTGATAGAGGTTGGAGAATACAGGGAGGATTAAGCTATGATGGAGTACAGGGGATATCATGCCTGGATCAGATATTCAGATGAGGACAGAATGTTCGTAGGAGAGGTATTTGGAATTAATGACAGACTGGGCTTTCATGGGACTTCTGTGGAAGAACTGGAAAAGACATTCCACCAGGCTGTAGATAATTATCTGGAGATGTGTAAGGAGTTCGGAAAAGAGCCTGAGAAGGAGTATAAGGGGAAATTCAATGTGAGGATTCCTCCCATGCTGCACAGGGCCGCCGCTTATTATGCAAAGCAGCAGGAAATGTCCCTGAATGAGTTTGTGATCGTGGCGATCCGGAATGAATGTACCAGGATGGGTATGCAGGCGTGAAAAGGCGGTACAGGAACCGTCAGGATTTTTTCTGCACAAAGGTGAGTTCATGGAAAGTGTCATAAAAAGAGGCTTTTACTGAAAAACAGGGCCCGGACAGGCAGTCAGCCTTCCCGGGCCCTGTTTTTTCAGGCAGTTTTTTACACGTCAAAGGTTCGGGTCGTGCCGAACTTGGTGGTCTGTGTGACGTTGTTGAGCTTGTAGCCCGCGTCGACGAGGATCTGGACCATGCTTTTGACGGAGATCTCTCCGGTCGCCTTGACGACGCACTCGGTGCCGCGGCCCTTGGTGTGGTAGACGGCCAGGGCCTCCATGTTGGCCTCGTTGTCGGCCAGGAGCTGGGCGATGCCGGCGAAGAAGCCGGGGCGGTCGTCGCACTGGAAGACGAAGCGGGTGCCCTGGTGCTTGTAGCCGAGCAGGTCGGTGAAGGCCTGGAAGATGTCCTTCTCGGTGATGATGCCGAGGACGCGGGAGTCCTCATCAATGACAGGGAGGACGGAGATGCCCTCGTCGAGCATCTTCTGGGCGGCTTCTTCGATAAAGGCTTCGGGACCGATGGTCTTGACGTCTTTGAGCATGATGTCTTTGACCCTGGTCTTGCTCAGCAGGTAGTTGAGCTCATAGATGGACAGGGAGGTGGCGTTGGCGCCGCTGGCCTCGGTCACAAGGCCTCCGGTCACGAGGCCGATGAGCTGTCCTTTGTCATTGACGATGGGCAGGCGGTGGAAGTGTCCCTTGGACATGATATCCACGGCCTTGGAGATCTTGACGTCATCTGTGATCGTGATCGGGTCTTTGGTCATATGGTCTTTTACGTACATAAAATCCCTCCTGCTTTATTCGTTTAAGATGAGCAGCTGCTCGTCATGCGGGCCGCAGAATGAATGGCGGTCCTTCGTGTTGACATCTCTTGTTATCTCTGATCTTTACTGATCTTCACTGATGTGCGGGGGCTGCGGTCAGCACTTTCGCGCATCAGTGTGACAGGGTGCCTGGCCCCTTGTCACAC
>CAMNFJ010000180.1:0-4806 GCA_946536955.1 uncultured Lachnospiraceae bacterium
TGGTCTTCGACAACTGCGGTTTCGGCTGCATCAACAACCTGGAAATGACCCACGGCATCGGCTCCATCGCGACCGAGTTCCGTTACACTGACGGCAAGAAGCCCTGCGGAGATCTGGTTCCCACCGATTACACCAAGATCGGCGAAGCTTACGGCATGAAGACCTACTCCTGCAAGAGCGTCGAAGAGCTCCGTGACGCCATCCTCGACTCCAAGAAGCAGACCGTCGCCTGCCTGTTCGATCTCAAGATCGTTCCCAAGACCATGACAGACGGCTATGGCTCCTGGTGGAATGTCGGTATGGCTATGGTCTCCGACAGTGAGACTGTCCGCGAGGCAGCTCAGGAGGTCCTTGACCGCAGAGCTGAGGCCAGGAAGTATTGATGACGGGTCCCTGTTCAGACAGGACCTGACCCTGGACGGCAGACCATAAAAACGATATGTCAGTTCCCTGTTCCCGCCGGGTCCTCTGGATCCGGCGGGGCAGGAGCGTTATCCCGCAGACTGCATACGGCAGAATCAGGCTGCAGGGCACCCGGAGATCCCGGCGGGACCGGATCCGGGCCGGCGATGCCTGAGGGAAAGGAATGATTGAAAATGGTAGAAAAGAAATTATTCGGATATCCCACCTTCGACGAGAACGGTGAGGAGATCCTTTCCACATATGACAACGAGTACCGCGACATGCTCATGGACGTCCGCGTCTACCGCATGGCAGCCGGAACCACCAGAGAGTTCTGCAGAGAAGGCGAGGAGATCGCCGTTCTTCTGCTCTCCGGCGAAGTGACCTTCAAGTGGGCGGAAGGCGAGAAGACCGTCTCCAGAAAAGACGTCTTTACCGAGGGCCCCTGGGCTCTGCATGTATCCGGCGGCAACAAGATCACCGTGACCGCTGTCAAGGACACTGAGATCCTTGTCCAGTGCACACAGAACGAGAAGTCCTTCGCTTCCCGCCTGTATTCTCCCGAGGACGCTCCCTGGGCATATTCGGGCGCCAAGGGCAAGTTCGGCGACACCGCCAACCGCCAGGTCAACACCATCTTTGACCATGACATCTGCCCCGAGTCCAACATGGTCCTGGGCGAGGTCATGAACGACCGCGGCAACTGGTCCGGATATCTGCCTCACAGACATCCCCAGCCCGAGCTCTACTACTTCAAGTTTGACCGTCCGGAAGGCTTCGGCGCCAGCTTCGTCGGCGACGATGTCTTCAAGAGCGTGGACAACAGCTTCTCCGCCATCCCCGGCGGCAGGCTCCATCCCCAGTCCGCAGCTCCCGGCTACCTGATGTACACCTGCTGGATGATCCGTCATCTGCCCGGCAATCCCTGGCTGCAGACCGACCGCTGCGAGGACGACGCCTATGTATGGCTGCACGATGCCAAGATCGTCAACCAGCCCTGGTAAGCTGTAACTGGATTTTGATCTGATATCTTTTTAAATACTTTTTCCATTGAGGGCCCCGCCCTCAGAAAGGATCTAGCATGGCTATTCTGGACAAGAACAAAGTAAAACTCGGTATCGCTCCCATCGGCTGGACCAACGATGATATGCCTGAGCTGGGCAAGGAGAACACCTTCCAGCAGACCATCAGCGAGATGGCTCTGGCAGGCTTCAAGGGCAGCGAAGTCGGCAGCCACTATCCCACCGACAAGGAAGAGCTGAAGAAGGCTCTGGACCTCCGCGACATGGTCATCTGCAACCAGTGGTTCTCCTCCTTCCTGCTGACAAAGCCCTATGAGGAAGTCGAGAAAGAGTTCGTCAAACAGTGCGAGTTCCTGCACTATGTCGGCGCCCGCGTCATCGGCGCTTCCGAGCAGAGCTACAGCATCCAGGGCAAGCCCCAGCCCATCCTGGAGGGCAAGTATGTCATGAACGACGACGAGTGGGAGACCCTGACCAAGGGCCTGAGCAAGCTCGGCAAGGTCGCCAAGGACATGGACATGACCCTGACCTTCCATCACCACATGGGCACAGTCGTCCAGACCGAGGAAGAGATCGACCGCTTCATGGACATGGTTGATCCCAACTATGTATACCTTCTTTTCGACAGCGGCCACTGCAGCTATGCCGACATCGACCCCGTCAAGGTCCTGGGCAAGTACATCAACCGCACCCGCCACATCCACCTCAAGGACCTTCGCCGCAGCGTCGTAGCTGAGGCCCGCGCCAACAAGTGGAGCTTCCTGGAAGGCGTCCGCAAGGGTACCTTCACCGTTCCCGGCGACGGCGATGTCGACTTCGAGCCCATCTTCAAGATCATCCAGGATGCTGGTTATGAAGGCTGGGTAGTCGTCGAGGCCGAGCAGGATCCCGCCCTGGCCAATCCCTTCGAGTATGCCCTCAAGGCCAGAAAGTACATCGCTGAGCACACAGGCCTTTGATTGGTCTGCTATGGGATCCGTCTGTTTTGACGAATGAATCATGACAGACCGGATCAGCTTGACAGAGACAATGATAATGAAAACCGGCCGGAGAAATCACTGAAGTGATTTCTCCGGCGCGGCAGACTATCAGGACTTCAGAAAGGAATTTATAATGGCAAACGTATTACTGGTCCCTCATCAGATTTTTACCGGCGCAGGAGCACTGACCCAGGCAGGTCCTTCCATCGTCACACTTGGAAAAAAGGCCCTGATCGTGACTGATCCCTTCATGATCAAGTTCGGCAACGTTGCCAAGGTCGAGGAAATGCTCAAGGCCAACAATGCTCCCTATGCGATCTTCTCCGATATCACCGGTGAGCCCACCGACAAGATGGTCGAGGCCGGTCTGAAGACATATGCAGACGAAGGCTGTGATTACCTCATCGCCCTCGGCGGCGGCAGCTGCATCGACACCATGAAGGCAATCGCGGTCGTCGCGGCAGGCGGCGGGGCCATCACGGACTATATGGGCCGCATGATCGAAGAGGATGTGGCTCCCATGGTCGCCATCCCCACAACCGCAGGCACAGGCTCCGAGGCAACCCGCGTCACCATCATCGCCGACACAGTGAACCAGGTCAAGATGATGCTGATCGGACCCAGCATCGTTCCTCCCGTGGCAGTCATTGATCCTCAGTTTACCATGACTGCTCCTCCCAGCGTGACCGCCAACACCGGTCTTGACGCTCTGTGCCACTGCATGGAAGCCTATACTTCCCGCCAGGCGCAGCCTCTGACCGATACCTTCGCGCTTTCCGCTGTCAAGCGCATCGTGGCCAACCTCTCCACCTGCTATCATGACGGCCAGAATGTCGAAGCCAGAGCCCAGATGTCCATCGCAGCTCTGGAGGCAGGCATTGCCTTCACAAATGCTTCCGTCACCATCATCCACGGCATGAGCCGTCCGATCGGCGCGCTCTTCCATGTACCGCACGGCACATCCAATGCCATGCTGATCAAGGTCTGCCTGCCCTTCATGCTGAGCGGCTGCTACGATCGTTTCGGCGATCTCGGCAAGGCCATCGGCGTCGCGGCAGACACGGATGATGACAAGACTGCAGCCGAGAAGTTCCAGGCCAAGGTCATGTCCATGGTCGACGAGATGGGTATCCCCACTCCCGCAGAGTTTGGCATTGACAGGGATGCCTTCTTCGCGGTAATCGACAAGATGGCGGACGATGCCCTTACCAGCGGCAGCCCTCAGAACACATGGCATCAGCCGACCAAGGAAGATCTCGTCGAGCTGTACAAGGCTCTCTGGGACTGATCTGAAAAATATAAATGCGGAAGGGAGGCTTCTCTGACTCCGCCGCGCAAAAATCATTAAACAGAGCTCATTCATTACAAATAATAAGGGCATCCGGCTTTTCCGGCCGGGTGCCCTTATTTTTTTTGAACCGGTTAGGATCTGGTCCAGAACTGGTTTGCAACGGTTTGTTTTGAACCGGTTTTGTCCGGTTTTTTCCGCAGCGCCTGATGCGCCGTATGCCTCTTTCCCTGCGCTTTGTTTTTCATCGCGCAGGTTCCGCGGGGGAGCCCTGAATGTGCTCACAGCAGGTCGCTCAGCTTTTTCCCGTAGAAAAAATCATGGACCAGCTTGTCAAATTCCTCCCACATGGGCAGGGTCTGGCAGGCAGCGGCCCGGGGGCACTCCGCGGCGTCAGCCGCCAGGCAGGCGACCGTGGTCATGGAGGCGCTCTCCGTCAGGTCCAGGATCTCCCCGACCGTATATTCCTCCGGCCTGCGGCAGAGCCGGTATCCGCCGCCCTTGCCGCTGGCCCCGCTGACCATCTTTCCCTTCACCAGGTCCTTTACAATGATCTCCAGATATTTTTTGGAGATTCCCTGGCGGTCGGCCACGTCCTTGAGGGGAATATATTTTCCGTCATCATGTTCCGCCAGGTCGATCATGACACGCAGAGCGTAGCGTCCTTTTGTCGAGATCAAAGTGTCACCTCCTCTGAAAAGAGTGAAAAATCTTGTCGATACAAGATTTTTCACTCCGGTGCCTGTGCCGCGGGCCCAGGCACCTGTGATCGCGTTGCGTTGCCGCTCTGGCGAGCGGCATTGTCGGAAAGAATGTGAAGCTGTCAAAGTAATTAACCTATTATAACCTAGGCGAATGGGCGATTCAAGACCCAAAAGGCCGTCTTGCATTTTCTGTCCACATCCGGAGGCGGGTAAATATTATTTGTTTAAAACCTATTGACACGGTAGGCGAATAGGAATATAATCACGACAGTTTCAGCCGGTGCGGTGAAAGCCGGATGAAGATCCGGAACGAAGCACGCAGATAATGCAGAGGTTATTTTTCTGAACATTGACATGATCTGAAAAAATACGGAGACAGGAAAGATGAAGATCTACGCAGACAATGCCGC
>CAMNFJ010000181.1:0-4785 GCA_946536955.1 uncultured Lachnospiraceae bacterium
TCCTCTGCGCTGTCTTCCTCTGCGCTGTCTTCCTCTTCACTGTCCTCCTCAAGGGCGCGGCCCGCCCTGCGTCTGCGGTCTCTGGCCGAAGCGCTGGTTCTGCGGGGTCTGGCCGGGCTGTTGCGCTTTACCAGGAAATAGAGGATGAGCAGCAGGACCACGAGCAGGATCAGGAGAATGCAGGCGATGGTGCGCCATCTCGCGGCCGCGGAGGCGTTTTTCTCGGCTGATGCCCTGGCATCGCTGAGCTGCTCCAGGTCTCCGATCCGGATTCTCTTGTCTGTGTCGTAATTGTAGATATACCAGTTGCCGGTCCCGTCATTTTCCGTGACAAAATGGATGGTGTAGTGGGCCTCGGGATCCGTATAGGGGTCATAGAGATCAGCGCTGCCGACTGCAGGCGCGTCCTGGTCGCTGGAGACGCCGGCCTGGTCTTCACCGGTCTCTTCAGCGGGCGCGGCTTCCTCCCCGTCCTCCGCCTGAGCTTCCTGCTGGGCGGCAAACATCTCAGGGTCCTCGGCAGTCCAGTCGTCGTCAGAGCCCTCTTCCTGAGCGGGCTCCTGCGCGGCTTCCTGATCAGCCGCGTTTTCGTCCTGCGCGGGCTGTGCCTCCTCCTGGCTGTCCTCGGCAGGGGCTTCCTCCGCGGCAGGGGCCTGCTCCTGCTCAGAGCTCTTGACAGCCTCGCCGCCGTTATCCACCCACTGGGCCTTAACATAGCCCCTGTTCTTGTTTGGAAGTTCGATATGATACCACTCTATACCGGAAGCATCTGTGGTCTTTTCAAGTACCGTGACCGTGTCGCCTGAACTCAGTGACCCTATACTGTTCTTCTGTCCCAGGTCCTCCGGTGAATTGCGGATCACGACATCATCGGCGGTCACTGTAGCCGCAGCCGCCGGTACGGTCAGCATGACGGCCGCTGTCAGCGCGGCGATCAGTGTCCTGAATCCACCTGCTCTTCTGCTTCCCTGTCTAGTGTTCATTGTTGTTTACCTCCATCTCAGGACAGATCCCGGGCGCCGGCCCTCTCCCCCGGGGGAAGGGCCGGCACGCCGTGGCCTCATCCTTATTCCACGGAATCTATTGCTTTCCCGATATCGCTGCGCATATACATTTTATCAAAGTGGACCCAGCCGGCCGCCTCATAGGCGTTGGCGCGGGCATCCTTGAGTGTATCGCCAATCGCCACAATGCCGAGGACTCTGCCGCCGCTGGTCACGGTGTTCCCCTCCTCATCAAAGGAGGTACCGGCATGGTAGCACCTGTACTGTGTCTGTCCGTCAAATTTTTCCAGGCCGCTGATCACCTTGCCTTTTTCATAGGCCTCAGGATAGCCGCCGGAGGCGATGACGACGCAGACAGCCGCGTTGTCGGCAAATTCCAGGTCGATTTTGTTCAGGGTCCCGTCGATGCAGGCCTCCATCACATCGATGATGTCGGTCTTCATGCGGGGGAGCACGACCTGGGTCTCGGGATCTCCGAAACGGGTGTTGTACTCCAGGACACGGGGACCGTCGGGAGTCAGCATGAGGCCGAAGTAGAGGACGCCCCGGAAGGGTCTGCCCTCGGCCGCCATGGCCGCGACCGTCTTGTCATAGATATGCTCCCGGCACCAGGCGTCGATCTCCTCCGTGTAGAAGGGGCTGGGCGAGAAGGTGCCCATGCCGCCCGTATTGAGGCCGGTGTCGCCATCCCCCTGGCGCTTGTGGTCCTGGGAGGAGGTCATGAGCTTATAGTGTTTTCCATCGACAAAGGCCAGGACAGAGACCTCGCGGCCGGTCATGAATTCCTCGATGACCACGCTGCTGCCGGCATCGCCGAACTTTTTGTCCATCATCAACTCCTGGATGCCCTCCCTGGCGGAAGCGGGATCCTGGCAGATCAGGACGCCCTTGCCCAGGGCCAGGCCGGAGGCCTTGAGAACAATGGGGTAATTGGAGGTTGCCAGGTAAGCCAGGGCCTCCTGCGGATCATCAAAGGTCTCGTAGGCCGCCGTGGGGATCCCGTATTTTTTCATCAGGTCCTTGGAAAAGGCCTTGCTGCCCTCGATGATGGCCGCGTTGGCGGGGGTTCCGAAGATCCGCAGGCCCTCCGCCTCAAAGGCGTCGACGATGCCCGCGCAGAGCGGGTCGTCCATGCTGCAGACCGTCAGGTCGATCTCCTTTTCCCTGGCAAAAGCAGTCAGGGCGGGGAAATTCATGGTTCCGATCGGGACGCACTCGGCGATCCTGGCGATCCCGGCATTTCCCGGGGCGCAGTAAAGCTTTTCAACACGGGCACTGCGAAGGATCGCATCCGCGATCGCATGCTCTCTGCCGCCTCCGCCGACGAGCAGAATCTTCATATTTTTCTTTTTTCTGGTCAAAATGCAATCCTCCTGTCTGCGCTGTTAATTTTAGGAAAGAATTCTGGTCCGGCGCCCCTCGATCCTGACTCTTCCGGCGGCGATCAGGTCGATGGCCCGGGGCAGAATGATCCATTCCGCCTGTTCCATGACGCGGCGCTGCAGGGTCTGGGGAGTGTCGTCCTCCATGATATCGACGGCCTTCTGTAACAGAATGGGGCCCGTATCCAGGTCCTCGTCCACAAAGTGGACCGTTGCTCCTGTGACCTTGACCCCTCTCTCCAGGGCTTTTTCGTGTACATGCAGGCCGTAATGTCCCTTTCCGCAGAAGGAAGGGATCAGGGCCGGATGGATATTGATGATCCTGCCCGCGTAGGCGGAGCAGATCTGG
Organism: uncultured Lachnospiraceae bacterium; assembly: GCA_946536955.1. Classification (GTDB taxonomy): domain Bacteria; phylum Bacillota; class Clostridia; order Lachnospirales; family Lachnospiraceae; genus CAG-791. The sequence goes on from CAMNFJ010000181.1 coordinate 2,736, forward strand.
TGGGGAACAGCAACCATGAAGCCGGCCAGAACGATGAGGTCCGGAGAGACCTCGTTGATCTTTGCCAGCAGGCCCTCATTGAAGGCCTCCCGGTCGGGATAGTCCTTAGGGGAGACGCAGCAGGCGGGGATCCCCGCCTTCCGGGCTCTCTCCAGGGCAAAGGCGCCCGGGTTGTTGCTGATCACCTGAACGATTTCTGTATTATGGATCGTGCCGTCGGCGATTCGGTCAATGATGGCCTGGAGGTTTGTCCCTCCGCCGGAGACACAGACTGTCACTCTTAGCATGGCTGCCTCCTCAGCGATCCCAACGGTTTACTCTACGCTTGCACCCTTCTGACCCTCGATGACCTCGCCGATCAGCCAGGCCTTTTCCCCGGCCGCGGCCAGGGCGTCGATGGTCTTCTGGACGTCTGCGGGATCTAGGGCCAGGACCATGCCGATGCCCATGTTGAAGGTGTTGTACATCATATGATCCTCGATGCCGCCCCGCTTCTGCAGCAGGCGGAAAATGGCGGGAACTTCGTAGCTGTCCCTGCGGATCACGGCCCGGACGCCGTCCGGCAGCATTCTGGGAACGTTCTCATAGAAGCCGCCGCCCGTCACATGGCTGCAGCCCTTGATCGTCACGCCCGCCTCGCGGACACTGCGCAGGGCGCGCACATAGATTTTGGTCGGACGCAGAAGGGCATCCCCCAGGGTCTCTCCCAGCTCGGGGATAAATTCGCGCAGGTTTTCCTCATTGACGTCAAAGACCTTGCGGACCAGGGAGAAGCCATTGCTGTGCACGCCGGAAGAGGCAATGCCCACCAGAGCATCGCCAGGGCAGATGTTCTCGCCCGTGATCAGGTCCTTTTTGTCCGCGGCGCCGACCGCAAAGCCGGCCAGGTCATATTCGTCCACGGGATAGAAGCCCGGCATCTCCGCCGTCTCGCCGCCGATCAGGGCAGCGCCGGCCTGTTCGCAGCCGTCGCAGACGCCCTTGACGATCTGCGCGATCTTTTCGGGCACATTTTTGCCGCAGGCGATATAGTCCAGGAAAAACAGGGGCTCGCCGCCCGCGCAGGCGACGTCGTTGACGCACATGGCGACGCAGTCGATCCCGACCGTGTCGTGGCGGTCCATCAGGAAGGCCAGCTTGAGCTTGGTCCCGACGCCGTCCGTTCCGGACAGGAGAACCGGGTCCTCCATCTCCTTGATCTTAGCCAGGGAGAAGGCGCCCGAGAAGCCGCCCAGGCCTCCCATGACCTCCGGCCTCATGGTCTTCGCGACATAGGCCTTCATCAGTTCCACGCTGCGGTATCCGGCTTCGATATCTACACCGGCACTTTTATAATCCATCATAGTAAAGGGGACTCCTTATGTGGTTTCAAGAGGTAAATGTATCAGTCCTTATAATCAATAGTTCATGCAGCCGACTTCCTGCAGGCGGGCATCCTTTTTCTGCACTTCCTCCAGCATCTTTGCGGAGTAGTCCTTGAGTCTGGCCAGAAGAGCCTCATCCGAGATCGCCAGCATCTTGGCCGCCAGGATCCCGGCGTTCTTCGCCCCGCCGATCGCCACTGTCGCGACCGGGATGCCGCTGGGCATCTGGACGATGGAATAGAGGGAATCACGGCCGCCCAGGGAGGTCGTGTGCATGGGAACACCGATGACAGGGAGGGGGAAGAGGGCCGCGCACATGCCGGGCAGATGAGCCGCCATGCCGGCACCGGCGATGATGACCTTCATGCCGGCCGCCTCCGCGCCCTTTGCGTACTCAAAGAAAACATCCGGTTCGCGGTGAGCGGAAATGATGCGGACATCATAGCTGACCCCCAGCTCGTCCAGGACCTCTGCTGCTTTTTTCATTACGGACATATCAGAATCACTGCCCATAACGATACCAACCAGTGCCATAAAACTTATACCTTTCCTTTCCGGATACAGATCCGATCTTATTATCATGTTCTGCTTCTGTTCAGAACAGACGCGTGTCTTTTCAAAATGCCTGCAGTTACTTGTAGTGTAATAAAAAAACTACTTCTGTGCAAGCATTACCTTTCATATCA
>CAMNFJ010000182.1:0-4761 GCA_946536955.1 uncultured Lachnospiraceae bacterium
CGGGTACATATGAAGATTCCGTTTGAAGTCCAGGATCCTCTGATATTCCTGCTCTAAAAGTCTGTAGGGATACATCTTTTTCTCCATGACAAAACGTCACTGTACACGCCCCTTCGAAGGGCGTGCACATGTAACGCTGCGTTCAGCGATTCGACAATGCGAAGCATTGTTATATGCTTCGCATGCGTAACACACTTGCTTCACAAGTGTGTTAACGCCGTTCAACTCGGGTTTTTGCGTTGGAAAGCACGCAAAAACACCTCGAATTCGTGGCAGTCTGAACAGTTACGACAAAACAACAATGGATAACTCTATCATTGTAACACAGTCATGCAGCTTTTTATCCATTGATTGAAAGGCGCGAAAAAATCCTGCTGTCAATCACTGTGCACGCCCTGCCGAGGGCCTGAAAGCAATCCGGCCGGAAACAGGAAAGCCGCGGCTGTCACCAATTCACTGACAGCCGCGGCTTTCACAGATCTGCAAAATATTTTAATATTCCGCTGCGTGTGTATTTTCCCAAGATGCGATTTCTATCCTTCTTACAGGATGGTCTTTTTTCTGACAGCGATCAGAATGCCTGCCGCCAGGACCAGGACGGAGCCCCCGACCAGAAGCGCTGTTGTTTCCGCAGAAGGCTGACTCGATGTGCCTGATCCGCCTTCCTCTCCCGGAAAATCAGGGCCGCCTGCCGGTCTCATTCCGTTCCTATCTCCGGCTCCCTGATCATTTCCGTAGGAAGCCGACGCGGGCCCGGGTACCTGCCCGCTGTCATCGGAAACCGCATCAGCTTCCCCGGATCGCGGCCCGGCATTCTGCAGAACTTCCGCACCTGCCGCTTCGCCATTCTGCTGCACTTCCGCCTCTGCCGCTCCGCCCGCAGGCTGTGTTTCCGCCGCCTGCTGAGCTCCCTCAGCGCCGGCCGTGTCCGTCATCTGTCCCGTCTGACCGGAATTTTCCTGCTGTCCTCTTCCGCCCCGGGCGGGCATATTCAGAGAGATCGTATAGCCGGAGAGATCAACGGACTCTCCTTCGCTGTTCTTTACAGAGACGACCTTGGAAAAATCGATCTGCAGCAGGGTCTGCATAAGACTCCGCATGTCGCTTCCGTCCAGCTCCACGAAAGACCCGTCGGACAGGCCGATCTTCTTGACCTCCGCGATATCTCCGACCAGTTCTGTCAGAGAGACAGCCTGACCGTAGGGATCCGTCACCTGAAACAGATTCGACAGATCAAATCCGCCGGGACCTCCGTAGCCGCCCCGGCCGGCGCCGCCCATGGTGCCCAGCGCTGACAGATCCAGATCTCCGGTTTCTGTCTCCGCCTCCTCTCCCTGCAGCTGGGACCGGACTGCCTCCGCCCGCAGGGAGACCAGGGCCTCCATGGTCTCGATCCCCTCGTCAAACTCCTCCGTGGTGCAGAATCTGGTCGGATCCTTGTCCACATAAGGACGGATCATCTCCGCCGTCCGGCTGATCAGCGTCTCCAGCTGTCCGTCGGAGAACCAGCGGTCTATAAACTCCGCAAAGAGCTCGTGATAGCGATCTGTATACTTTTCATCCGAAAAGATCCAGCCGACCATGGGCCGGTCGTCCACATCCCCACCCGTCACCGGGCTGTTGATCGAGGCATTGACCGCGTCCGATGCGCTGTTTCCCATAAAGGTTCCGAAGGCCAGGTTGTAGTCCCAGGGGATCATACTGAGCTTTCCGTCCTTTTCATGCAGGTAATAATTGTGGATCATAGACCCGGTATAGCTGTCGCCGTTGCAGACAAAGTTGTGGACAACAAAGTAGCGCAGGACCTCATCTATCTCCAGAGTATCCTCCAGATCCGTATAGGCATTCAGGTTTTTCAAAGCCGCGATCAGGCGCGATTTATCAGCCTTCGTGACATCTGTCTTGGCGTTTTCAAAAATATTGCTGTAGCTGTCCGGATCATCGTCGATATATTTGAGCTTGACATCGTCGCTGCCCCTGGCACCGCCCCCGCCGGGACCGCCCTGCATACCGCCGTTTTCACCGGGGCCGCCCGCTGTACCGCCGGGAGCGTTCTTCATGCCGCCTCCGGCATCAGCACTCGTGCCGTCTCCGGCATCAGCATTATTCTCATTATTATCGTCTTCAAACTGCTTCATATCGAAGTCCCGGCCGTTGCCGCGGCCGCCGCCAAAGCCCATGCTGTCCGGCTTATACAGGTCTCCGGCTTCCGACCCATAGGTGCGCTGCAGGAAGCTGTCCTCCACGCCCTCGACTCCCAGATAGAGGCCCCAGTCCTCGCCGTTCACCGTGATGTAGACAAAGCTGCACATCGGTGCGTCCGCCCCGAAATCCGCCATCATCTGATAGACCAGGTAGTCCTTCATCATGGTATTGTCCTGGATCAGGTTGTTGAGACAGAGCTTGTCCAGTCCGTAATAAGTCTTCCCGGTCTCAAAGTGGTCGAATTCGATCTTGAAGCTGTATCTCTGACTGCCCAGCTGCCGGACATTGGACAGAGAAGTATTTCCCTTGGCCCGGATCCCGACATTTTTAAATTTCTCGCCGTCGATCAGCACGGAGCAGGCCGTGTACTCCTCATTCTCACAGGTCTCCAGAAAGGAATCCCAGTCGTCCATGACGATATCGATCCTGTGCACAGAGGATGTGTCAAAGAGGCGGCTGACATATCGCGCATCCGTCTTCGCGCCCTGCAGTCCCAGGGTTTTTCCGTTCGTAAAGAGGACCGTGATCAAAATCGTGCAGATCAGGACGACCGCGCAGATCCGGTCAATGTTTTTTCCTCCCGACATTCAGGTCACCCCATGTAATCACCGTTATAGCTCACAAGCACCGCACTGTTGATCCCGTCCAGAGAGGACAGGGCATTGACAAAGTCTGTGTTGTCATCTTTGAGTCTGACCTCCAGATTGAGCTCCACCAGGCCCTTCTGGGCCGACTTGCTCTTGACCATGCAGCGCTCGACCCTTGTTTTCAGATAGTTCAGCGCCTCGGTCTCCGCCCCGTGGTCAGTGCAGGAAAGGACACAGATATAGGGATTCTTGTGGGTCTGCCGGTTGACAAAGAAGAGGAGGATCAGGCCGATGATGACACTGCCGGCCACCGCCAGAGGGATCATGCCGGCCGCCAGGATAATGCCCGCCGCGATCGACCAGAAGAGAAAGGCGATATCCAGCGGCTCCTTGATCGCCGTCCTGAAACGCACGATGGAAAGGGCGCCGACCATGCCCAGGGACAGGACCACATTGGAGGTGACAGCCAGGATGACCTGGGAGGTGATCATGGTGAGGGCGATCAGGGTCACTCCGAAGGAGGACGAATACATGACGCCCTGGTAGGTCTTTTTATAAATATAAAAGATAAAGACGCCGATCCCGAATGCCAGGACCAGGGTCAGGACCATATCCACCAGGCTGACCGCCGTTACATTTTCCAGGAAATTGGATTTAAAAACATCACTAAAGCTCATTGATTTCTTCCTCTCTTTCCGTATTAATCTGCCGGCCTTTTTCGTTGTCACTGCCGGGCATTGCAGTCATTATTGTGTGTATTCGCACTTCAATATATAAAAAATCTGTCAGCTATAAGATTCCGATACGAGGTGCGATGATACCGAAGTTCTTACAAGCGCACGCTGACAGATTTTTTATCCGCAAAATCCCTACTGAAGATCCCGTTTTTTATCCGTAGATCCTGCACTGGGCATATTTGGAAAAGGCCGACGCCCTTCTGCCGGGCAGGCAGACCGCGTCCCGGATGATATCCGGCAGGTACCTGTCCCACTTGACCTCGAGAATGATGGGGGTGTCCCCCGCCGGGATCGTGACGCATTCCGTATTGAGAAAATCCGTGCAGCCCAGTCCCGTGCGGATATTGTAGTCAAAGGTGACACGGACGTTGCCGGGACCGAACACAAAGGGCTCCCTCGTATAGTCCACGATCGTTTTGGGGCGGATGCCGCCGTTGCGCATCTTGGTATAGAGCTCCCGCACCAGACCGTGGGGGTGTCCCATCATCCAGTCCAGCCTCCCGTCCACGATCGCCTGCGCCTCGTCCGCCGTCAGAGAAGCGCTCTGCTTGTTGCCCAGGCTGTTCCACTTGCTCTTGCGCTCCAGATGGATCACGCTCGTATCCCCGTTGTAATAACGGATCCTGAACTTCTCCCGGATATTGATCCCGTCCAGCTTCTCGCGCAGGGCCCGGTCGGAAAGATCGTCAAAATAAAGGCTCCGGATCAGATATTTTCCGTCGACCGCGTGGGGATCCGGCTTCATCACACACCGGAGCCTCTGCCGCAGGATCAGCAGATCGCTGTAATTGATCTCATGCTTCCATTCATGCCTGTATTCCATCTTTTTTCTCCAATGACGTCCGCTGCCGCGCAGCCGTCCCCAAACCTGTTTTCACTCCGGGGGCCTCCGTATACCGTGTTCACTCCGGGGCTCTCTTTTCCCGGATCCCTGTCCCCGCCGGACTTCCTGTCCGGGATCCATGCATACCGCCGGACTTCCTTTCCCGGATCCCTGTCCCCGCCGGACTTCCTGTCCGGGATTCCTGTCCCCGCATTTCCGGCCGGAAGCTGCGGGCCCGTGCGTCCTTTCGGTTCACAAGAGGGATTGTAGACCGCCTTCCTTAAATGAAACTTAAAAAAACTCCGTCCGCCGCTTGTCTGAACTCATTTTTAGATTTTGTTTTTCTTTTCATACAATGATGTAAAGGTCAAAAGTATCGTAAAGGCTCTGAGACTCGTCAAGTTGCACA
>CAMNFJ010000183.1:0-4698 GCA_946536955.1 uncultured Lachnospiraceae bacterium
TGTGCAGCTTGACGAGACTCAGAGCCATTGGATACCTTTTGACCTTTACATCATGGTATGATTATATTAAGGCAAAAGCCCGGGCAGAACGGCGTCCGCCCCTGCGCAAAGGGCATTCACAGAGCCCCGGTCTGCCGGGCAGGCAGGCGCAGGTTTCCGGCACTTTTCCAGGGAATACGACCGAACACAGGGAGGAAACAGGCATGATACAAGACATTGAGATCAATACGATGGAAACTCTCTTCCGGCTGCTCTCCGAGCAGGATTACAGGGAGGATCTGGACCGGCACCGCAACCTCTACATTTACCGGGGCGAACCGGACGCCTCCTTTGTGCTCTCCACAAGCCTGCGCCGCCACTGCAAGGACAAAAGCCGGCTCCTTGAGCCGCCCATGCTGCTCAACTTCACCAAATACGCTGTCCTCGAGGAGCCCTCGATCGAGGATTCCATCTGGAACCAGATGATCCTGGGCCAGCACCACGGGCTCCCCACCCGCCTGCTGGACTGGTCCTTCTCCCCCATCATCGCCCTGCACTTTGCCATGACCGAGAACGATCTGGAGATGATGGATGCCCGGGACTCCGTCGTCTGGCGCATCGACATCCATGAGCTCCACGACATGCTGCCGGAGAAATACCGGGATATCATCAGAAAATACAACACGACGGTCTTTTCCGTCAACATGCTCAGGGAAGTCTGCGACAGCCTGGAACAGTACGACCGGGACATGGAGGACCGGTCCATGGTCATCATCGAGCCTCCGTCCCTGGATCCGAGGATCATCAACCAGTACTCCTTCTTTTCCATCATCCCGGACGCCATGGAGGATATCGTGGGCTTTTTAAACCGGGAGACCGAACGGACCTGCCGCTATATCATCCGCAAAGACCTGCGCTGGCGCATCCGCGACATGCTGGACCACCAGAATATCACCGAGCGCATCGTCTATCCCGGACTCGACGGCCTCTCCCACTGGCTGGGACGGCACTATTTCGTGCGCAGCTGACGGGGGAGTCTATGGGGATGTTTCATGAGTCAGTGGGGACGTTTTGAGTCTATGGGGACGTTTCATTTTGACTCATTGACTCCCCCATTGTCCCAGGGCTCACGGCTCAGCCGTGACGATCTCCCAGATCTGCTTTCCGTCCCACTCGCCCGCTCTGGTCATCTTCGCGCGGGGATTGTAATATTCTCTGATATAGGCAAGGGTCAGGTCCGGCTCCTCATCCAGGAGCAGGACTCTCCCCTTCCTTCCCGCGGCCCCGGCTCCGTTCTGCCCGGTCTCCCGGGCCGGGACAGGCAGACCGGTGATGGCCTCATAGGGGTTATGATCAAATCCGTATTTTTCCAGGATCCTGTTGTAGGGAGCGGATTCGACCTTCCAGCCTCCCAGCAGGGCGACATTGGAAAACAGGTCGCGGTGCATGGCCTCAAAAGGCGCGCAGCAGTCAGAGGCTGTCAGGATCCCCAGCTTGCTGACATAGAGATTGCCGCTGTCCTCTGAGATCTTTTTCATTTTTTCCCGCATCTGCGCCCTCTCGTCCCGGCTCTCGACGCACCGGGCCGCCAGCCTGTCGCTCCAGTCCGGAATCTGGACAAAGGCGCAGGCGGTCATGACAGCCAGGACCATGGCCGGACAGGCAAGCTCCAGCCCGGGCTGCCGTCTCCCTTTTCCGTCTCTCTGTTCTGCCTTCCAGGTCCACAGCAGGACCGCCAGCATGCACATCCACAGGCCGACATCCACGCGGTTGTAGAGATATCTCCCCTGCAGAAAAAGATAATAATATAAGCCGGTGAAGAGGGCCGCCATCAGGATCACCAGAAGGCCGCCCCCTTGCGGATCCTGCAAGTCAGCACATAGGTGATCGCGGTAAAGGAAGCCCACAGACAAAGGTACTGGAACCAGGAGTACCAGGGAACATGGGGCGCAGCCCGGTAGAGCCCCGACAGCAGGACCCCGATCAGATAATTCTGATAGACCATGTGGGGATCGAAGCTCCCGCAGGACCCGTTCACAAACTGCACGATCGTGATATCATCGTTCCCTTCAAAGACAGGAAAAAAGAAACGATATAAAAAAAGCATCAGAAGGAGATTGAACAGGACAGACAGCAGCAGGGCCGCAGGCCTCCGCCCGGACTCCTGATCAGACGTCCTTATCTCTCTTTCTGACACAGTTTCCTTTTTTCCCTGAAACATTACCGCCATTCCGTCCTCCCTGTAAAAAAATCACCGCGGGCGAGTCCACATTTTTCAGGACTCTCCCGCGAGTCCTGCGCGCTTATCCCGCGGCTGAAGTCACGGGTATGCATCATAAAAAAACGTTATACCCTATACTATAATCCCGAATCACCCCCGTCAAGAAGGACGTGGCATCCTGCTCTTTCCTGCCGCAGTGGTTTACAGACCTGCAGCCCGACCGCGCGGGCGCCAGACCCGGGGTGCGTTCTTTCCCTCCGCAGAGGTTTACAGGGCTCCCGCATTTGAGTAAAATGAAGGGTAATTCATTCAGGGAGACTTGGGCCGGGGAACACACCAGATAACACGGTCGCTCTACAGATGAGCCACCCGGCAGGTCCCCCGGCTCACGCGTACTTACAGATCATCCGGCCCGCAGGAATGCGGCCGGCTTTTTATGGGAAACACTATGTTTTTATTATTTGGAAAAAAAATCCGTATTTCCGTCCTGGTCCTTCTGGCCGGGACTGTCATCCTGGCTGCATTCCTGATGACCAGGGAGCTGCCCTTCCGGGCCCCGCTTCAGGAATATGAAAATAATGCGATCAAAAAGAGCCGGATCATCTTTTCCAGACCCTCCGGCTTTTATCAGAATGCCTTTACCCTCAGGATCAAAGCCCCGACCAATGAGATCTACTACACGCTGGACGGGACGGAACCGGTCCGCGGGCAGGAAAACACCTTCCGCTATGAGGGCGGCATCGAGATCACGGACGTCACCCCGCAGGACAACGTCCACTCCGCCCGCACGGATGTGACCCACAGCTTTGATACAGACCTCCTGGAGGAGTACGCGAAGGACTATCCGGGCAAGGGCTATCAGGTGCCGGAGGATCCCGTCGACAAGTGCACGATCCTGCGGGCCGCCTTCTACACCGGCGAGGACGAGCGGAGCGAGGTCGAAACCGCCTCCTATTTCGTCGGCTACCAGGGCAGGGAAGGCTACGGGACCGCCAAGGTGGTCTCGGTCGTCACGGACCCGGCCAACCTCTTTGACTACGAAAAGGGGATCTACGTCACCGGCAAAGCCTTCGATGACTTTGCCGCCACAGAACCCTTTCACAACGGTGACATCTGGTACAGGCACATCTGGTGGTGGTGGGATTCCAACTACAACCAGCGGGGCAGGGAATGGGAGCGCCAGGCCAATGTCCAGTTCTTTGACGAAGACGGCAGCCTCCTCCTCCAGCAGGAGGCCGGCATCCGCATCCAGGGCGGCGGCAGCCGGGGCTTTCTGCCCAAGAGCCTCAACCTCTATGCCCGCAAGGACTACGACGGCAACTCCTCCTTCCACTACGACTTCTTCGGGACCGGCTTCAATCCCAAGCGCATCACCCTGACCACCGGCGGGGATGATTTTTACACAAAACAAAAAGACCGCCTGGTCTCCGAGCTGGCGGCGGACCAGGGCTTCGCGACCATGCACTACGTGCCCTGCCTCCTCTTCCTCGACGGAGAATTCTGGGGGGTCTATCACATCACCGAAAAATTCGACGAAAAATATTTCAGCTACTATTATAATGTGCCGGAGGAGGACGTCCTCGACATCAAGAGCAAGGGGGTCGAGGTCGGCGTCGAGAAGGATATCAAACTCCTGAACAAGGCAAAGGAATTCATCACGGAAAACGATATGTCCGATCCCGACAACTACGCAAAGGCCTGCGAGCTCTTCGATATGGACAGCTTCATCAATTACTACGCCGTCCTCATCTACTGCGCCCGCTGCGGCGACTGGCCCAACGGCAACTACGCCGTCTGGCGCACCCGCGAAGCCCCGGAGGAGCTCTTTGCCCTGGATGCGGAGGCTGAGAGCGAGGACAGCGCCAATAGCGGGGCCGGCATCCAGGCCGCCGGAGAGGGCAGCAACTCCGCCCCCGCGGATCCCAACCCCAAAAACCTGGATATCAACGGCAATCCCACCGGCGAGTCCCCCTACATGGACGGCCGCTGGCGCTGGGTCCTCTTTGATGTCAACTCCGCCGCCATCTCCGATGAACTCAAGGAGAACGACACCCTCAACTACGTCCTCAACAAGGACCCCTCCCCCCTCTTTGTGAGCCTGTGCAAAAACGCGGACTTCAGGGAAAAATTCAGCAGCCGCATCCTGGAATACGGCCGCACCATCTTCTCCCCCGAATCCGTCGACGAAAAGCTCGACCAGTACGCCCGGGAGCTGGCCGCCCCCATGGCGGTCAACTACCGCCGCTTCTTCGGGAACGACTCCGGCCTCGACTTCACCCGGATCACCGACACCGAGATCCGGGGCTTCTTTAAAAACCGTTACAGCGTTGTGGAAAAGATGCTGGAGGAGCACTTCGGGGATAAGTGATAAAGAGCGCGGCATGAGGGCCGTACGGCCCGGGGCGCGCGCTATGGGAACGATTTGACAGGGGACGGTGTGACAGAGGGGTGTGACAGGGGGACAGGCACTGTGTCACAGTACTGTGACACAGTGCCTG
>CAMNFJ010000184.1:0-4687 GCA_946536955.1 uncultured Lachnospiraceae bacterium
CGTTTTGTCGAATCGCAACAAAATGCACGCAGGATTTTGTGCATAATTAACAGGCACAAAATCTATGGATAATTTGTTCGCGAGGTGTATTCCGTTATCCCGGAAAGGCCCCCGCAGGCGGCAAAAAAGCCGGATCCCGTTTTTCCGGGGTCCGGCTCACTATCTTAAATCCAGCAATTATCTTATCTTCAAATATCCAGAGCAGTGATCTTGCGGAGCATGTCCTTGACGGCCCTGGATTCCTCCTCGCTGAACTGGGACATGACCTCCCTGTCCACCTCGGTGACGACAGTCCTGACCGGAATCTCCAGATTCTTTGAGAGCTCTGTCAGTTCAATGTGGATGAACCTGCGGTCCGTGCTGTCGATCATCCTGCGGATCAGGCCCTTGTTTTCCATTCTCTCCAGGATGCCGGAAATCGTGGAGTTCTCCACTCCGAGATGCGCTGCGATCTCCTTGGGATTGTGCATGTCAAATTCCCAGATACATCCGAGTACGCCGTACTGGATCGGGGTGATGTCGAACTGGCTGAGATTCTTTTTCATGTACTGGAATACGACATGTTGCGCGCCCGTCAACAGGAAATTGATGCAGTTGTCCAGACTGTTCATAAACTGATCCTCCTATTAATTCGAGATTTGTAAATCCTGATTTTTGAAGCATCTCTTTTATCAACCTATGCCTGGCTTCCTATTCCCTGCTAAATTACTGCTACCCCCCGCAGGAAAAAATGCTGCCCGGATCACCGATGCATGCAGATAACAGATACTCTTGAGCATCATACCATATTTTTTTTCGATGTGCTATCAAAATAGCCAAAAATGTTCTACGATTATTCAACAGAATGCCGGATGTTATCAAATTATTTGTATAATATGCTGAATCAATCCATTTTTCCCGTGTGTTTTGCTCTTACGCGGATCTGTCCCCCGTAGGCCGCCGCCCGGACGGCCTGCCTGTGCTCCGGCGGTACCCTGCCGAGCTCCAGGGCCAGCCGCGCGCTCAGCATGGTGTTGCGGTCAAGGACCGTCACATTGCGGACCGCATAGGACAGGGCCTTCCTGGTCCCTGCCAGGACCAGGGCTCTTTTGGCCCTGGTGATGCCGGTATAGAGGAGGTTTCTCTGCAGCATGACATAGTGGTTCATGAGCAGGGGGATCACCACGACCGGGTACTCCGACCCCTGGGATTTGTGGATGGTCACGGCATAGGCCAGGACCAGTTCATCCAGCTCGGAGACATCATATTCCACCGTCCTGTCGTCAAAGGAGACAGCCAGCTTTCTTTCCTCCGGATCCACGCTGAGCACGACGCCGATATCTCCGTTGAAGACCTCCTTGTCGTAGTTGTTGCGGATCTGCATGACCTTGTCGCGGGCCCGGAAGACCGTCCCGCCCCGGTGGAGTCCGGGGCCTGCGGCCGGGGCCGGATTGAGGGCCTTCTGCAGCTCCTGATTGAGGTTGGAGGCGCCGATGACCCCCTTCTGCATGGGAGTCAGGACCTGGATCTCCGATGGCGGTACCCTGTAATAGCGGGGGAGCCGGACCCGGACCAGGTCCACGATGGTCCGCAGCGCGGCCTCCGCGGGCTCCACCTGCCTGCCCTGCTGATCTCCCATCCTGTCCGCCAGCCTCTCCATATCCGTGAAGAAGAAATCGCTGTTTTTCCCGTTGGAGATATCCGGCATGCGGCCCTCGTTGATCCGGTGGGCATTGGTGATGATCCTGCTGGTCTGTGCCTGCCGGAAAATGCGGGTCAGGCGGACGACCGGAAAGCAGTCGGAGTCGATCAGGTCCCGCAGGACATTGCCGGCCCCGACGCTGGGAAGCTGATCGATATCCCCCACAAAAATGACTGTCATGGTGTCCGGCACGGCCTTGAGGAGGTTGTAAAAAAGCAATAAGTCGATCATGGAGCACTCGTCCACGATCAGGACATCGCCCTCCAGGGGGTTCTCCTCGTTTCTGCCATAGCCCTCCGGGGGCTTGACCTCCAGCAGGCGGTGGATGGTCTTCGCCTCCATGCCCGTGGTCTCGGAGAGCCTCTTGGCGGCGCGCCCGGTCGGCGCGGCCAGGAGGATCCGGGCCCCGGCCTCCCTGTAGGCCGTGATGATCCCCAGGGTGGTGGTCGTCTTGCCGGTCCCGGGGCCGCCGGTCAGGATGAGGAGCTTGCTCCTTGCCGCCGCCAGGATGGCCTGGACCTGGATCTCATCATAGCGCATGCCGGTCCTGGCGGACACGCGCTCCGCCAGCCTGTCGGTATTGACCTCCAGCTCCCTCTGCCCCTGGAAGACCGCGGCCAGCCGGCGGACGCACCCTGTCTCCGCGAAAAAGAAGGGGGGCAGATAGATGGCGTCCTCCGGCAGCCTCTTCTCAGCTGCCGGGTCCTCCCGGGTGCTTTCCCCCGCGGCCAGCTCCTGAAGGGGCGGCTGTATGATCACATCCCTGCCCCGGATCATCTCATCCAGGGTCATGGACAGGATATTGTCCTCCACATCCAGAAGCTCCGTCCCCTTTTTCAGCAGCATCCCCCTGGTCGCGTAGCAGTGGCCCTCGTCGGCCAGGCGGTTGAGGGTATAGAGGAGGCCGCTCCTGAGGCGGGCATAGCGCTCATGTCCGAAGCCCATCTTCTCCGCTATGATATCCGCTGTCCTGAAGCCGATCCCCCAGATATCATCCGCCAGCCTGTAGGGATTGTCCTGAACGATCGAGATGCTGTCATTGCCGTAGGTCTTGTAGATTTTGGTCGCATGGCTGGTGCTGACATCATGCCCCTGCAGAAAAAGCATGATGTTCTTGATCTCCTTCTGCTCCTGCCAGCTCTTTTTGACCTGGTCGACCCGGTTTTTTCCGATCCCCGGGACCCGGAGCAGGCTGTCCGGGTCTGTCTCGATGACCTCCAGCGTATCTTTCCCGAATTCCTGGACGATCCTGCGGGCGAAGCCGGGGCCGATCCCCTTGATCAGGCCGCTCCCCAGATACTTTTCGATGCCGTAGACCGTCGCCGGCAGGGTCTCCTCAAAGGTCTGAGCCGAGAACTGTCGGCCGTATTTGGGGTCCATCTTCCAGGCCCCCTCCAGGCTGAGGACACTGCCCACATGGACCTCCGGCATATTGCCGACGACCGTGACCAGGTCGCTGAAGCCCCTGGCCCGGCACCGGATCACGGAATAACCGTTCATCTCATTGTGATAGGTAATGCGTTCCACGACGCATCGCAGCTTTTCCATCTCTGCCGCAGCCTCCCCTGCCGGCGGGTCCGGACCCGCCCGGCTCATCTCCTGTTGCAGACGCTCCGGTGCACCCGGAGCTCATCCTTTTTTCCAGATTCTCAGGCGCACCGGACCTCATCCTTTTTGCAGATTTGCCGGGGCGTCCGGGCCTCATCCTTTTTGCAGATTTGCCGGCGTCCCCCGGAACTCATCCTCTTTCGCAGACTCTCCGGCGCAGCCGGGCCTCATCCTTTTCTGTAGACCGGCCGGCGTCCGCGCAGCTCGTCGTAGATCTCGCAGTAATTGCGGTAGCGGATCCTGCTGATCTCCCCTCTCGCCAGGGCCTCCTTGACCGCGCAGTCCGGCTCGTTGATATGGATGCAGCCGTTGAACCTGCAGTCCGGCTCCCATTTTTCAAATTCCGGATAGTAGTAGTGCAGGCGGTCGGGCTCGATATCCTGGACCCAGAGGGATGTAAAGCCGGGCGTGTCCACCAGGTAGGTGTCCTCGCCGGCCGCCAGAAGCTCCACGTGCCGGGTCGTGTTTTTGCCCCTGCGGATCTTGCGGCTGAGCTCTCCGGTCTGCATATTGGCGTCCGGACAGAGGGCATTGATCAGGGTCGACTTGCCCGCGCCGCTGGGCCCGGTCAGGACCGTTGTTTTGCCGCGGAGGATCTGTCTGACCTCCCCCAGGCTCTCCGGGATAAAGCTGGAGATAAAAAGGACCGTGCATCCGCAGGCCTCATAGGTCTCCCTGAGCTCCCGGATCTCCTCCTCAGTGGCTATATCGCGCTTGCTGAAGCAGAGGATGGCATCCAGCTCCCGCTCCTGCATGGTGATCAGAAAGCGGTCCAGCATATTGTAGCTGGGCGCGGGATGGGTGATGGCAAAGATCAAAAGGGCCTGGTCCACATTGGCGACGTTGGGGCGGACCAGCTCCTTTTTTCTGGGCAGGAGTTCCCGCACGTTTCCCTCCATGGGCACACTGACCGTATCCGTGATATCGATCTCGACATCATCCCCGACGAGGGGCTTTTTCCCCAGGGCCCGGAAGATCCCCTTTGCCCTGCATCTGTAGACCTGATCTCCTGTGTGGACTTCATAGAAGCCCGCGATACTCTTGATGATTTTTCCCCTGGGCAATCCTTCACTCTCTTTCTGATCCATGCAGGATCTGAATCACGCGGCGCCTTCGGCCCGCCCAAAAACAAGGGGGCCAGGGCCGGCAAGACCCTGACCCCTCGACCGGGTTCACTCTTATCATGTATCGAGCGTTTTTTTCACTCTTTCCAATCATGCCGGAGCACGAAGTGCGCAGGCATCGCAAAAGAGAAATTCGTGAAGACGATTTCTCTTTTGCATCAGATGGAGGTTTGTGCTCCGTCACAAACCTCCGGAGTGAAAAATCTTGTATCGACAAGATTTTTCACTCTTCTTTTGTAAATGTCAGTTCTCTGGTGATCTCTTTCGTCTCGCC
>CAMNFJ010000185.1:0-4584 GCA_946536955.1 uncultured Lachnospiraceae bacterium
CCGCGTACTGCCACACAGTCCCTGTGAAAGACAGGATATGAAGGAGGTCTCCCCTTGGAAAAGAGTTTTGAGATTTATATAGATGCATCCGTGGATATCGAGCAGAAATACCTCGATGAAAACAATATCCATATCATCCCCATGAAATATGTGATCGACGGGACCGAATATGTGATGGACAGGCCCCAGACCGAGGAGGAGCTCAAGGTTTTTTACGACAAGATGAAAGCGGGATCCATCACCGGGACCAGTCAGATCACGCCCTACACCTATGAGAAGATCTTTGGCGCCGCGGCTGCGGAGGGAAAGGACCTCCTCTATCTGAGCCTGTCGAGCGGCCTCAGCTCCACCTATTCCTCCTCTCTGACCGGGGCAGCATCCGTGCGGGAGGATTATCCGGGCGTCCAGATCGAATGCGTCGACACCCTGGGGGCGACGGGAGGCATGGGGTTGCTGCTTCTGCTGGCCATCCAGGCCCGGAAGGAGGGGAGATCTCTGACTGATACGGCTGCCTTCCTCCGCGATAAGGCGCTTCATATCGGCTTCTGGTTCATGGTGGAGGACCTGGTCTATCTCAAGAGGGGCGGACGTATCTCCGCCACGGCAGCACTGGCCGGCAATGTTCTCAACCTCAAGCCTATCCTCAAGATCAATGACGAGGGAAAGCTCATCAACATCTCCAAGCAGAGAGGGATCCCCAGGGCGGTGAAATACCTCCTGGAGTGCTATGAGGGAGCCCATGATGATACGCTGGGGAGCGATGTGATCGTGGCCTATGCGGACTGCAGGGAGCGGGCGGAAAAGATGGCGGCGGAAATCCTCAGGATCAATCCTGCAGCCAGGATCCAGGTCCTTCCCATGGGTCCTGTCATCGGTGCTCATACGGGCCCGGGCTTTATGGCTGTGATCCACTTCGGCTCCCGCAATTTCCGCTGAGACCGGGAGCCTGCGCACCCGGTCCGGTTACAGGGACGTGTAAAAAAAGCAGGGACAATTTCCGTTTTCCGGAAATTGTCCCTTTCTTTTTCATTATTGCCTGTGATGCCAGGTGCTCACCATCTGATACACAGGACAGCTTTTTGAGGCTTTTCCTCCAGCTGCAGAGTGGACAGAAATGCCCCGGCATTGTCCCTGCGGCCGGCTGCAGACAAGCCGGGAAGCGTGCCGGCGCAGTCCCCGCTGACCACCCTGGCCGTGATGTCCTGTCCGTTGAGCTCGGCCTTTTTAAATCTTCTGTGTGAGAGCCAGGACAGGGGCCCGGTCTCACGGAGCACAAGAGTCGTGCAGCCGGGAGCTTCCGACATGCTCTCCAGGGCCGTAAAGCCCACATATTTTTCCGTGAGGCCCAGGCAGGACAGAGTCTCATTTTCGGGGACAAGGACATACCAGCCAAAGCCCTGGGGGTCCATGATTCCCTCGAACCGGTCCTTACTTCCAATAGAAAATGCCTGTTTTCCGAACCAGTCATAGACCCAGTACCTGTCGGACCTGTCCAGTTCGGGAATATCACGGGGACTAAAGGAAAAGCTCTGCCTGTCACCGGTCAGGTTATAGACGGCGATCCCGCCGGCTGTGCCGGCGCCCCAGGGAGCGGCATTATGCAGCTTGAGCACACCGCCTGCCCGGGGATCGGAGAACACACAGTCCTCTGTCGGCTTTGCTGACCGGATCATCATGGGAAGGCTCCCGTCCAGGTAAACGAGAGGGCGGAGCACATCGGGAACTGTCTCGCCTACCCGGTCACTGAAATAGACGGGACCGCCGCTGATGGCTCTGAGCAGGCTGTGTTTTCCGGCGTCGGGGTGACTGGTCCAGAACATATCCCAGTCGCAGCAGTAGAGTTCGTCGTGATAGATCGCATTATAGGCATTTTCCAGCAGATGTTCGGTAAAGCTGCCTTCCCGGTCCGGGAAGAAATCATCGCTGTTGCGGGATACAGCGGATGCGGGGCGGGCAAGAATATTTTCCATGGCCATCCCCATGCAGTTGAGAATGCTGTTGTCCATCAGAGCGGCTCCGCTCTCCAGGGCTTCATTCATTCCGCGGACGGCAGAACTTACGGGAAGGGTGTTTCCGAAATACCGTGCAGCGGTGCTCTGCCCGTCAACCTTCACGAAATCAATGCCCTGGCGCTTCAGCAGCTGATACCAGTGCCTGTAGAATGCCGCGCCCCGATCCGGGTCGGGGACCAGGAGGCCGTTTGTACATTCCAGGAGGTGGTCTGCCTCCTGTCCGGCCAGCACGGAACCTTTGCGGATGCCGCTCCAGTAGCCGCCCAGTGCGTGCCAGACTCCAAACTTTTGAATCGTGGAGCTCTGTCGGATGTCGCTGATCATCTGTGAAAAACCGTCAGGGAATTTTTTCCTGTCGGGCACGAAATCGGTCAGGAAGGTATCCCGGGTGCTCATCCAGCCATCGTCGATGATGACCCACCGGACCGGGACCGACTTCCGGGTGAACTCCGCAGCCTTCTGCCGCAGGCCCTCTTCATCCACATCGGTGTAGAAGGCATTCCAGCTGCACCAGCCCAGGCTTCGAAACACTTCCGGAATGCGGCGTTCCTGCCGCATGGGGATCCCTTTTTCACGGGCGAGCCAGGTGAAGGCGCTGTGCACAGCCCCGGAGACTGTATCACTCTGAGCAAGGATATAGAGGGGCTCATCCAGGCTCATATAACCGCCCACACCGGCGCTCAGTTCCAGGCAGAGTTCGTTTTCGGTCCCTCCGTTGACGGCAGCTTTCCACTCCCTGCCGACCATGGGGACAAGACAGGCGCAGGAATCCGTCCCTTTGAGCAAAAGGACCTGTGTCCTTTGGGGAATATCCTCAAAGCGCTCCACGAAAGCAGGGCGGGTCCATCAGTCAGAAAACAGATACAGCGCTGTCATTTTCTCCGGCATCTGATCAGGAGCAACGTAGACCCGGACCGGCGCTTCCCTGTCCAGACCGTCAAAGATCCAATGATCCTCCTGGAGCAGATCCAGGTGAAGAGAGACGATCCGGACCTGTCCGGAGCACTGCTCCTCAATACAGATCCGGGCGCTCCCCGGGATGAGTTTCTCCTGACCGGCGGGTAGTGTGCCGGCTATGGTCTTGCCGCTCTGGCGGCGGATCTCAAATTTGAACTGTGCCTTGTCTTTCATGGTGCTTCCTCCGGAAACTATATTTTGGAACCGCAATGCGGTCCTGTCATATCGGATTATAAAGCTGAAGGAGAGCGTATGTATATGGGATAATGCGCAGTATTTGCAGGATCCGGGATCCGGGGTGGTTTTCCGCTTTCATGCAAGCATCTGCACAGTGTTACTATCACAGTCCCTTCGGAACTGTGATAGTAACTTGCGAAAATCGTATTCCAATGCGCTATACGCGCACGATTTTCGCCGTCTCACTCGGGTTTTTGCATGAAAAACCCATGCAAAAACGCCTCGAATTTACTGGCTGTGGATAGAAACAGCGCAATCTACTTTGTATACGCGCATACCTTGACGAAATTGCCCTGTGAGGCTTATTATTAAACAAGTTGTCTGCGGAGAATTGTTAATGCTTTTCAAAGCCAATGGGTTTACAATGTCAAGGCTTTGCATTGTGGAATGGGATTATCGCAGGTTACTTTCACAGTTCCGAAGGATCTGTGGACCGTAACAAGAGGTACACACATAAGAGGGAAACATAATGAGATACGATTTCAAGAAAATTGAGCCGAAGTGGCAGAAGAAGTGGGAGGACGCCGAGCTTTTCAAGGCAGTGGATTTCAGTGAAAAACCCAAGTTCTACGGACTTGTGGAGTTTCCCTATCCCAGCGGCGCGGGCATGCATGTCGGCCATATCAAGGCATACTCCAGCATCGAGGTCATCTCCAGAAAGCGCAGGATGCAGGGCTACAATGTCCTGTTCCCGATCGGATACGACGCCTTCGGCCTTCCGACGGAAAACTACGCGATCAAGACCAATACCCATCCCCGCATCATCACGGACAAGAACATCGAGAAGTTCTCCAACCAGATGCGCAGCGTCGGCTTTTCCTTTGACTGGAGCCGTGTGATCGACACATCCAAAGAGGACTACTACAAATGGACCCAGTGGATCTTCCTCAAGCTCTTTGACCACGGCCTGGTCTTCAGGGACAAGACCCTCGTCAACTACTGCCCGTCCTGCAAGGTCGTCCTCTCAAACGAAGACAGCCAGGGCGGCAAGTGCGATATCTGCCACAGCGATGTCATCCAGCTCCCCAAGGACGTCTGGTATCTCAAGATCACCGAGTACGCGGACAAGCTCCTGACCGGCCTGGATACCGTGGATTATCCCGAGAACATCCGCCAGCAGGAGGTCAACTGGATTGGCAAGTCCACCGGCGCCTTCGTCGACTTCACGATCGACGGCATCGATGAGAAGCTGGAGATCTATACGACCAGGCCCGACACCCTCTTCGGCGTGACCTTCATGGTCATGGCCCCCGAGCATCCCCTGATCGACAAGTACGCGGACCGCATCTCCAACATGGCCGATATCGAGGCCTACAGGGCAGAGTGCGCCAAGAAGACCGAGTTCGAGCGCACCCAGCTGGTCAAGGACAAGACCGGC
>CAMNFJ010000186.1:0-4472 GCA_946536955.1 uncultured Lachnospiraceae bacterium
TCGCCGCTTTGCCGCGTTTGTGTGACAGGGTGCCTGTCCCCTTGTCACACCCTGTCATTCCGCTTCGATCTTGACGGTGATGGTCTTGAGGTCCGGATATTCCTGCAGTTTCTTTTTCTGGAGGATGACCTGCTCCATTTCGCCGGGGGCCATGATCCTCTTTTTGAGGTGCTGGACGCGCTCGTCGTCAAAGTAGACGCTGACGTAGCTGTCCTTGAAGACGGCGCCGACGCGGAAGCGGACGGTCAGGAGGTCGTCCATGCGGGCGACGTTGATGGTACCGGGCACGGTGTAGCGGGCTCCTTCGGTGGCGACCAGTTTGATGTCCGCACCTTCCTTCTCGTCCCTGCAGCCGTTCTGGACATATTTGGCGGCGTTCTCGCCGGCGCGGGTGGCTTCCTCGGAGACGTAGTCGACCAGGTCGTGGACATGGAGGACGTTGCCGCAGGCGAAGACGCCGGGGATGCTGGTCTCAAGGATCTCGTTGACGGCAGGGCCGCTGGTGACGGGGTTCATCTCGACGCCCGCGCCGCGGGAGAGCTCGTTCTCGGGGATCAGGCCGGTGGAGAGCAGCAGGGTGTCGCAGGTGTAGCGCTCCTCGGTGCCGGGGATGGGCTTCATGTCGGGGCCGACCTCGGCGATGGTGACTGCCGTGACGCGGTCCTTGCCCTCGATGTCCACGACGGTGTGGGAGAGCTTGAGCGGGATGCCGTAGTCATCCAGGCACTGGACGATATTTCGTTTCAGACCGCCGGAGAAGGGCATGAGCTCTGCGACGACCTTGACGATGGCGCCCTCGAAGGTCATGCGGCGGGCCATGATCAGGCCGATGTCGCCGGAACCCAGGATGACGACCTCGCGGCCGGGCATATAGCCCTCCATGTTGACCAGGCGCTGGGCCGTGCCGGCGCTGTAGATGCCTGCGGGGCGGTAGCCGGGGATGTTGAGGGCCCCTCTGGGACGCTCGCGGCAGCCCATGGCCAGGATGACGGCGCCGGCCTGAATCTGGAACATGCCCTCGGTCCGGTTCATGGCCGTGACGACCTTGTCGTGGGAGATGTCCATGACCATGGTGTCAAGCTTGTATTCGATGCCCAGGTCATAGACCTGCTCGATAAAGCGGTAGGCGTATTCGGGGCCGGTCAGCTCCTCCTTGAAGGTGTGGAGGCCGAAGCCGTTGTGGATGCACTGGTTGAGGATGCCGCCCAGCTCCTTGTCGCGCTCGATGATGAGGATGGAGTCCGTGCCTGCCTTTTTGGCTGCGACAGCAGCGGCCAGGCCGGCGGGGCCTCCGCCGACGATTACGATATCATATGAAGTCACACCAGCCATTACTGTGCACCTCCTTTCGTTCTCTCAAGCACCATTCTGGAGCCGCCGCCGGATTTGGTGATCTTTTCCATGGGAATGCCCAGCTCGCGGTTGATGATCTCCATGGTGCGGGGCGAGCAGAAGCCTGCCTGGCATCTGCCCATGCCGGCGCGTGTCCTGCGCTTGACGCCGTCGAGGGACCGGGCGCCCAGGGGTCTGTGGATCGCATCGATGATCTCTCCCTCCGTGACAGACTCACAGCGGCAGATGATGCGGCCGTAGGCGGGCTCTTTTTTGATCAGCTCGTTGCGCTCCTCGAGGGAGAGGTCCGCGGGATTGAGGATGCCCTTGCGGGTCCCGACCCAGTCTTCCTTCTCCTCCAGGCCCATTTTTTCCTTCATCATCTGACCCACATACTCGCCGATGGCAGGGGAAGAGGTCAGGCCGGGTGACTCGATGCCGGCGCAGTCGATGAAGTGGGGAGCGTCCTCGACCTCACCGATGATAAATTCGTGGCCGTCCTCATGGGCGCGCAGGCCGGCAAAGGAGGTGATGACCTGGCGGATGGGGAGGTTTCTGACATGGTCGCCGGCCTTGGCGATCAGGTCGTTGATGCCGGCCGCCGTCGTGTTGTTGGCTTCCTTGTCATCCACATCGATGGCCGTGGGGCCGACGATCAGGTTGCCGTGGATGGTCGGGGAGACCAGGACGCCCTTGCCCAGCTTCGTGGGCTGGGGGAAGATGGTGTGGCTGACATGTCCGCCCACGGTCTTGTCCAGCAGGCAGTAGTCGCCGCGCCTGGGGGTGATATGGATTTTTTTCGCGCTGACCATGTTGTGGAATTTGTCCGCGTAGACACCGGCCGCGTTGATGACGTATTTTGCCTTGTACATGCCGTTGCTGGTGCGGATCTTCCAGATGGGATTGCCGTGCTTTTTGCAGGTTGCGGGGATCAGCTCCTCCACCTCGGTATTGAAGAAGAAGTCGACGCCGTTGACATTCGCGTTCTCGGCCATGGCGATATTGAGCATGAAGGGACAGATGATGCCGCTGGTGGGGGCATAGAGGGCCGCCACCACCTTGTCGGACAGGTTGGGCTCTTTTTCCAGGGCCTGGTCGCGGTCCAGGATCTCCAGGCCCTTGACCCCGTTGGCAATGCCGCGGTTATAGAGATCCTTGAGGCCGTCCTTCTCGGACTCGTGGATGCAGACGACCATGGCGCCGTTGCGCCTGAAGGGGATGTCCAGATCCCTGGCCAGGTCATCCATCATCTCATTGCCGCGCACATTGAAGCGGGCCATCAGGGAACCCTCGGCCGCGTCGAAACCGGCGTGAATGATGGCGCTGTTGGCCTTGGACGTGCCGCAGCAGACATCCTCTTCTTTTTCCAGGACACAGACATTCACCTTATAGCGGGACAGCTCTCGAGCGATCGCGCTCCCCGTGACGCCTGCGCCGATGATAATTACGTCATACATACTCTGTTTCCTCCTGATCAAGCCATACCTGCACTTTCCGGAAAAAGACTCTTTCTTTGTCCGGCGGGCTTTTTCTATTCGGCCGGCAATCATGGCGGGATACTTCCTCTGTCCCTTTGTCCGGCGGGCTATTTCCCTTTCGTATGGCTGAATCCTTGTCTTTTTTCGATCAATTTTTCCGTATTTGAGGACAAAAATGGAGCCGGACAACCTGCACCTTCTTCTGAAAAGGTACTCGTGATTGCCTGACTCCATCTCTGCAATGATCGATAATCACTTATTACAATAGAAGCACAGGCAGAATCAGATCATTTTTCAATGGTATTTCTGATCATGCGCTGTTAAACAGATCCGGTCGGTACATTTGCTGCCTGCCTGTCCTTACCGACTTTCCCGGCCTCCGGCAGGCTCTTTTTTTCTTCAGCCTCTTACGAATACACGCAAATGCGTACATACCGGCTCTGAAAAATCCGGATCCGATTCCGGATCATTCCGGTTTTGTCCGCGGAAAACTCCGCGTCCGCTCTTTCCGATCATACCGCAGCACGTCAGTGCACAGGCATCGACGAAATTATGCGGGGAAAGGAAGTGCGCCGTAAACGAGAACGGCCACGACTGCGCCGCAGATAGGAGCGATCACAGGGATCCATGCATAACCCCAGTCGGGATCCTTGTTGTCGCCGGGGCACAGAAGTGCGAAGCAGAGACGAGGGCTCAGGTCTCTGGCTGCGTTCATGGCATATCCGGTCACGCCGCCGAAGGACATGCCGATCGCAGTGATGATACCGAATACGAAGACATAGTTGAGGCCGCTGTCGCCTGCAACAGTCTGGCCGATGCCGCAGATTGCGAACATCAGGACAAAGGTATCGATAAACTCGGAGAAGAAGTTCAGGCCGGTGTTGCGGACAGAGGGAGCTGTGCAGTAGCAGCCGCGCTTGACATCGTTCTCGGGTGTTGCAGCGAGATGATCATGATACATGACTGTCAGGATCACCGCGCCCAGGAAACCGCCGATCATCTGGCCGATGATGTACATAGGGACAAGGCTCCAGGAAAGGCTTCCCTGTACTGCCAGGGCGATAGTGACGGAAGGATTGAAGTGGGCACCGGTGGCTTTGCCGAAGATAAAGGCGGGAACCATAACTGCGAGGCCCCAGCCGATGCCGCCGTGGGTGCTGGTGCCGCCCTTCTGGCCGGACTTGTTCAGATTCAGGTTCATGCAGACACCGTCGCCCAGAAGAACCAGAAGCATGGTACCGAAAAGTTCATTGATCAGATAACTCATAATAAACCCCCTTTTCAGGTTTTGCGCCGGGCCGGGAGGACCCGGCGCCGCTATGTGTTACATTGACTTTTACAGATCTCTATGCAAATGACCGCTCACCCCGCATCGTTTCCCCGCGCTGCGGGACGGTCTGTCTGCCTGTTCAAAAAATGCTGCGCTGCAAAGCTGTAAAGCTATACGGCTGTCAGGACTCTGTCAGGACATTGATCGTGACAGGTCAGGTCAGAGAAAAAATCATTCCTTTGCCCAGCCGAGGGTAGCCTTGACGGCCTGCTTCCAGCCTCTGAGCTCTTCCTGTCTGGTGGCGTCGTCCATGCCGGGCTCGAACTCCTTGTCCAGAGCCCAGTTCTTGATGACGTCGTCCTTGCTGGTCCAGAAACCGACTGCCAGGCCTG
>CAMNFJ010000187.1:0-4453 GCA_946536955.1 uncultured Lachnospiraceae bacterium
AGAGGCTGAACCTGAGAAAAACGATTGAGAGTTAATTTTTAAGGAAGTTCACAATAAGGGGACTTCGCAGGAGGATGTCGGCTACGGAGTCTATGATCTCTATGACCTGGGCGAGTTTGACCAGAAGGGGACAGTCCGGACCAAGTACGGGACAAAGGAGGAGTATCTCGAGGCGATTCGTGCTTTTCATGAGGTGGGGATCCGTGTGTTTGCCGACATCGTCCTCAACCACAGGATGGGCGCCGATGAGGCGGAGGATGTGATCGCTGTGTCGGATTCGGCCGAGGACCGCACGCAGCAGGTGGACGGCGAGCACAAGGTGCGGGTGTGGTCCAGATTTACCTTCCCGGGCCGGCAGGGAAAGTACAGTTCATTTATCTGGAATCACAGTCATTTCACCGGAACGGATTATGACGATCTGTCGAATGAACAGGGGATGATCTACCGGTTCGCGGGCAAGCAGTGGAGAAAAGACACGGACCCGGAAAAAGGCAATTACGATTATCTCATGGGGATGAATGTCGATATGAGTAATCCGGATGTCCGCCGGGAGATCCGCACCTGGCTTCTGTGGTACATCCGGGAGACCGGGATCGACGGGCTTCGTCTGGACGCGGTCAAGCATATCAGCTTTGAGTTTTACAAAAATCTCCTCAGGGAAGTGAGGGCGGAGCTCGGAAAGGACATACCGGCTGTCGGTGAGTACTGGAACGCGGATTTGGGGAGGCTCCGTTTCTACCTGGATTCTGTCGACCGGGAAATGTCCCTCTTCGATGTATCGCTCCACTACAATTTTTTCAATGCGTCCCAGGCCGGGGGCGAATACGATCTGCGGAAGATTTTTGACAACACTCTGGTCAGGGAGGTTCCGGACTATGCTGTGACGTTTGTGGACAATCACGACACCCAGTACGGTCAGAGCCTCCAGTCCTTTGTCGCGGACTGGTTCAAGCCCATTGCCTATGCCATGATCCTGCTTCGCGAAAGCGGCATTCCCTGCGTTTTTTATTCTGATTATTACGGCAACCCCGTGCAGGACCGGCCGCTTGTACCCAATCTGGGCAAGATGGTCAAGATCCGGCGCGGATATGCCTACGGGGACCAGGAGGATTATTTCGATGATCCTCATATCGTCGGATGGGTCCGCCGGGGTGTGAAGGACCATCCCGAATCCGGCCTGGCTGTCGTCATCAGCAATACCGGAGACGGCGAAAAACGCATGTGCGTGGGCAGGCAGCACGCCGGTCTCACCTTCCGCGACGCCATGGAAAACTGCCCCGACCCTGTCGTGATCGATGCAGAGGGCTGGGGCGTCTTCCGCACGCGGGGCGGAGA
The DNA here is from genome assembly GCA_946536955.1 of uncultured Lachnospiraceae bacterium. Lineage (GTDB taxonomy): Bacteria > Bacillota > Clostridia > Lachnospirales > Lachnospiraceae > CAG-791. Next base: position 1,336 of record CAMNFJ010000187.1, read on the forward strand.
TGTCTCCGTCTGGGTTCACGAGGCCGGCTTTGAGTACCTGGTCGTGACGGAGTGAATACAGGAACCGGGATGAACTGAGAAAAAAACCCGGGATGGGGTGACCCGTCCCCTGTTACGCTTATCCGGCAGGATCTGATTGGAAATAGAAAAGAGGTGTAACTATGGATCACTATTATTCGATCTTCATGCTCATTTTTGCGGCGGCTCTCCTTCTCTACGCGATTCTGCTGGCGGTCACGAAGGATTACAACATGCTGCCCCGCCGGGCCACAATTTCCGTCAAACCCAAAGATCCAAAGAAATACACGGTCCAGCTGGCGAAGGTGGTCGCCCTGGTCGCCGCGGCGATCGCTGCCGGCGCGGTGGTGAGTCTGTGGAACGGGCTGGTCGGTGTGGCTGTGATGATTGCGGGGACGATCGCCATGATCTGGGCCGGGACAAAGATAGTTAAGAATGAGTGATAACTACAGGTGCACGGCCGTTGAGAGGGCGTGCACGGCAGCGCAGGCAGAGAGCAGCAAAGAGAGACATTAGAAACGCAGGAACTGCAAATACGGAATGGGATTCCGGGAAAAATCAATCCAGGCTATGACCGCAAGGATCAGAAGGGGGTATCTATGAGAACAATTTCCATCAGAAAAGGAGATCTCACGAAATTTGATACGGACGCGATCGTCAACGCCGCCAATGAAGGCCTGTGGGCCGGGGGCGGCGTATGCGGCGCTATTTTCCGGGCAGCGGGCATGCAGGAGCTGCAGGAAGCGTGCGACCGGATCGGCCACTGTGACACCGGCTCCGCGGTGATCACCCCGGGCTTTCGCCTGAAGGCAAAATATGTCATTCACGCGGTCGGTCCCGTCTGGTCCGGCGGGCAGTCCGGAGAGCCGGAGAAGCTCCGCGGAGCCTATCGGAGCTCTCTGGAACGCGCCAAGGAGAACGGGTGCGCGTCAATTGGATTCCCCCTGATCTCCGCGGGAATATTCGGGTATCCCGCAGATCTGGCCTGGAAGGAGGCAGTCTGCACCTGCAGGGACTTTCTGGAGGAAAACCGGGAAACGGCGATCGACATCGTTTTTGCGGTCCTCGACGACAGGATGCTTTCGATCGGAAGGGAGGCTCTGCAGCGGTATGCCGCGGATTTTTCAGAATGAACCGGGGTGAAAAACGGGGCAGACAGGAGTAAAACTCAGAATGAACCGGGGTGAAAAACGGGGCAGACAGGAGTAAAACTCAGAATGAACCGGGGTGAAAAACGGGGCAGACAGGAGTGAAACTCAGAATGAACCGGGTAAAACGGGAGCGGATCTCAGAAAGCGTGCCTGTCCCCGTTGATCCGGATCAGCAGGACATTGGCTCCTGCGAGGTTTATATATCGAAGTTCCGAGGCCATGCCGGAGATGATCCGGAGGCCTGCATTCGCGGCGGGGTCCTCCGGATCCGCCGCGAATTTTTCTGCATGGTGTTCCAGGTCGAAGGGGCGCCCGTCGTCGCGGAAGCGGAGCGTGAGGATCCCGTCCCTACAGCACACCCTGAGATCTGCTCCGTAAACGATCTCATTTCTGTAACCCCATTCCAGGATGTGGGCTGAGAACTCCTCGATGCAGAGGGCTGCTGCGGAGCTGACGCGGCCTGTGAATCCGCAGGAACGCAGGAGCAGGCGGATCTTTTCAGAGATCTGCACGGCTTCTTTCATGGAATAGATCGTTGTGTCCTCCAGTGTGCCGTCAGGGTCAGGGTCATGAAGAAAGCCTCTGAAGCAGGCCAGGGCAAAGGCGCACAGGGCAGCGGCCAGTGCTCCCGCAGTTCTGCCGGGCCAGAAGCCGGTCTGTCCGGCGATTTTTCCCAGAAGGGCGGAGAATAGTAAGATCATTGCGCCGCCGTCCAGGACAGCTGCCGCCATTGCCGGCAGGGTTTGAGAGGTGACGACCAGAAAGCTCACGATCAGCTGGGAGAAAACGGTAAATGGCAGCGAGACTGCCAGGCAGCGCAGGTAGAGGGAGGACATGGAAACGATCGCTTCCTCCGGGCCGGCGCAGAAGGCGGCCATCGGGCCCGCTGCCATAAAGAAGAGCAGGGCGTAGGCGGAGCAGGGGACAAGGGCATACCAGATACCCAGCCGCATTGTAAAGTTCAGGGCACGGCTGTCATTTTCTCCGTGGCAGATGCTCCCAAGGAGCATGCAGGTGCTGCTGACGGCAGTGGCTGCCGCGAGCAGGATCGGCCACAGTGAATTTCCGATCCCGAGAACTGCCAACGCCTCTGCCCCTGCCAGCTGGATGGCCAGCCGGTTCAGGAGAATGCCGGATATGAAGGCAGTCAGCTGTCCGGGCACGACCGGTGAGGCGGACCTGAGAGAGTCCGCCAGGTATTTGAAGGAAGCGGGGACGCTATGGGGACGGCGCGGCCTCAGCAGGGCATTTTCGCGTCTAAAATGCAGGAGCAGAACGATGCATTCCGCCCAGCAGCTGAGGGTCGTTGCCGCCGCCATTCCCCCCATACCGCTGTGCAGCAGACACGCGCTGGCTATATCTCCCAGGATATTTACAGCCGTGCCGACAGTGACGGCACGGGGAGACCGGCCTCCGTCGCCATCGATCTGCATGATGGGGTGGAGCACGGACAGGGTCATCAGGGCAGGCATGGCGGGGAATAACCCCAGAAGATAGGCGGAGGCATCAGAAAGGATCTCCGCGGAATGTCCTGCCCCGGCCTGCATGGCTGTAAGGGTAAATTCCCTGAAAAAAGTGCAGAGAGCCATCAGAGGAAGGGAGACTGCGCAGGCGCTGCACAGAAGAAGATATAAGAGCCGGCCCGCGCCGTCAGTATCTCCCCTGCCGGCACATTTGCCGGCCCCGGAGGCGGCCGCCGTGCGCAGCAGCATGCAAAACAGACCGATCAGGGCAAGGAACGGCAGGACCAGACCGAAAGCCCCCGCCGACCGGCTGCCCAGGAAGTGGCTGATTATCATTCCATCAGCGACAGTATTGATCATCACCGCAAAGGACCCGGAAAAATTGAGCCTTATACTGCGGTGAAACATCCTTTTCAGGATTTTTTTACCATTTTCTTTTTCACTCATATGCCAAGGGTCTCATATGCCAACGGCCTCCTATGCCAA
>CAMNFJ010000188.1:0-4237 GCA_946536955.1 uncultured Lachnospiraceae bacterium
GGGGACAGGCCCTCTGTCACAGCAGTGTGACAGAGTGCCTGTCCCCCTGTCACACGAGTCAACAGAACCGTCCCCGAGTGACTCACCCGCCCTTGAGGACCCTCTTGTCCTCGTACATGGCGGCGTCGGCGCGGTCGAAGACGGCGGCGAAGGTGTTGTCGATGCCGGGGCGGTAGTCGGCGAGGCCGGCGGCGATGACGGCGTCTCCGCAGTCGCGGTGTTCTTCGTTTTTGCTGTGGAGGCGGGCCATGAGTTCGGTCCGGATCTCGTAGTCACCTCCCCTGAGGATGGCGACGAATTCGTCTCCGCCGATGCGGTAGACGGGGCTGTGTTTAAAGGTGGTGCAGATGGTCTTGCAGGCGCTCTGGATGTATTTGTCGCCGGCCTTGTGGCCAAAGGTGTCGTTGACCTGTTTGAGTCCGTTGAGGTCGCAGACAACGATGGAGAAGGGTTCGGGTTCGCCGGCGTAGCCGGAGGCGATCTCTTCGTTGGTCTGTTTTTCGGCTTCGTTGTAGGCGTGTTTGTTCTTGACGCCTGTGAGGGGGTCGCGGCTGGCCATCCAGACAGCGCGGCTGTGTTCCTGTTCGCGGCGCATCTGTTCGTCGATGTCACTGACGCCGATGACGATGTGGGGATCTTCGTGGTCCTCCATGCGGGTGGCCTTCATGTGGACGTAGGTGGAGTTTTCTCCGAACATGAGCCGGTAGGTGAGGGTGAAGGTCTTGTCCCTCTGAAGGGCCTCCAGGACTTTTTCCTTGCTGAAGGCTTCGAGGAACATTTCCCTGTCGTCGGGGTGGACGACACGCCCGACGTTTTTGCGGCTCAGTTCAAAGAAGTCTTTGCCCGCTTTTTCGATATTGAGGGCTTCGTACTCCTGGTGGGAGCTGTATTCGATGAAGTCGTCGGTCTTGGTGTCGACGTAGTAGATGCTGAAGTAGTCCGCCGCCAGGGCGCGGGCGATGCCGGCGTAGGTGACGGTCTCTCTGCGGCGCTGCATCTCGGCGTTGATGTTGTTGACGCCGATGACGATATGGGGGTCATCGGGGTCGACCATGCGGGTGGCCTTCATGCTGACGTAGGTGGGTACGCCGTCAAACATGAGGCGGTAGGTCATGGTGAAGGTGTGGTCCTCGGCCAGTTCCTTCATCACTCTCTCCTTGGTAAAGACCCTCATGAAGCGGTCCAGGTCCTCGGGGCAGATCACAGTGGCGATGTTTTTTCTGCTGAGGTTGAAGAAGTCCTCCCCGCCCTTATCGATGCCCAGGGCGGCGTAGTCCTCGTGGGAGCTGTATTCGATGAAGTGGTCTGTCTGGGTGTCGACGTAATAGATGCTGAAATAGTCCAGGGACAGGGCCTCGGCGATGCTGGAGAAGGTGACGGTGCTCTGGCGCTCGGCCTCCAGCTTTTCCTCCTCCGTGATCTGGTCGTCGACATTGCTGACGCCGATGATGATGTGGTGGTCATCGGGCACGTCCGCCCGGACGATCTTCATCCGGTAGTAGCGGGGCCTGCCCTCGATCAGGAGGCGGTAGGCCATGGAGAAGACTCCCCTTTCCCTGAGGATGGGCATGAGCATCTCTTTGTTCAGGGCGGAGGCGACCCTGTCGCGGTCGTAGGCAAAGACGGCGGACTGGATGTTGCGCCTGCACTCGGTAAAGAAGTCCGTGCCGCTGGATTCCAGCTGCAGCCTCTTGTAGTTGCCCTCGGTCTTGAATTCCAGATAGGTGTCGGTCTCGGTGTCGATGTAGTAGATGCTCTCCATATCATTGGAGAGAGACCTGGCCAGGCTGGTGAAGTTGATCTCGTTGATCTGTCCGCCCTCTGCCTGCTCCATGGCTCTGGTCTGGGCATCCACATTGCTGACGCCGATCACGATATGGTGGTCGTCCTGCCTGCCCGCGAGGACGGCCTTGAGGGCGTAATAGACGGTCTCCCCTCCTCTCCGGACGCGGTAGGTGATGGAAAAGATCTGCTGGCTGCGCAGCTGGGTCATGAGGACATCCTTCTGGATGGACAGCAGGACCCGGTCCTGGTCCTCCTGGAGGACGGTCTTCCGGATGCCCTTTTCCATGTCCTCGAAAAAGTCCTCGCCGCTCCGCTCGATCTGCAGGTCCTCCAGCTTCCCTTCGGAGCCGAATTCCACGTAGTGGCTGGTCTTCGTGTCGATGTAATAAATGGCCTCGTAGTCCCTGGAAAGAGCCGTGACGATCCCTCCCAGGACCAGGTCCTCCCGCCCGGGATCCGGCCGGCCCGCAAACCTCTTCCGGGTCTCCGGGGAAATGACTTCCTGCTCCCTTCTCTCGCTCAGTTCTTTTCTCTCGATCACGAACCGCTCATATTCCTCCGCCGGGACAGGCCTGGAGAAATAGTAGCCCTGGACCAGGTCGCAGCCCATGTCCCGCAGGGCGGTGAGCTGGTCCTCTGTCTCCACGCCCTCCGCGATGACGGGGACGGAGAGGTAGTCGGCGATGTCGATGATGATCTCCAGCATGCGGGTGTCGCCGCCTTCTTTAAAGGCATTGCGTATAAACTGCATATCGAGCTTGAGGGCGTCGATGGGCAGGGTGGAGATCATATTGAGGGAGGAGTAGCCGGTCCCGAAATCGTCCATCTCGATGCGGAAGCCCAGGTCCCGCATGCGGTTGACGGTCTCGATGATCTGGACAGAGTCCTGGGTATAGGCGGATTCGGTGATCTCCAGCAGAAGCTGATCGGGCGTCAGGCCGTTGTCGGCCAGGATCTCCTGAAGGTCCTCCACCAGGCGGGGGTCATACATATCGATCCGGGAGACATTGACTGAGACCGGGACCGTAAAGTCAAACTTCTCCTTCCAGCTCCTGATCTGCTCGGCGGCGGCCCGCCAGACATAGTGGTCCAGGGTCTGGATCAGGCCGTTCTCCTCAAAGAGGGGGATAAAGACGCCCGGGGAGATCATGCCCAGATCGGGGTGGAACCAGCGGACCAGGGCCTCGGCGCTGGCCAGGACCGGGATCTCGGGCCGGACGTCGAATTTGGGCTGATAAAAGACCTGGAACTGTTTCTCCCGGATGGCGGTGTAGAATTCCTCGATCAGGCGCTCCGAATAGAGCTCCTTTTCGTGGAGGGCATTGTCGTAGACGCCGATGGTCTTCGTGAAGCTGTTGCGGACCGTGTCGGCCGCCATCTTGGCCCGGTCAAAGCGGCGCTCGATATCCAGGCTCTTGTCGGCCTTCTCGTAGACGCCCATGCGCAGGCGGACCCGGTTGTTGACCGAGTCATTCTCCGTGATGCCGGTGGACGCCCTTTCCAGCAGGTTCTTCCAGGAGGCCCCGTGGGGGCAGTAGATCATGAAGGTGTCGGCCTCGCGGCGGCAGACGATCCCGCCCGTATCCGCGACCATCTCCCGGATCCGCTCCCCGATCCCGCGCAGGACCCGGTCACCGTAGCTCGTCCCGAAGCGCTCGTTGATCATGTGGAAATGGTTGATATCCAGGACGATGGCGTCCATCTCCAGCTCCCTGTAGTGCTGGTCAAACTGCTCTGCATAGCGGTAAAAATACTCCCGGTTATAGAGGCCCGTCAGGGGATCGCGCTCCGTGGAATTGATGATCTGCCGGTCCTCGGACAGCTCGATCGTGCGCAGGATGCGGGCCAGCATGACGCCGGCCTGGGGATAGGGCTTGGGAATAAAGTCGATGGCGCCCAGGGACAGGCACTCGATCTCGGCGTCCTGGTCGGACGTCAGGACGATCACGGGGATCCGGGCCAGCTCCGGCCTTTCCTTCATGCAGCGCAGGACATCCAGGCCGCCCATGACCGGCATCTTCAGGTCCATGAGGACAAGGGACAGGATCTCCCGGTTCTCCACGATCAGATTCAGCGCCTCCTGCCCGTCTTCGGCAAAGATCACCTGGTAATCATTCTGCAGGACCATCCCCAGGATCTCCCGGTTGATCAGTTCATCATCTGCAACGAGGATCAATCTCTTTCCGTTGGCGGAATGAAATTTTTCATGACTTTTAAGCATTGTGTCTTCCTTTCATTGTATCCTCAGGCAACAGCTGTCCGAAGATGTGCCCCGGCTCATTCACACTTATCAGGGACCAGTCCCTGCTGTCATTCCAGTTTGTCTCATTATACCATGCCTGTAAATCAGGCAGAACGCCCTTCCTGAAAAAATTGCAGTAACCTTCCCCCTCCGGATTCCGACCTGACAGACAAAGGACAAAACATGAGGCGGCTCCCTGTTTCCGCCGCA
>CAMNFJ010000189.1:0-4127 GCA_946536955.1 uncultured Lachnospiraceae bacterium
TTAGTCTCTGCGGAAGAGGTCGCGGGTGTAGACCTTTTCCTCCACGTCGTCGAGGACGGGGTCGTAGCGGTTGGCGATGATGCAGCCGCACATTTTCTTGAATTTTTTGATGTCATTGACCACCTTGCTGCCAAAGAAGGTGGAGCCGTTGGGCAGGGTGGGCTCGTAGATGACCACGGTCGCGCCCTTGGCCTTGATGCGCTTCATGACGCCCTGGATCGAGGACTGGCGGAAGTTGTCGGAGTTGGACTTCATGGTCAGGCGGTAGACGCCGACGACGATGTCCTTCTGCTGGCTCTCTCTGGCGGCGGAGTAGGATTCGCTGTTGCCGTAGGTGCCGGCGATCTCCAGGACCCTGTCCGCGATGAAGTCCTTGCGGGTCCGGTTGCTCTCCACGATGGCCTGGATCAGGTTCTCGGGGACGTTCTGGTAGTTGGCCAGGAGCTGCTTGGTGTCCTTGGGCAGGCAGTAGCCGCCGTAGCCGAAGGAGGGGTTGTTGTAGTAGTCGCCGACGCGGGGATCCAGGCAGACGCCCTTGATGATGGCAGCGGTCTGCAGGCCCTTGACCTCGGCATAGGTGTCCAGCTCATTGAAGTAGCTGACGCGCAGGGCCAGGTAGGTGTTGACAAAAAGCTTGGTCGCTTCGGCCTCGGTGTATCCCATGAAGAGGGTCTCGACGGGATTTTTGATGGCGCCCTGCAGGAGCAGGCCGGCGAAGGTATGGGCCGCCTCTTCCGTCTGCGGGTCGCAGCCGACGATGATCCGGGAGGGGTAGAGGTTGTCGTAGAGGGCCTTGCTCTCTCTGAGGAACTCCGGGCTGAAGAGGATGTTGTCCATACCCATCTGTTTGCGGATGTGGACTGTGTAACCGACCGGAATGGTCGATTTGATGACGACGGTGGGCTTTGTCTCCCTGCCTGCCGTGGATTCTCTGACCAGCTCCAGGACGCTCTCGACCGCGGAGCAGTCAAAGAAGTTCTGTTTGGGATCGTAGTTGGTGGGGGCTGCGACGATGATAAAGTCCGCTGCCGCGTAGGCCGCGGCGCCGTCTGTGGTCGCGGTCAGGTGAAGGTCGCGTCTGCCGCTTTTTGCCTCAGCCAGATACTTTTCGATATATTCATCCTGGATCGGGGAGATGAAGCTGTTGAGCTTGTCCACCTTTTCGGGCAGGATGTCGACGGCGGTGACTTCGTTGTGCTGAGCCAGAAGGACGGCCAGGGAAAGACCCACGTAGCCGGTACCTGCGACAGCGATTTTATAGGGCCGCGTGACACTGACCGGGGCGGTCGATTCCTCCTCCACGAAGAGATCGGTGACCTCAAAGCCCAGAACCTCAGCCAGGGACTGGAGCTGGTCCACGGACGGAGTGAAATCCTTCCGCTCCAGCCGGGACAGAAGACCGCGGTGGATGCCGGCTGCCTTTGCCAGCCGGGCCTGAGTCAGCTTTTGCGCTTTCCGCCTGGAGACTACTGTGTCGGCGAGAAGCTGCAGGGATAGTTTTTTCATGATGTCCTGCCTCCTTAAAGTAGTATGTAAAGAATATGTCAGGTAAAGTGACATGAAAGGATCGTTATCATTGCCTGTAAAACAGCTAGATAGTATCAGGAAAGGGCAGGATTTGTCAATAAAAACAGGACAAATAGGATGAAAATAATGAAATAACCCCGGGAGAATGTTATTTAAAATAACATCCAGGAGGAACCTGTGCAGACAGACACAAGAAAACGATAAAGAATGCCCCGGCTATGCGGAGTATTAAAAAAAGTGCAGGAGGCAATTTCCGATTGCATCCTGTAAAAAATTGTGAAATAATACAAATGCTGTCCATACGGGAAGTGCTCCCGTATTATTTCATTTCATTATTAAATGAGCCGGAATAGCATATTACTTAAGCAGGAATAACAGATATGGGACGTAGGACTATGCGCGCAGGCGCAGCGGATCAGCAGGAGATTGATCTTCTCGAGCTGCTGACCTTTTATATGAGCAAGTGGCCGCTTCTGATTGCAGCGGCTTTTTGTGGTGCCCTCTTGTCCGGTCTGTTCACCCACTTTTTCATTGCCGACAGATACACGGCGGTCTCCCGTATGTATATGGTCTCGGCCTCCTCGTCCTCTGTGATCGACCTGGCGGACCTCAATATCGGCACATCGCTTTCCAATGATTACGTCGAGCTCATGAAGACCCGGCCGGTCATTGAGGGAGTTATTGATTCCCTTGGACTGGACTATACATATGAAGATGTATCCGGCATGATCTCGCTGAGCGTGGTCCCCAATACCCGCATCGTCAGGATCGCGGTCACCAGCACGGATCCACAGCAGGCCATGGACATCGCCAACGCCATGGCCCGGGTCTCCAGGACCCAGCTCCCCAAGGTGATGGACGCTCCGACGCCAAGTATCGCGGAGGAGGCCATCCTTCCGGAGTACAGGTCCTATCCCTCCATGAGCCGCAACACGGCCATGGGCGGTCTGGCGGCCCTGCTGGCGGTCATGGGTGTCCTCACGGGCATTTTCCTGCTGGATGATACGATCAAGACCTCCGAGGATTTCGAAAAGGAATTCGGGATCATGCCGCTGGCAGTCATTCCGGAGGGCACGATCGAGGGCATGGTCAAGAGCGCCGACGACAAACCGGTCAGGCACTTCCGGATCCCCAGGCTGGCCATGGGCAGGCGGATGGAGGCGAGACAGCTTCATACCTATTCTACAGCCCGTCCCGCCCGGATCCCTGTCCTGCGTCAGGAGCTTCCGGTTCCCGGGGGATTGCCGGTACTGGAGGCCGGACCCATGAAGGAAACTTATCCAGGCCAGGAACTGGCAGATGTATTTACCAGGCCGGCTGAGGCAGGGCCGGGGCCCGCTTTCTCTGAGAACCCTCCCCGCAGCGCTTTCACAGAGCCTGCGGCCGCTTTCCCTGAGACCTCTGAGACCTCTCCTCACGGCGCCTTCACAGAGCCTGCGGAAGCAGGTGCGCACGCATCACCGGCCGGCACATCCGCGCATGCCGCGGTCGACGCTTCGGCAGATGACTGGCGGGTCGTCGATAAATGGGAGCCCATCGGGACTTCGGAAAATGACATCCTGGCAGCCTTTGGGGAGCCCGCACAGGATCCCTCCGCGGCAGCCGGATCCCCGCAGACGACTCCGGACCAGCCCGAAATCATACAGCCCGAAACTGTACAGACCGGATCTCAGCAGCCTGAAGCCGTGCAGGCCGGAGTTCAGCCCGAAACGATTCCGGCCGCACAGGAGGCACAGTCAACGGATCCCGCGGCGGCAGCCGCGATCGTACCGGCAGTTCCAGTTCCTGCTGTCCCCGCCGTGCCCGTTCAGCAGCCCGTCCACAGGCACAGGAAAAAGCACCACCGGCACGGAAAGGCCTACGAGATCCAGAGAACGATCCTGGGAACCGGGAAAAAGAGAAAGAGAAGGGAGAAGATCCTCGATTTTGCCATCGGTACGGTCTTTCTTCTCTGCGCCGGCCTTCTGATCGGCCTTCTCCTGGGCCAGGCCTCCGCGCCCGTGGCAAAGCCCTCCAATACATCGGGCACCCCCCAGGTTCCCGTTGTCGTATCCCAGTCGGCCAGCCCTCAGGGCGCCGCCGGCGGAGAGACCAAAAACTACACCCAGATCGTGGTCTTTATGGACAATATGCAGCACGTTGTCGAGGAGCGCTATACAGCCCAGGACGGCTCTGTTGTCCTCAATGAAAAGGGCTACGCCATCGTCCGCAATGAGTATGATGCCGCCGGCCATCTGACCAGAACCTCGTATTTCGATCAGAACGACAGACCGGTCATGGTTCAGGAGCTCGGCTATTCCAGCATCTCCATCACCTATGACGGATTTGGAAACAAGATCGGCGAGACCTATTACGATACGGACGGGAGCCCCGTCGCGAGGCCCTGAAGGGTCAGATAATTAAAATAATAATTAAAATATAGTAGAAAGACTGTGAAAACTCCCCGCGCGCCTGGCCGCCCGGGGAGTTTTTTGCGGAGCGGATCGAAGGAGGAAATCCGCTTCTTCTTCGATTCATCCCGGAGATCCGGGACAGGAGAGGGACGGATGCCGGGCTTTTATCCCGAACAGAGAAGTGTCTGATGAGGTCTTGACATTAAG
>CAMNFJ010000190.1:0-4081 GCA_946536955.1 uncultured Lachnospiraceae bacterium
CCCTCTGGTCCGGCGTTTTTCCGCACTGATGGCAGGGGTCACTGGCCGGCGCTGGTGACCGCCTCATAGACCTCGGCGGACAGGGCCGCGATCTGCGCCCGCATCTCGTCCTCGCTGACAGGAGGGACGGTCGTCATCACGGTCAGGATATAGGGATGGTCGGGCACGAAAATGATGGCGGCGTCGTTCTGGATCTCCACGCTGGCGCCGTCCTCCTGGGTGAAGAGCTCACCGGTCTTGTTGGCGGTCTCGACATCCCCGGGCACGCCTGCCGGGATCTTCTGCCGGTTTCTGGCGATCTGGGCCTTCATGGCCTCCATGATCCGGTCGGAGGCCTCCTGGCTGACATAGGTCCCCTCGTAGACCTCCCGCAGCACACGGGCGCAGTCCGCGGAGGAGGTATAGTTTTCCGTGCCGGGATGCAGCATTTTCCGGTTCAGCTGGCCGGCCTTGAAGCCGTGCTCCTGAATGAAGGCGTTGATGGTGTCCATACCCAGGACATCGATCAGGGTGTTGGTCGAGTCATTGTTGCTCTCGGAGATCATGGTGAAGAGCTGGTTGGGATAGTCATCTCCGATGACGCCCCTGTCGATCTGCTCAAAATAGCAGCCCGCGATATAGAGCTTGATCAGACTGGCCGAGATCATGGGATTGTCGGCATTGATCCCGAATTCCTCGCCGGTGTCCAGCCGGTGCAGGCACATGGACCACTTACCGCTCTTTGCGGCCAGCTCCTCCTCCAGATGGTCTTTGAGCTCCTGGATCTTCGGGTCCAGGATAAAGGACTCGGCGGCAGTCTCCATGGCCGTGCTGCCGCTGCCCGCCTCAATGGCCACCTGCTTTTTGGGCGGATGCTGGACGATATAGGCATCGATACCATTGGCAATGCCGCGCACCATCTTTTTGCGCATATCCGGATCCTGCATCTTGAGGTCCTCCTCCCTGTTGGACAGGTATCCCATTTCCAGGATCGTCACGGGAACGTCGCTCCAGTTGATCCCGGTCATGGTATCTGTCTCCCATACACTTTCCGCCTGGATGCCCGTCTCCAGAGTATAGGCATCGAGGACGCACTCAGAAAGCGCACGGGACTCCTCATAAATATCGGCATTGAAGGCATTTCCGGGCGTCTGGCAGATGGTCATGGCCCCGGTGTGGCCGGAATCTCCGACGCTGTTGGCATGAATCCTGATCAGGGCGTCCGCCTCCGCCTCATTGGCGATCTCTGCCCGCTCGGAGTTGCTGATATCCACATTATTGGTCTCCCTGGTCATAACTACCTTGTAGCCCCGCTCTTCCAGCTCCTCCCGCAGGGCCAGGCCGATGTCCAGGACCAGCTGGTACTCGGGCACTCCCGAAGCCACACCGGTCGCGCCGCCGGTCACCTTGTCCTTGGTCTCGGAGGACTCCGGCCCCAGGAGCTCATCCTCCAGATCGGCGTGCTCCTGGTGGCCCGGATCGATGGCGATCACGGCCTTGTAGAATTCAGCAGCTTCCTCTGCCGCGGCTGTGGCTGCCGTTCCGGCTTCCTCCGAAGATGCTGCCGCTGTGGCTGCCGTCCCGGCTTTAGCCGAAGATGCCGCGGCAGCTGCGGTCTCCGCTGTCGACCCCGGTCCGGGGGCCTCAGTGCCCGCCTGGGCAGCTCCCTCCCCGGCGGATGTGCCGGGAGCGCTGCCTGTCTGCGTCCTGTTGCAGCCGGTGATCATCCCTGCCAGCAGCGATGCTGCCAGGACCAGCCCGCAGGCCCTTGCCAGTGTTCTGGATCTTGTCTTTCTCATGGCATTGTGCTCCTTTTTGATGCCTTGTATCAGTGCTTCGTGAGTCAGCGGGGAGTCAGTGGGGAGCCAGGGTGAGTCAATGACCCGCAATGGCCCACCCGGGCCTCAGGCCTTCTCCGCCAGAAGGTCCGCGACATAGACGCCGCTGGCCGAGGCATGGGAAAGGGAATGGGTCACGCCGCTTCCGTCTCCGATCACAAAGAGGCCGGGATGGTTGGTCTCGAGCTCGTCGGTCAGGTCCACCTCCATGTTATAGAATTTGACCTCTACTCCATATAGGAGGGTATCGTTGTTGGCCGTCCCGGGCGCGATCTTGTCGAGGGCATGGATCATCTCGATGATGCCGTCGAGGATCCGCTTGGGCAGGACCAGGCTGAGGTCTCCGGGGGTGGCCTGGAGGGTCGGCTGGACCGTGCTCTCGGCGATGCGGGCCGCATTGCTCCTGCGTCCGCGTTCCAGGTCGCCGAAGCGCTGGACGATCACGCCGCCGCCCAGCATATTGGACAGGCGGGCGATGCTCTCTCCGTAGCCGTTGCTGTCCTTGAAGGGCTCGGAAAAATGCTTGGAGACCAGGAGGGCAAAGTTGGTGTTTTCCGTCTTTCTGGACGGGTCCTCAAAGCTGTGTCCGTTGACCGTGACGATCCCGTTGGTGTTCTCGTTGACGACGATCCCGTTGGGGTTCATGCAGAAGGTCCGTACATTGTCCTCGAACTTCTGGGTCCGGTAGACGATCTTGCTCTCATAGAGCTCATCTGTTAGGTGGGAGAAGACAACGGCCGGCAGCTCCACGCGCACGCCGATGTCGACCCGGTTGGACTTGGTCGGGATCTGCATTTCCCGGCAGACCTTCTCCATCCATTTGCTGCCGCTCCGGCCGACGGAGACGATGCAGTATCTCGCCTCGGCTGTGCCGCCCTCATAGTATACACGGTAGCCTGCGGCTCCCGCGTAGCCTGCGGCTCCCGCGTAGCCTTCGGCTCCTGTACTGCCCGCGGTTTCCCCTGGCTCACTCTCCGGTCCGGACGGTCCGATCGTCTCGATGTGGTCCACCGGTGTGTTGAAATGAAAATCGATATGGTCCTTCATCTCCGCGTAGAGGTTCTGCAGGACCACGTAGTTGATGTCTGTCCCCAGGTGGCGGACGGATGCGTCCAGAAGCTGAAGCTTGTTCTGGATGCAGATCTTTTTAAAGGCCGTGCCCGCCGTGGAGTAGAGCTTCGTCCCCTGGCCCCCGTGGGACAGGTTGATGGAATCCACATACTGCATCAGTTCAATGGCTTTTTTCTTCCCTATATGTTCATAGAGGGTGCCGCCGAAATCGTTGGTGATATTGTATTTTCCGTCACTGAAGGCACCGGCCCCGCCGAAGCCGGACATGATCGAGCAGCTCTTGCAGCCGATGCAGGATTTGATCTTGTCTCCGTCTATGGGGCAGTGTCTGTCCTTGAGCTCTTTGCCCCCCTCAAATACCCCGATCTTCAGGTCCGGTCTGTTTTTCATCAGCTGGTAAGCCGAAAAAATGCCTCCCGGTCCGGCGCCGATAATGATCACATCATATTTCATGGGTGAATGATTCCTCCGTTCCTCTTTAAAAAGTTCCATATTTAAACTTTTTAAAGGTTTTATTTCTAAGATATTTAAATAATTTCTTTTAAAAACGTTTGCTTCAAAAGCTTCCATGCAGATTTATGCAGATCCATGCAGAAGGATACCGGGAAAGTGTCCCTCACAAATAGGTCGCGGCCAGCTCCACATAGCGGGAGGCATTGTCCCGGATCATGGCCAGGTGCCTGTCCGTCACCTGTTTGACGACCCTTCCCGGCCGGCCCATGACGACGCTCCCGGCCGGAATGACCGTACCGCCCGTGACCAGGGCTCCCGCGCCTATGATGCAGTGGTCTCCGACCACAGCCCCGTTCATAATGATGGCCCCCATGCCGATCAGGGTGCAGCTTCCGATCGTGCACCCGTGCACGATGGCGCTGTGGCCGATGGAAACATCATCCCCGATGGTGACCGGGAAGCCGGGGCCGGTGTGGACGACTGTATTGTCCTGCACATTGCATCTGGCTCCGATGCGGATGCTCTCCTGGTCTCCGCGGATGACCGTGTTGTACCAGACGCTGCTCTGTTCCCCGATTGTCACGTTGCGGATGATCCGGCAGCCCTCCGCCAGAAATACACTTTCATGGATGTCACTCATAGCTCTGACTCCTGCCTCCTCTTTTATTACAAAAATACCATGATGTAAGGGTCAAAAGGTGGTCAAGTAACCCCCGACTCGTCAAGTTGCACAAACGCCT
>CAMNFJ010000191.1:0-4036 GCA_946536955.1 uncultured Lachnospiraceae bacterium
AGAACATACAGATCATCCCGATCTCGGCGACAGAGGGCGAAAATGTGACCCGCAGATCCGCCCTGATGGACTGGTATGCAGGTCCTCCGCTCCTGGAGTGGCTGGAGACGGTGAAGGTTGACGGACTTTCGGAGGAAGGCTTCTATATGCCTGTCCAGCGTGTATGCCGGCCGGACCACACCTTCCGGGGCTTCCAGGGACAGATCGAGGCGGGCAGCGTCTGCGCGGGCGACCGGATCACCGTTCTGCCGGGGGGCGAAGAGGCCTCTGTCGAAGCCGTCTATGTCGGCTGTCAGGAGGTCAAGGAGGCGGTGCGGGGGCAGCCCGCCATGCTGCGGCTGGCGAGGGAGGTGGACATCTCCCGGGGCTGTGTCCTGGTGAAGGATACGGATATCCGCGTGGCTGATGTCTTTGATGCCACGCTCTTATGGATGCACAGCGGGATCCTCACGTCAGGCCGCGATTTTCTGGCAAAGATCGGCACTAGGCTCATTCCCTGCAAGGTGTCGGAGATCCTCTATACGGTGGATGTCAATACCGGAGACCACCGCCGCCCGGTCTTCATGCAGAAAAACGAGATCGCCCGCTGCCGGCTGGAGTTGTCCTCGCCGGTCGTTCTGGATCTCTTTTCCAGACACCGCACTCTGGGGGAGCTCATTTTGATCGACCGGGTCACCAATGCGACCTCTGCCTGCGGCGTGATCGAAGAGATCCGGGAATCGGAGGAACAACAAAAGCAAGGGATCACACCGCAGGTCCGGGCCCGTAAGCTCGGGCAGACCCCCTATATCATTCTGGCGCAGACACCGGAGGAGGCAGCCGGATTTGAGGAGGAGCTGATCACCCAGGGGCTCCATACCATGGCGGTTGTGTTCACTAAGGACAAGGATGCTGACAGGGCTGTCTTTGCCGTCGACATCCTGCGCCAGGCGGGTCTCATAACAGTCGTCGCCTGCCCGCGCGGCCAGACGGGACTGGAAGAGCGTCTGCGGGAACTGGCCCCGGCCTCCCCGGCCGGCAGGATCCTGGACCTCCGTCCCGGCGGACCTGAGGAGGACAGACTGATGTATGAGAACACGGTCAATTATGTGTTCAGCTGAGAGAAAGTCGACCGGGTGTGCACCGGTATGATGTGAAAGGAGGAAATCATGGCAGCGGATTACGCGGCACTGAAGGCCGGCGGATTTATGCGTCAGAAACAAAAAGACAAATTTTCCATGCGCCTGCGGGTCGTCGGCGGGACCGTGACAGTCCGGCAGCTCAGGGCGATCGCGGAGGCGGCGGAGAAATACGGGCACAGCTATGTGCACCTGACCAGCCGCCAGGGCGTGGAGATCCCCTTTATAGGGCTGGAGGACATCGACGCGGTGAAGGACTTTCTCGCCGCGTCGGATGTAGAGCCCGGGGTCTGCGGCCCCCGTGTGCGGACGGTGACCGCCTGTCAGGGCGGCAGGTGTTGTCCGAGCGGATGCATCGACGCCCTGGAGATCGCAGAGGAGCTGGACAGACGGTATTTCGGCCGCCAGCTCCCCCACAAGTTCAAATTCGGTGTGACCGGATGCCAGAACAACTGCCTCAAGGCGGAGGAAAACGACCTGGGGGTCAAGGGCGGCATGGTCATCGACTGGAAGCCGGAGGAATGTATTTTCTGCGGCGTGTGCGAAAAGGCCTGCCGGCGCGGCGCCATCCGGATCGCGGACGGACAGGTCCTCGCCGACCCGGAAAAGTGCAATCACTGCGGCAGATGTGTGAGCGCCTGTCCGACCGGGGCCTGGAAGGGCCGGGAGGGATATCTGGTCTCCTTTGGAGGGACCTTCGGCAACGATATCCAAAAAGGCCGGGAGCTGCTGCCCGTCATTCAGGACAGGGAGACCCTGCTTCGCATCGCTGACGCGGCCATCGACTATTTTGATGAGAACGCCCTGCCCGGGGAGCGGTTCGCCAGGACCCTGGATCGTCTGGGCTGGGAGCCTTTCACCCGGAGAATCCTCGAAGCCTGGGAGGGCGCCGGGCCGTCGGATAATCCATGAAAGCAATGGAATGGTAAGTCCTTTCCGGCTGAGAGGTATCTGACCGCCACAAATACATGACAGGAGAGGAAAAAGGAGAAATGTCAGAATACAAAATCACAGATACAGTGGATATCACAGACGTGGTCTGTCCGGTGACTTTTGTCAAGGCCAAGGTCGCCCTGGAGGAGCTGGAGGAGGGGGAAATCCTCTCTGTCCATATGAACGACGGGGAGCCGGTCCAGAACGTGCCCCGCAGCATCAAGGAGGAGGGACACCGTGTGCTGAAGCTGGTCCACAACGAAGACGGGACCTTTGATCTCATCGTGCAGAAGGCATGACACATGCGGAGCATGTGTTGCCGCTCTGGCGGGCGGCATAGTTTAGAAAGGATGAAATAATATGAAGATCATTGTTGCAGGTGAAGAAAAAGAATATGCCGGCGGACTTTCTGTCGAAGACCTGATCCAGGCTGAAAATGTCGAGACGCCGCAGTATGTCACAGTGACGGTCAATGACTCCTTCCTCCCCAATACGGAGAGAGCGTCCCGGATCCTGCAGGAGGGGGACGTCGTGGAGTTTCTGTATTTTATGGGAGGCGGCAGCTGCTGAATGAAAGGAGCAGAATGGCTTTTACAAATGAACAGCTGGAGAGATATTCCAGACACATCATCTTGAAAGAGATCGGTCCGAAGGGACAAAAGAAGCTGATGAACGCCAGGGTCCTGATCATCGGCGCGGGAGGGCTGGGCGCCCCGGCCGCCCTGTACCTGGCGGCGGCCGGGGTGGGAACGATCGGCATCGCGGACGCGGACGTCGTCGACCTGTCCAACCTGCAGCGGCAGGTCATCCATTCCACGGCGGACATCGGCAGACCCAAGGTGGAGTCCGCCAGAGACTCCATGCTGGCGATCAATCCGGAGATCACGGTCAACCCCTATCATGAATACATCACATCGGAAAATATCAGCGGGATCATCCGGGACTACGATTTTATCCTGGACGGGACCGACAATTTCCCCGCCAAATTTCTGATCAACGACGCCTGTGTCCTTGAGGAGAAACCCTTCTCCCATGCGGGGATCATCCGCTTCGAGGGCCAGCTCATGACCTATGTCCCGGGCGAGGGCCCCTGCTATCGCTGCGTCTTTAAGGAGCCGCCGCCGAAAAATATGGTGCCCACCTGCAGAGAGGCCGGCGTGATCGGCGCCGTTGCGGGCGTGATCGGCTGCCTGCAGGCCATGGAGGCCGTCAAATATATCACGGGCGCGGGAGACCTGCTGACCGGCCGGCTATTGACCTATGATGCCCTGAAAATGCAGTTTCGCACGATCCGCCTCCCCCGGGACAGCCACTGCGCCGTCTGCAGCAGTGAGCGAACGATCCATGCGCCGTTTGATTACGAATTGCCCTCCTGTGACCTGAAAAACTAAGTGAAAAAGACGAAAAAACAATTAACTTAAGACGCAGTGTACTCGCGGGAAAGCGCAGGAGACTCTGTGCGCCGGTATGAACGGAAGAGGAGGGAGAGATGATCTATCTGCAGTTGGAAGAATATGAAAAGCTTCTGGAGCATGCCGTGAAGTGCCTTCCGGAAGAGGCCTGCGGCCTGATCGGAGGAATGAAGGATGACCGGGGAAACACTTATATTGAAAAAGTGTATCTGCTGGAAAACACAGACCACAGTGAAGAGCACTTTTCGCTGGATCCCCGGGGCCAGCTTACGGCTGTGAAAGAAATGAGGGCGAAGGGCTGGAAGCCCCTGGGCAACTGGCACAGCCATCCGGCCTCGCCCTCCCGCCCCAGCGAGGAGGACAAACGCCTGGCCTACGACAGCAGCGCCCTGTACCTGATCCTCTCTCTCATGGAGCGCGGAGCACCGGTCCTCAATGCATTTCACATCGAGGGCAGCCGCGTGGAAAAGGAAGAGATCCGGTATATACAGGGATGATGAGCAGGTGATTTTATGACGATACAACAGATCGAATATGTGCTGGCGGTCGCCGAGAGCAGGTCCATCAACAGTG
>CAMNFJ010000192.1:0-4011 GCA_946536955.1 uncultured Lachnospiraceae bacterium
CCTGAAAGAATCTAAGGATTTGTCTGGTTCAGTTTTTCTTCATGAAACAACCCTGCCCGGCAGCCGCATGTCTAAAATTTCAGCAGGTCCTGGGCGCACAGGGTCTCGATGCTGAAGACCCGCTCCCGGTCCTCGAACCGGATGCGGATCTTTTTGCCGTCCAGACTGACCACGGCCCCCTCGCCATAGGCCGCATGGGTGACGGCAAGGCCCGGTCCCAGGCTGCGGATATAGGCCTGGAGCTTGCCGGGCGCGACCTTTTTTCTTCCGGAGAGGTCCGCGTATGGATTCTGAGGCTTAATGACGGCCCGGCCGCGGCGGCCCTGCCCGGCGCGGCTTCCCCGGCCGGGGGCTCCGCCATCCCGGTCCTCCTCCAGCATTCCATGCAGGAGGTCCGAGATCCCGTTTCCGGTGTATGACCCGCCTTTTCCCTTCGTGCCGCCGGATCCGGTATCCTTTTCTCTTCCGAAAAATTCGTCGGCAAAGACAGACATGCCCGGCAGGGTAAAGATGTTAAGCCGGTTTCTGGCCCTGGTGACACCGACATAAAAGACCCGGCGCTCCTCCTCGAAGGCCGCCCGCTCCTGCGCTGTCATCCTGCCTGTGTCGTCGGGCACGGTCTCCGGAAAGGTTCCGTCCGTCACGTCCATCAGATAGACCGTGTCGTATTCCAGCCCCTTGGAGGCGTGGATCGTGGAGAGGACAAAGGGACAGGCGGGGTCCATCTCCCGGTTGGCAAAGATCTCATAGAGCTGGTCCAAACGCTCCAGAAGGGCCGCGGGGGAATCGGTTCCCGCCCCGATCGACCGCAGGGTAAAGATCCTGCTGTCGGAGAGTCCCCGTCCGTCCAGATTGTCTCCATAGCCCATGTCGCGGACGATCCTCTCGACGGCTTCGTCCCCGCGGTCTTTTTTCATCTGGCGCAGCTGGGTCCGGAAGTTTTTGAGGCCCCGGACGGCCTTGGCGTGGAGCTGGGGAAGGGGCCCCACAGGAAGGACTCTGCCTTCTGCGGAACCGTTCCTTTTCCCGGCCGTCTCCCTGGGACCGTTCCTTTTCCCGGCATCCATCTCTGCCGCGGATCCGGGCGTATTATCCGGCTTTTTTCCCTGGGATGCCCCGGCATTGCCGCCGTATCCGGGTACGGGGACATCTCCAATTGCGGCGTCCAAGACGCCGATCCCCAGAGCCCGGCTGCGGTCGCAGATCCTCCGGGCCTGGTCCTTTTTCAGGTAGAGGTTGAATCTGTAGTAGATCCGCATAAAGCTGTCCGTATCCGAGGGGTCCAGGCAGAGCCTGAGGACAGCCCGGATATCGCCGACCGTCCGGTGAGTGAAAAAGGCGATCTCGGCATTGCGGATCCGGAAGGGGACGCCCTCCCGGTCCAGGCGGTCGACCAGGCCGACCGCGCTCTCATTGTTGCGGTAGAGCACGGCAGTGACCGGCCCGGGGTTCTTCCTTGACGGATTTTGAAGAAGGTCATCCCGGGTTCCGGATCCGGTCTCCGCCAGGGAGGCTCCCACTTTGGCCAGATAGGTGTACTGTGCCCTGCGTCCCTTGAGACTGATCTCCCGCACCTGCGCGGGGCCCTGCGGAGGCAGGCCTGCTTCCTGTGCCCCGCTTTTTTCCGGCTCTCCCCGGCTTCCGGCCCGCATGGATTTTGCGTGGCGCAGGGTGTTGAGGCGGATAAAGCGGTCCGCCATGGAGATGATCTCGAGGCCGGACCTGTAGTTTTCCTCCATCAGAAGGACCCTGGCTCCCGGATGGTCCTTTTCAAAACCGGTCAGGGCCTCGGGATAGGCCGCCCGGAATCCGTAGATGCTCTGGTCCTCGTCTCCGACCATAAAGAGATTGCCGTTCCTGGAGGCCAGGAGGGAAAGGATGGTGTGCTGGATCTTCGAGGTATCCTGGGCCTCGTCCACACAGATGTAGGGATAGGTGTCCTGGAGGAGGGCCAGGAGGTCCGGGGACCTGCGCAACATGGCCAGGGCATAGACCATCTGGTCGTCGTAGTCCATGAGACTGTTCTGCCTGAGCCAGCGGTTGTAGCGCTGGTAGATCTCCGCTATGTTGATATCGGCCTGTAACTCCTGCCGGATCTCCTCCTCTGACAGCATGCTGTTTTTGATATAGGTGATCAGGGTCCGGACGTCGCGCAGGTCTCCCTCCGTCGGCCACTCCCCCTCCACGTCCTCATAGATTCCGGAGAGGACGGCGGCGGTCTTTTTTTCATCCGTAACCAGCTGGAAGGGCCTTTTGCCGATCATGCGGCTGAACTGCCCGATGATCCGGGCGCAGATCCCGTTGATGGTCCTGAATTCCAGCCGGTCCGCCATTTCCTGTCCGAAAAACGACGCAAAGCGGCGCCGCATATCCCGCGTCGCCGCCACTGTATAGGTCACTGTCAGTATTTTTTCAGGCTGGATCCCGCAGACATAGATCATATAGCCCAGTCTGGCGACCAGGACCGTGGTCTTTCCGCTGCCGGGGACCGCCAGCAGCAGGACCGGGCCCTGCACAGCCCGCACGGCTTCCAGCTGCTGATGGTTCAGGCGGACCGGAAACCTGGCTTCAAACTCTTCTCTATCCAATCTTTTTTTCCAATCTTTTTTCCGATTCTCTTTTTCGGTTCTCTTTTCCGGTTCTCTTTTCCGGTTCTCTTTTTCGGCTCTTCCCTTATTTGAGCCTGGCCTCCCACTCCTCCGGCTTAAATCCGGTCAGGACAAAGTCTTCTCCGACCACCAGGGGGCGCTTGACCAGCATTCCGTCCGTGGCCAGAAGGGCCAGCTGGTCGTCCTCGCTCATGGACGGCAGCTTTTTGGCCAGCCCCATCTCCCGGTAGGGGATCCCGCTGGTGTTGAAAAAGCGCTTGAGGGGCAGGCCGCTCTTTTCATAGTAGGCCCGCAGGGCCTGCTCGTCGGGGTGGTCGGCCTTGATGTCGATGACCTCGTGGGAGATTCCCTTCTCCTCCAGCCACTTGAGGGCTTTTTTGCAGGTTGTGCATCTGCTGTAGCAATATACTTTTATCATTTTTTAAGTCTCCTGTGCAGAGATAAGCTTTCCCGGGGGCAGATCCATCGCCAGAGGGACGGATCAGACGTCAGGGGGACAGATCGGCCGCCAAATGGGCAGCTTGCCCGCCAGAAGGACGGATCGCCCGCCGGGGGCCCGGGTCAGAAAACAGTGTCAGAAAACGGTCTTATTCCACAAAGAACATGCGGTTCTGGGCGCGGGGACCGGCCGCGGGAAGCTCGCCGTCCATGTAGCCGATGGCGCAGTGGCCAATACCCTCCCACTCGCCTTCTATACCGAGGTCTGCCAGGAATTTCTTATATTCCTCCGTCTCAAACTCCTCCTTGGCGCGGTGGATCCAGATGCTGCCAAGTCCCAGGGAGTGGGCGGCGAGCATGAGATTGCCCATGACCAGACTTCCGTCATACACATGGGTAAATACCTCCTTGTTGGCCAGGACTACGAGGACAACGGGGGCGCCATAGAAGGGATCGAAGCCCTCCTTCCAGCCTCCGATCCTGCAGTTGTCGGCGGACATTTTATCGCGGATTTCCTTGTTGGTGACCGCGATCGTGATCACGCCCTGCTTACCCATGCCGCTCGGAGCATAGAGTCCGGCCTCCATGACCTGCTCGATCAGAGCCTTGGAAGGCATATCGGGTTTAAAGCTGCGGATTGATCTGCGTTCTTTAATGGCCTTGATGATCTCGTTCATTTTTTTCCTCCTTAAAAATCAAAAGCATTCCTGCAATTACCCAGATATCTGCCCGACCGCACGGGATCCTTCCTTGGGATCCTGCCATGGCTGCGGGTTGTGGCAGGCGAAAAATATGGCGGCGGGCACGGACGTTTTTAGACGCTTTATTATAGCCCAAAACAGGGCTACAATAAATACTGAAGTAACAGCAGTGATCAAATCAGGAAGCCTCTGTTTCAAAGGCTTTCCTGATGATAATCATTATTATCAAATGACTGTGATACAGTAACAGATCAGGAACAGGA
>CAMNFJ010000193.1:0-3979 GCA_946536955.1 uncultured Lachnospiraceae bacterium
GGATCAGACATCCGGCTGTCCCATATTTAACGTTCATTCATCCGCTTTTTTAATAACGATCTTGGCCCCGGTTTCTTTTACCGCCCATTCCAGCGCCTTGTCGTGGCTCTCAAAGGTCCTGGGCTCCGAGTATCCGCAGAACCTTCCATCGCGCACTTCATAGGTCCGCACCTGGCTGCCGCAGATTTCTGCGAAGAGGCCGTTTTTCCTGTCGGCGGGGGTATCCTTACTTCCGCCGGGTCCATTCTTTTCCTCCTGGTAAATGAGGATGCCGGTCACAACCAGACCGATTGCGATGCCGGCAGCCATCGCGCCTATGTGCTTTGTCATCTCATTCCTCCTCATCCCACTTCTTTTTTCTGGGAGCGTTTTTCTTTTTGTCAAACACTGTGCCCGGAGCGGGAACCGGTATGCGCTTCAGCTTGTTGATCCGGTGCTGCTCCTTTTTGGACAGCTTGCGGAATTCTTTTTCAGCCGCTTTTTTGATTCTGCTCATAAAGAGGCACCCCCTCTCTGATCGGTTCCCTAATGTACTATGTATTATAACACATCAATCGGCAGAAGCTTTAAAGTTCCGGGTCGCGTCTTCTCCGGAACTCTGCTGCCTTGTGCAGGACAAAAACGAGGAGAAGCAGTTCTATGCTGAAAAGGCCGTAGAAGATCATGATTACAGTCGCGATTTCGAAGGCACCCGGTTTGCCTGTTGAAATGACAGCAGGGAAAAACCAGAAGAGGTGCGCAGGGATCATCGTTCCGCAGAAAAGGATAAATCCCCAGACTGTCTCATATCCCCGGCAGGCAGGGACACTCATGATAAAAGCCGCCTCCAATAGAAGGATCACAAGCAGGAGCAGTATTGAACGGGTCATGCAGGCGGCTATGCCGCCTGCGACAGATGCTGAAAATAGAATAGCTGCAAACATAGGCCTACTTCCGCCGAAACGTTATATAAAAGGTATGGCGATCCAGCTCCACAGGTTATAGATGACGAGGAACACAAAACAGATCTGGAATACAAGGAGCAGGAGGATGGCGAGCCGCATTGCTCCGCTGTTGATCCCCCTTGCCCTCCGCAGTCTTTGTTTTCCCAGGACCACTCCGACTCAGACCACTCTGACAATCTGGCTGTAAAGGATCTTTTCCGATTCCGTGATATTGTGGTCCCAGTGATAATGGCCGCAGAACCAGTACTTGTATGTGGTGTGTTCCCGGACCTGTTCCAGGTAATCGGTCAGGGCATCCGCTTCATACCTTCCCTCGCCGGCCGAAAGATGAAGGCTGGTCGGGAGGCAGTGGGTGAGGATAAAGTCCACGTCATATCCGGCCTTCTGGAGGTTCAGGTCAGCCTCCCTGAATTCTTCTTCGGAGGGCAGCTCCTGCGCCCACCAGCTGACGTGGTTGACCCGGTAGCGGAGGTCCTGATATTCGGGATAGCCTTTGGCCGCCATTCTGTGGATGCGCTTCAGTTCAGGGTCATCCGCCTCGAAAATACCGTCCTCAATATCGTGGCAGCGGGCTCCTCCAAGGGTGAAGAAGGTCTTTCCGCAGAGGTTGAAGATCTGGCCCCGCATGAGGTGGAGGACCGAGGGGCGGATCTCGTGGACCTTCCCGCCCTTCCACTCGCGGACGGGGTAAGCGTAGAGCCGGTCATAGTTTTCGTGGTTGCCGTCTATGAAGAGCGTCGTAAAGGGTTTTTCCTTTTCCAGCCAGTCCAGCCAGTATTTCTCCATAGGCTCCTCCGGGTCGGCGGACCATACCCCTCCAAAGTCACCGAGGATGATGACATAATCGTCCTTGGTCATCTGCTTCTGTTCTGGAAAGATCCGGGTGCTGAACCTGCGGAAATCTCCATGGGTGTCTCCTGTGAGATAGATCATGGCAGTCCTCCTCCTTTGCTTATTTTTCGGTTTACTTATTTTTTGCTTTACTTATTTTTCGGGGTTTCAATATCCCGTGTCCGGAGTAATGCGCTTTCCGCACTTTCCGCAGAACCACCCCCTGTCCCGGTCGGACTGCATCCCGAAATGCCGGTCCATGAGATCATCTCCCCTGCCTGGTGCGGCCGCCTGTTATGTCATATCAGGTAAGTGGATTATACCTGCCAGATATTTTGTGAACAATTGGAAATATGCGGTGTAAATTCGAATATTTCCCATAAGCACAGCGGATCGATACGCATCCGGACAATCGGACCATGCAGGGGCTGCTGGAAAAGCTCGGGTTTGAGAGGCGGGGGATCATCCATGTCACAGAGGGTGAATACCCCCGCTATGCCTATGAGAAGGTTTCTTGAGAGAAAATTTCCCGGGAGAAGGTTTCTCCCGGGAAAACATTGTATTAGAAGGTTTCCGGCTGACGGTCCCCTGTCTGTTTGAGGGACCTGACGAAGGGGCAGCCTCTTTCATCCGCGTAGAGTCTGTAGAAGAAGCGGACGAGGCGGTCCGTTGCTCTGCTGGTCCGGACGTATTTGAACCAGGTGAAGGTGGGCTGGACGTCCTCGCCCTCCGTGATCACGACGGTGTCCCGGTCGTTGAGGCGGGTGTAGGGCGGGAGCCGGGTGGCGTTGCCGTTGAGGCAGGCGTATTTGAAATGGAGGCCCAGGCCGGTGTGGATGTGGAAGGCGAAGTCGAGCACGGTGGCCCCCTGGTCGATCAGCATGGCTGTCCCGTCCCTGCGGAAGACCTTGATCTTGGGCTTGTAGGCGTCGCGGGGCTCGATGGAGTCGACGGTCCCCTGAAAGAAGGTGTCCTCGCCGGTCCGGCTGCCGGTCCTGTAGCGGTCATTGTCCTGCTCAGTCCGGATGAAGAGGCGGTAGAGGTTGTCCATTTCGTCCGCCAGCAGGAAGTAGGTCGAATCCCCGTGGGTGGTGCGTCTGTAATCGACGATGAAAAATCCCTCCCGGGAGAGGACCAGGTCAAAGTATTTGAAAAAGAGGTCGTGGGGGTGGATGGGGGTTCCCTTCTCCTCAAGGTCGTTGGAGACGGTCAGGAAGAGGTCGTGGAAGGCGAAGGTCTCCTTGTTCAGGAGCAGGCCTATGTCCCCGATCCGGTCCGCGGCGGCTGTCGCCTGGCGGAAGAGGCTGACCATCGTCCGGTCCGCGTGTTCGAAGCTGACGATGTGCCTGTGATAGGGCTCCAGGTCCCTGGTGAAGTTGTTGCGCAGGGGGTCAAAGATGCTCTCCAGCCTGTCCAGAGACTTTTCCGCCGTCATGCGGTTCTCCGCGTGGATCCGGCGGCAGGCCTCCTCCATCTGCGCGAGCTGGGCCGGGTGCTCGATGCGGAAGCACAGGTCCTCGAGCCGGTCCACAAAGTAAAAGGCCCCGGCCTTGGTGGCCAGAGGGATCAGCATCTCGCGGGTGTGCTGGGCTTTGAGAAGCCTTTTTTCCTCGCTGAAGCAGGAGATCGTGGACAGGTTGTCGATCCTGTCCGCGATTTTTACATAGAGGGCCCGGGTGGTGGCCTGGTTGAGGAACTTCGTGTCGGACAGGATGTCGCGCTGCCTTTTCCTCAGCCTCCGGCCGTCGTAGTCCCGGTCGCTGAGGGCAGTGACCGCATCGACGGTCCTCGCGACCTCGCGGCCGAAGAGGTCCCTGATCTCGCTGAGCGTGACATCGCAGTCCTCCACCACATCGTGGAGGAGGGCGGAGATCAGGCAGTCGCTGTCAAAGCCGTGCTCCGCCAGCAGGCGGGCCGCCCGCAGGGGATGGTTGATATAGAGCTCTCCGGACTTGCGCCTGACCCCGCCGTGCTTGTCCTGCGCAAAGAGATAGGCGCGCTTGATCCCCTCCCGGTCAGCGCCGGGATGTTTTTTTGAAAAAATATTGGTCAGGTCATTGTAATTGACTTCGAGCTTGTATGCGGTGGTCATTATTTTTACCTCTTTCCGGCTATGCCGCCCGGAGGGCGGCAGCGCACGTTTTCGCAAGCACATCCATGCCTCGCATGCAGCAAATGCGAAGCATGGGTGTGAGGCGGCCGCG
>CAMNFJ010000194.1:0-3897 GCA_946536955.1 uncultured Lachnospiraceae bacterium
GGCCAAGTACCGGCCGCTCGCCAAGGCCCTTCGGCTGTTTGTGCAACTTGACGAGCCTCAGAGCCTTTACGATACTTTTGACCATTGCATCATAAATAAAAGCCGCGGGAGCATTTGCCGGGGCGCTTCGATAAAGGAGGAGAGTATGATACCGGAACAGACGATTGAATTCAGATATGACACACAGCTTCTGATCGATGGATATGAAGATCTGGATGAGGATGAGGTGTTTGATTACATCGCCTCGAATTTCAAGGGCGACAGTCTGCTGGCTGTCGGCGGCGATGGAGATCCGATCAAGATCCATTATCACACCAATGAGCCCTGGCTTGTCCTTGCCTACTGCAGGTCGCTCGGGGAGATCTACGATATCGTCGTAGAGGACATGGACAGACAGGCCCGGGGACTTCAGGGCTGACCTTTCTGCGAGGCTGTCGACAGCGATATTTCCCTGCTGCCGGCGGCCTTTTTGCACAGGAGAACAAGGTCCGGCGCAGAGCCGGAGAGATTCGCGGCGATATGGAGGTCCGGCGGAGAGCCGGAGAGATTCATGGCGATACTGATGTCCCGGCTGGGCGTTTCAGATGCATGAGGTGGATATGCAGGTCAAAAAGATCGTGATCACAGGCGGTCCGTGCGGCGGAAAGACGACAGCCTTGGAGCGGATCCGGAAGGAGTTTTCCGGGGAGGGCCTCACGGTCCTGTTTATTTCCGAGACGGCCACCGAGCTCATCAGCGGGGGAGTGGCCCCCTGGACCCTGGTCACCAATGAGGAGTACCAGAAGTGCCAGGTCTCCCTGCAGAAGAGAAAGGAAGAGATCTTTGAGAGGGCGGCGGGATACATGCCGGCGGACAGGATCCTGATCGTCTGCGACCGGGGAGTCATGGACAACCGGGCCTATATGAATGATATCGAGTTCGAAAATGTCATGCGGGCCCTTGAACTGGATGAAAGAGAGGAATGCGAGCGCTACGACGCGGTCTTTCATCTCGTGACTGCGGCCAGGGGGGCCCTGGAGGCCTACACGCTGTCCAATAACGGGGCAAGGACGGAGATGCCTGAACAGGCCATTGAGGTCGACGACAGAGTGCTCAGGGCCTGGGCCGGCCATCCCCGGCATCGCGTCATCGACAATTCGACCGGCTTTGATGAAAAAATGGACAGACTCATCGCGGAGATCGCCGCTTTTCTGGAGGAGGAATTATGGAATACGTGATAAATGCGGAGGAAACCGACGCCCGCGCGGCGATGGTCGTGGATATCCTGACAGCAAAGGGCTGGACCATTTCCTTTGCGGAGTCCTGCACGGCAGGACTGGCCGCGGCCCGTCTGGTGGACGTTCCGTCTGCCTCCAACGTCTTTAACGCCTCTTTTGTGACCTATTCCAATGCGGCCAAGGTGAAATACCTGGGGGTCTCGGAGGAAACGATCGCGAACAAGGGCGTCGTCAGCGAGGAGGTGGCGATCCAGATGGCGGTCGGCACGGCCCGCGCCAATGACGCCCGGGTCGGAGTGGGCATCACCGGGATCGCCGGCCCGACTGGCGGATCGGAGGAAAAGCCGGTCGGCATGGTCTGTTTCGGCTTTTATATCGACGGGAAAACGATGACGTCGACCAGAAAATTCGGGAACATCGGACGCGACGCGGTGCGGGCCGCCAGTGTGGAATATGTCTATACCTTCCTGGCGTCCATGCTGCCCCGCCTGACCGGCATGAAGCTGGAGATCTGAAAGCTGGAGATCTGAAAGGAGAAGAGAAATGAAACTGGAGCTGTTTGTCGGAACCACCTGCCCCTACTGCCACCTGGTGCAGAAGGAGATCGAGAAGCAGGGGAGGACAGATGTCGAGATCTGCAATATCGACCTCAGCGAGGCGCACCTGAAAAGACTGGTGGAAGAGGGCGGAAAGGAGCAGATCCCCTGCCTCTTCATTGACGGGACCCCGCTCTATGAGAGCCAGGATATCGTCAAATGGCTGCGTAAAAATCCTCAGCAGTAAGAGGAGATCCCGGCGCGAGGCCAGGCAAAAGCCCCCTTTGGAGGAAGTATCTTCAGCGGGGCCGAAGGCCAGGGACTGCGAAATTGCAAAGGCCGCCATTGGGAGAAGGAACCCTCAGCGGGGCCGCAGGCCCCGGACTGCGGACGTGTAAAAAACCGCGGCGGATGAACAGAAGACAGCGTGTTTGTACAGCTTGGTGCAGGCGCGCTGTTTTGTGCTATCCGCACACTTTTTTGCTGACCGCGTGTTTCGGGAGGAGGAGGCCGGATAACGATATAAGGAAAAGTTTTAGATGTATCATGAAACGTAATTTGTCTAAATGACAAAAAGTTATTACTATTAAAGTATACACAAAATTAACATTTTGGGATCAATATTCTGGAATTAACACTCCGGAATTAACATTCCGATAAAGTGGAGCAATCCGGGCAGTGGAATCAGGATCATAGACTTTACCGGATTTTCCGCAGGAGAACGGCAGACATCCCTATTACTGTGTCATTTATTTCGTGTGGTATTTCGTTTTCTGAATATGTGTCATGGTGATATTGGAAGAAAGGAGGTGAATGATGCTGCTTGATTCCAAGATCATATCGCTTCTGAAAGTAGTAGAAACCGGGAACTATACACTCGCCGGAAAGGCGCTGAGCCTGACCCAGCCCGCTGTCAGCCAGCATATCCGCGCAATTGAGAATGAGTTCGGGATCCGCATTTTTGAGAGGGTCGATAAAAAACTCCTGCTCACGCGGGAAGGGGAGATCGTGGTGCGCTATTGCAGACGCATGCAGTCCCTCTACAACAACCTGAGCCGGGACATCCAGAATGGAACGGACAGGGTCCTTTCTCTCAATATCGGCATCACCCATACCATAGAGAGCAACCGGATCTCCGAGGCACTGGCCAAGTATGCCAGCACCCATAAGGGGACCACGATCACGCTGATCACGGACGCCGTGTCCGGTCTGCGAGAACGGCTCAAAAACTATGAACTGGATTTTGCCATCATCGATGGAAAGATCAATGACCACTGTCTGATCAACACATTGCTGGATGTGGACAAGCTGATGCTAATCGTGTCGCCGGACCATCCGTACGCGGACAAGGAATTTGTCACGGTCGATGAG
The DNA here is from genome assembly GCA_946536955.1 of uncultured Lachnospiraceae bacterium. GTDB lineage: Bacteria > Bacillota > Clostridia > Lachnospirales > Lachnospiraceae > CAG-791. Next base: position 3,125 of record CAMNFJ010000194.1, read on the forward strand.
CTCCGCAGGGAGGACCTGATCCTGCGCCTGCCCAATTCCGGCACCCGGGACCTTTTCAGGGCTTCGATGGAGAGCCGCGGCATCAACGTGGACGAGATGAATGTCCTGCTGGAGGTGGACAATATCGCCACGATCAAGGACCTGATCCGGCACGGCTACGGGGCTTCGGTCCTGGCCCGCAGTGCCTGCATGGACGAGCTGCGCAAGAGAAAGTTGGTGGCCCTGCCCATAGAGGACCTCAACATGGTCCGCGAGATTAATTTTGTCTATTCGAGAGATTTTGGCAGTCCCCAGATCCTGGAGGAGATCACAGAGATCTACGGGGCCATGTAGGGACAGGGGGTTCTTCCCGGCGGTCCCGCAGACAGCAAATACAGGTGACTTCAGGAACAGGAGGAAGAACCGGGGCGGAGGCGCATTGGCGGCTCCGCCTTTTTTTGCGAAAACCCCGGGTTTTACGGCGGTCCGAACTGTAACATGGGCAGACGCAGGCGGCTGTGCGCGCCCTCAATAGGGCATGAACAAGAGCAAATAATGTGTTATGATACTGTAAGCGCCGCTGAGCCTTCACGGGCGGCACAGGCACCTGTGATCGCAGCGGAGAAAACGCCTCCGCGTATTTCTCCGCGCGTTGCCGCTCTCACGAGCGGCATATTCGGAAGAGTAAAAAATCCTGTCGATACAGGATTTTTTACTCAAGAGCTTTGTGCTACGGGACGGCCCAAAGCTCTGTTGATCCTTCACCGTTTTCGCCTCCGCGAAAACGCTTCAGG
>CAMNFJ010000195.1:0-3853 GCA_946536955.1 uncultured Lachnospiraceae bacterium
GGCTGGCTGCCCGGAGGAATGCTCGGTGCCATGCTGATCATGATGGTTTTCGGCGGTCTGTTTAATCTGGTGGGCAATAATACACCCATCGTCAGGACCTATCTTGGCGGAGGCGCGATCGTCTGTATCTTCGCATCCGCGATCCTGGTCTATGTTCATGTGATCCCCGAATATGTGGTGGAAAACGTCGATGCGTTTATGAACACGACCGGCTTCCTCAACTTTTACATTGCAGCACTGATCACTGGCTCGATCCTGGGTATGAGCCGGTCACTGCTCCTGCGTGCGGCGGTCCGTTTCCTGCCTGTTGCGCTCTGTGCAATGACCATGGCAATGCTGCTGGTCGGTCTTGTCGGCCAGCTCATGGGCTACGGGTTCATCAACGCGATCATGTACATTGCGATCCCTATGATGGGCGGCGGTATGGGGGCCGGTGTAGTGCCGCTCTCCGGTATGTACGCGGAGGCTCTCGGGGTTGATGCCTCAGGGATCATTTCCAGGATGATTCCGGCTTCCACACTTGGAAATGTATGCGCAATCGTCGGTGCGGGGATCCTGGCCAAATTGGGAGAGGCATTTCCCGCAATCAACGGAAACGGAAAGCTGATGAGAAAGGACCAGAGCGATATGGACGAAGGCCAGAAGCCTGCCGACAGCTATAAGCTCATGGGCATGGGCCTGGTTGTCGCGATGACCTTCTTCCTTCTGGGGACCTATATCAACAAGCTGGTTCCTGCCGTTCATGCATATGCCTGGATGATCATTCTGGTCGCCCTGTCAAAAGCTGCCGGCGGGCGCCCCGCGATCCGGTATCGGATTCGGTGAAGAGAGCCTGAAGAACAGGTCTGAGAGACGAAAGACCTGTGACAGAAAGGCCTGTGATATAAAAAAACCGAAGCATGCGCTTCGGTTTTTTTATATCACAGATGGAGATGGCGGACGCTGATCTCCCCGTCCGTTCCGATCCGCAGGACCGCGAAGCTGCAGATCTCATACCGGCTGGAGATCCCGTATGACATATGCGGATCTCCCACAAGACAGCCGGGATTGATCAGACGAATGCGCCCTCCGGCTCCGGTGCTGTCTGCAAACTGGTGGGTGTGGCCGTAGAGGACAAGGTCAGCGCCCCACAGGCACGCACGGCGGGTGAGAAGCCGGGTCTGAGGCACGTCATATTCTTTTCCGTGGGTGATCAGGATCCTGTGTGAAATCCCGTCCCCTCTTTTATTACCGGCCAGGAGACCGGCCAGGAAAGCGGGGATCCTGTTTTCCACGGCCAGCCGCTCCAGAAGCCCCTTTTCGGGGCTGTTTTTGAAAGACGTTATAGCTGAACTTTCGGGCAGGGAATTATAGTGGAGCCTGGTGACATTGACAAGAGCCGGGGCGGGTCCCGAAGGAGGATCATCGGTCAGATCGAGCAGAAGCTCCTCGGGGTACTCCGTCCGCAGATAATAATCATTGTTGCCGCACACGGCATAGAAGGGGACCGGCCCCAGGACCTCTTCGAGCTCATCCTGCTCTGCCTCCAGGTCTCCGGCGATCAGGACGGCGTCTGTCCGTCCGGCCATTTCCAGGGCCAGACGCAGATTGTCCACATAGGTATGCAGATCGGAGCAGATCAGAAACTGGAGCATTGCTATTCCTCAATTCTGGAGAAAAACGTCCCCTTTGGCACACTTTTGGACACGGGCTTCATTTACATCAGGGCCTGCAGGCCCAGGATGAGGTAGGAGGCCGCAAAGGTGTAGGGTCCTGTGCGGGGAACTTCAATGTCCTCGGGAAGGTAACAGCTCTCGTTCGCGGCAGGGGACCGGAGGTTCCCGTCCAGAATGGCTGCTGTGCGGCGGTAGACCGCATGCATCTTTGCGCGGGGCAGGTCGCCGCTTCGTCTGGCTTCCGCCAGGGCCTGCATGGCATAGGCGGATGCGATGTGCTTCCAGGGGGTGTGGGCGATGTAATTGCCTCCGGCGAAGGTGCCGTCAATGGATTCTGTCTCCACCTGGCATTTTTCATCGACAAAGCGGCGGCAGATAAAGGCGGCCGCGGCCCGGGGGTCGTAGTCCTTGCGGATCTCCCGGCGAAGGGCAGCCGGAAGCCTGTAGTAGAGCAGCAGGTACATGGCTGTGACGGTCAGGCGGGGAGAGTCGGACGCGCTGTAGCCGAAGGTGCCGCCTCGGTTTTTTTCATAGATCCCGGTCAACAGCTGGCGGAAGGCGGCGCCCTCCTCGGGCCGCTCCAGATATCCATAGGAAAACAGGGCGTTGAGGGCCCACCAGGTATTGACCAGGCGGGCTTCCTTTTTCGCAGCCTTGAGGATCAGGGGACCCCATCCGTCGTCCGTGCGCAGGAACCACAGGTTGGCCGCGATCTCGTCGTAGAGATCATAGCTCTCGATCACGCCGGTCGACCGCTGCTTTTCCCTGGCGACCAGGCAGAGCAGCATGGAGGTGTTGATGACAGTCGGGCGGTTGACGGTCCGGCTGGGAAGGCCCGTCGGAAGGACCGCCTGGGTCAGGGTCAGCAGGGCATTGCGGTAGGACTCCCGCTTTTTTTCATAATAGCCGGTGTCGCGAAGGGCCAGCAGCGCTTCGCAGGTATTGGCGTACTGGGGCTCGGAGGCTGTGCCCGTGATCCCCCAGTGGGCGGGCCGGGACAGGAGCCAGTTGAGCAGGGACCGCTGCCTGGACCGGATCTGCCTGCGGATTTTGCGCATGGTGAACATGCGGAAGTGGATTCCGCGGGCCAGGTTCCAGAAGAAGGGCACGATGATAAACCAGAGCAGGAGGACCAGGCCGGCTGCCGCCGCCAGATCCAGGAGAGTGTAGGATGTCGAGGCGAGCCGGACCGCGCCGGGCTGCAGGTGCAGGGACAGGCCTGCCGCGAACGCGATGGCGCAGAGCATGATCGTCACTAGGATGCGGGGAAAAATATTCATAGGTGGATGGCTCCTGTAATTTTTTGCAAAGTGGTTTTATTCCGCGGGGAAGGTGATGGAACCGAAGTCAAACATGTCCCCCATGGTGAAGGTGTGGCCGGAAAAGGCATCGATGACCAGCTTGCGGAGACGGTCAAAGGACTTGCTGTCCCTGCTCTCCACATAGAGGAGGGAGGTGGTCCTGGCGTCGGCCAGCCCGTCGTGTTCCCGTCCGGAGAAGTCCAGCCCCGCGAGGGAGACGGCCCTTCCCAGGTTCATCACTTTCTGCAGGTGCAGCAGCTCACAGAATTCCTGCTGGAAGTCGCGCCAGTGGTTGTACATATAGGAGAGGCCCTCCATCTGATCCAGTCCCTTGAGGCGGGTCTCGTTGAGGAACTGCCAGATATCGCTGTCGCTCCAGGAATAGATCTCATAATCCTCTCCGCACCAGGCTATGAACCGCCTGAGGACATCCTCGATCTCACTTGCCTCCTGAATATCCTCTGTTGTGATGCCGGTCAGCTTGCGGAACTTGGCATAGATCTTGGTGACATATTTGGGGCGGACAAATTCGCAGAAGCTGTCGATCTCCTCATTCTGCTCATTGAGCTTGACAGCTCCGATCTCGATGATCTCCTGGGTGCAGATCTCCCTCTCCTCCGTGAGGTTCCGGGGGATGGGATGCATCTCGAGATCGATAAATATCTTATTCATAGACTGTCTCCCTGGTGAGTTTCGATATAAAATGACAAAGTTTCAAGTCCACAGTGATTGTACCACAATTTAATAGCAGGGGCTACAGTCAGTCGGGGGGACGGTGAGTCAGGACGGCGGCGAGTCAGGGGGACGGTTCGAGTCAGAGGGGACGGTTCGAGTCAGAGGGGACGGTTCTAATGACTCATCAGAATGAGTCATTAGAACCGTCCCCTCTGACTCGAA
>CAMNFJ010000196.1:0-3827 GCA_946536955.1 uncultured Lachnospiraceae bacterium
GGTTAGCTGAAACTAAAATGCGCGGAGGATTGCCTGGCTTTTATCAGTTTCAGGCTCAGATTCTTTTTTGATCAGGCAGGACGCAGACAGCTCATCAGGATTACAGAGGACAAAAAGAAGATGCATTTGGAACATCCGACATCGGGGAAGGCAAAAACAGCAGCAGATTTTACGGAAGCCCAGTTGGACGTGGCACGGAAGACAAGACAGATCATCGAATCGAATCTGGAGAGACATATCACGATCGCGGAGCTTGCAAAGCTCCTGCACGTATCCCCGACCCAGGTCAAGAACTGCTTCCGCGGGGTCTACGGGACGCCGGTCTTCAGCCACGCGCGCAGATGCAGGATGGAGGAGGCGGCCAGACTTCTGGCAGAGACGGACGAGACCATTCTGGAAATCGCCGGCAAGACCGGCTATGAGAACGGGAGCAAGTTTGCCAGGGCCTTCCGGGATGTCATGGGAACCGCGCCGGCGGAGTACAGGAGACGGATCCGGTGGGAGAGAGAGAACGGAGTACAGGAGACGGAGCCGGCGGCAGCGGCGGAATAGAGATCGATCCCTGAGGTTGAAGCCGGGACGGCCATGTCTGCCCGGTCCTGTGATCGATCAGAGAGGAAAAGCCCTGCCTTCCCGGATCTGTGTCTGAATGGAGCCAAAAGAGTCTTGTCTAACCTGTCTGTCCTGTCCGATTGGAGTTGAACGAGCCAAAACTAACTCTTTATCATAAAAACATAGAGACATACAGAGCATCGCGCAGGTCACCGAAAAGTCTGTGGAAGCAGATACAGACCTGGTGAGGGGGCAGGAGGCCCCACCCTCGAGAAAGAGAGTTTCCCAAGGTTTATGGACTGCTCCGTGTGGAAACATGCAATAGATAAGGAGGTTTGTTATGGATTGGAAATGGAAATACTGCAGACTGGTCGGAGCGGGATTCCTGCTTGGTTCCTACGGAGTCAGGCTTCTCGCCAGCAGAGATATGAAGAAGCTGTACACCTGCGGGACCGCAGCCGTCCTGAGAATGAAGGATGAGGTGCTCAAGGACATGACCCTGATCCGCGAGAACTGCGAGGACATCGCGGCGGACGCAAGGGAGATCAACGAGAAGAGACAGGCGGAGTACGACGCGCAGCAGATCGAGGATGCAAAAGCCATCCTGGCGGCTGCGGAGGCTGAGGCTGCCACGGAGGGCTGACGACCGGACCGGGTCGGTTCTTTGGCGCGGCAGGAAAAAATACAATCGTATCCAGTGAAAAAAACGAGAGTCCCGCCCTTTTGCGACGGGACTCTTTTGCCGTAAAGAACCCGCGGACCGGCCGGAGCCATATCGTCCGGTTCTGGCTTTATGGCGGCCGCGTCTGCCGCTCTTAAAAGTGAAAAATCCTGTCGATACAGGATTTTTGTTACAGTTCAGACCCACCTGAAACGCGAGGCGTTTTGCGCACGCTCTTTGCGCAAAACCCGAGTTTAACGGCGCGCGGCGCACGCAAAGCGTATTGGAATCGCCGCGCGCAACGTTACATGTCCACGCCCTTCGAGGGGGCGTGGACAGTAACGGCTTTTTCACTCCGGTGCCTGTGCCGCGCGGCGGCCCGGGCACCTGTGATCGCATTGCACACTTGCAAAGCAAGTGTTGCCGCCCTGACGAGCGGCATGTCGGAAAGAGGTTATAAAAAATGAAATGCAGAATTTTACATGAATCCAGGGGAAGGATGCGGGTGCGGGCCCTGCAGCGGCGGATGACCGGCGCGCAGGCGGACCGCCTCCATTATTATCTCCTGTCCCTGGACCAGGTGAACAAGGTGACGGTCTCAGACCGGACCGCGGACGCGACCATCCTCTACAAGGCGGAGGAGGGAGTGCGTGAAAGGATCCTCAGGGCCCTCTCTGAATTTGATTATGAGACGACTGAGGTCGCGGTCCCCGATCACACCGGGCGGGACCTCAACCGGACCTATGAGGACAAATTGTTTTTCATGGTGGCGGGACGGGCAGCACAGGTATTCCTCCTGCCCTTTCCCTTCCGCAGGGCGATCTGCCTGTGCAAGGCGGTCCGCTATCTGGGGGCGGGGCTTCGCTGCCTGATGCAGGGGAAGCTGGAGGTCCCTGTCCTGGACGCAACGACGATCGCCGTATCCATCCTCCGGGGCGACTACTCCACGGCCGGCTCGGTCATGTTCCTGCTGAATGCCGGCGGCCTTCTGGAGGAATGGACCCACAAAAAGTCCGTGGACGACCTGGCAAGGCGCATGTACCTCAATGTCGACAGGACCTGGGTCAAAACAGATGAGGGCGGCGAAGTCCTGGTCTCTGTGCGTGACGTCCTGCCCGGCGACTGCGTGGTCGTCCGGACCGGCAATGTCATCCCCCTGGACGGCGTCGTCCTGGCCGGGGAGGGCAGCGTGAACCAGGCCTCCATGACCGGCGAATCCCTGCCTGTCCGGAAGGATTCGGGGGCCTATGTCTACGCCGGCACGGTCCTGGAGGAGGGCGAGCTGGAGATCCGGGTCGACAAGGCCCTGGGGAGCGGCCGCTATGACAAGATCGTGCATATGATCGAGGATTCCGAAAAGCTCAAGTCCGCCACGGAGAGCCGGGCCGCCCACCTGGCGGATTCCCTGGTCCCCTGGTCCCTGGGCGGGAGCGCCCTGACCTGGCTTCTGACGCGCAATGCGACCAGGGCCCTGTCCTTCCTCATGGTGGATTTCTCCTGCGCCCTCAAGCTGGCCATGCCCATCTCCGTGCTCTCCGCCATGCGGGAATGCAGCGACCACCATATCAACGTCAAGGGCGGCAAGTTCCTGGAGGCGGTCGCCCAGGCCGATACCATCGTCTTTGACAAGACCGGCACCCTCACCCATGCCACTCCCAGCGTCCGGGAGGTGATCACCTTCGGCGGCGGGGACGAGCAGGAGATGCTGCGGCTGGCGGCCTGCCTGGAGGAGCACTTCCCTCACTCGATCGCCAACGCGGTCGTCCGTGAGGCCGAAAAGCGCGGCCTGATCCACGAGGAGCGCCACACAAAGGTGGAATATGTCGTGGCCCACGGGATCGCCAGCTCCATCAACGGCGTCAGGGCCCTGATCGGGAGCTACCATTTTATTTTTGAGGATGAAAAATGCAGCCTGCCCGAGGGCAGTCAGGAGAAATTTGACGCCCTGCCGGACGACTGCTCCCTGCTCTATCTGGCGCTTGACCATAAGCTGGCGGCAGTCATCTGCATCGAGGACCCCATCCGCGAGGAGGCGGTCAGGGTCGTGAAGGACCTGCACGGCGTCGGATTTTCCAGAGTCGTCATGATGACCGGCGACAGCCACAGAACGGCCGCAGCGGTTGCGGACCGCCTGGGAATGGACGAGTATTTCGCGGAGGTCCTGCCCGAGGACAAGGCCGCCTTTATCAAAAAGGAGCATGAAGCCGGGCGCAAGGTCGTCATGATCGGCGACGGCATCAATGACTCGCCGGCCCTGTCCGAGGCCGACGCGGGCATCGCCATCTCCGCCGGGGCGGCCATCGCCCGGGAGATCGCAGACATCACCATCTCCGCCGACGACCTGCGGGAGCTGGTCGTCCTGAGAAGGCTCAGCAATGCCCTCATGGAGAGGATCGACGGCAATTACCGCCGCATCATGGCCTTCAACGGGGCCCTGATCGCGCTCGGCTTCTTCGGCTACATGCCGTCGGCCAGAGCGGCCCTTTTCCACAACGTATCCACGATCTACTTCAGCGTGGACAGCATGAAAAATCTTTTGTAAAGCATAATCTTTTGCAGATAATATGATGTAAGGGTCAAAAGGTGGTCAAGTAAACCCCGACTCGTCAAGTTG
>CAMNFJ010000197.1:0-3780 GCA_946536955.1 uncultured Lachnospiraceae bacterium
TGGCGGCTATTCTTACAGGCTTTTCTTGGAGGCTTATCTTACAGGCGTATCTTAAAGACTGATCTTAGGAAATTTTCCGGCAGGCATTTCCTGCCCCGGGAGATGCAGGCGGCAGGGCGGACCCGCCTGAAGTGCCTGAAGCACGGGGCCTTTGCCTGCATTTGCGCGCCGGGTGGAATGGGAATTGACACGAATCGGGGAAAAAGCTTATCATTGGATATCAGGCGGTGCCGCCCATGCGGGCGGCATGGCCGGAATAAATGAAATGAATAACATGCGCGCCGGATGCGGGATGTTTCCGGGGCAGGGCCCCGGCACCGGATCCGCGCACATCTGACAAGGCAGGAGGAATTATGTCCGATCATAAAATATCCGGCGGCGGGGACGGTCTTCGTCCTCGCGCCTTTTTGCAAAGACCAGCGGCGCTTCTGATGGCGGCCGTTCTGATCCTCAGTCTGGCGGCCTGCGGGACATCCGCCGGCGGCGGCGCGCAGGGCGGGATCCCGGCGGAGGAAGAGGCGGCAGCCGGCGCGGCACAGGGATCCACCGAGTCCGCTTTCGGAAATACCGGGGCCCCGGAGGAGAAGGCCGCTGAGGCTGCTCCCGGGAAGGAAGCCGGCGCTGCGGAAGCTGCTTCGGAGGAGGCGGCCGCGGCGGATGCGGGCGACATCCCGGAGGAACCCTATGTCCGCGACGACGGCGGGGTCTCCATGAATGTCTTTGCCATGGACACCTATATGACCCTCCTGGCCTATGGGGACAAGGCGGAGAAGGCGGTCCGGGCCGCGGCGAAGGAGATCCACGAGCTCGACGACCTTCTTTCCACAGGCAAGGAGACCAGTGAGATCTCAAAGATCAATGCTGCCGGAGGCGGCAAACCCTCCGAAGTGACGGAAAAGCTGATCGCCAGATCCCTGGAGCTCGCGGACAAGACCGGCGGTCTCTTCGACATCGCCATCTATCCAGTCATGAAGGCCTGGGGCTTCCCGACCCAGCAATACCGGGTTCCGGCAAAAAAGGAACTTGACAGTGCCCTTAAACTGGCGGATCCCTCCGCGGTTACCCTGATCACCCGGGATGATGTGGAGAAGGCTCAGGAAGAGAGGAAAAAAGCCGAGGAGGAAGCCGCGAAAAAAGCGGAGGAGGCCCGGCGGAAAGCCCTCGCCGAGGCGGCGGCCCGTAAAGAAAAGCAGGCGGCCGCAGGCGCAACGGCCGCGGAGACTGCGGCGGCCGACCCGACGGCAGAGGCCGCGATCGCCGATATAAACGCCAGGTTCGCGGTGGATCCGGCAGACTACGCCTCCGAGCCCTCCGTCTCCTTCGGGATCAAGGGCATGGAGATCGACCTGGGCGGCATCGCCAAGGGCTATACCGGCGACCGGGTCGGAGAGATCTTTGAAAAATACGGGATCGAGAGCGGCATCATCAGCCTGGGCGGCAATGTCCAGACCTTCGGGGCCAAGGAGGACGGCAGGTCCTGGCGCGTCGCCATCCAGAACCCCGCAAGCGATGTCGAGTACCTGGGCGTTCTCGACGTGGAGGACAAGGCGGTCGTGACCTCCGGCGGCTACGAGCGCTATTTTGAAGAAAAAGGGGTCCGCTACCACCACATCATCGACCCCCGCACGGGCTACCCCGCGGACAGCGGCCTCCTCTCCGCCACGATCATCTGTGACGAGGGGATCCTGGCCGACGGCCTGTCCACCTCCCTCTTTATCATGGGAAGGGAAGAGGCGGAAAAATTCTGGAGAGAGAGCGGCCTGGACTTCGAATTTATTCTCGAGGATGAAAAAGGTGTCCTCTATGTCACGGAGGGCATCGCTGACAGCCTCACGACCGATGCCGAGACCGTGACCGTGCAGCGCGTCGTCCCGGAGGAAGACGGCGGAGAGGAAGAGGATAAGGATTGACGACAGGCCTCGTCTCTGAAGAAAGGCTCCGGCGAAAGCGCACAGAAAAAATACTACACGGAACCGAAAATAAGGGTCCGGGCTCCGCAGCGGGAATCCGGCTATTAATAAGGAGGACAGGAAGAGCAGCTTTCCTGTCCTTTTTTATATGGGAAACCGGGTTTAAACCCGGTTTAAAGCCGGAGAAGCCGGAATTTTTATATCTGGAATACATCGGATGAAATTATCTGCGGCTGCGGGACCGGACCTGCCCGGACCAGGCTCCCGACGCTCTTAAGCCATGAACATTTTTTCTGAAAGGTTTGGGCATTATCCTGTTAATAAATGCATTGTTGACTTTAATGCTTTGACGTATTAACATTATAAAAGATTTGTCCGCAGGGGAAAAAGGGACATTTCAGGATACTGATCACAGGCGCTGCCGCGGGTTCTGCAGCATGAAGGATTCCGGTATGCGGCAGCAAAAAGGTTTCTAAAGGGGGAAACTTATGGAAAACAAGTCACGCACTGTAAGGGTGACGGTCGCTGCCTTCGTTGCGGTCCTCATTTTTCTGATCTTTGCTTCATTTGTGACGACGCCCGAGAGCGTTCAGCAGAGCTACTGGTCGCTGATCCCTCCCATCATCGCCATCATCCTGGCCCTGGTGACCAAGGAGGTCTACAGCTCCCTGTTCATCGGTATCGTGACCGGCTGTCTTCTCTATTCCGGATTCAGCTTTGAAGGCACGATGACCCACATTTTCACCGACGGGATCATCGGGTCCCTGGCGGATGCCTGGAATGTGGGTATCCTGATCTTCCTGGTCATTCTGGGAACCATCGTGCAGCTGATGAACCGGACGGGCGGCAGCGCGGCCTTCGGCAACTGGGCCACCCGCAGGATCTCCTCCCGCGAGGGCGCGCAGCTGGCCACCATCGCCCTGGGCGTCCTGATCTTTATCGATGACTACTTCAACTGTCTGACGGTCGGCAGCGTCATGCGGCCTGTCACGGACAAGTTCAAGGTCTCCCGCGCCAAGCTGGCCTACCTGATCGACGCCACGGCGGCGCCGGTCTGCATCATTGCCCCCATCTCCAGCTGGGCGGCGGCCGTCGCCGGCTTCGTCGAGGGGGAGAACGGCCTGGCTCTCTTTATCAGGACCATCCCCTACAACTACTATGCTCTGCTGACGATCGCCATGATGATCATGCTCGTCCTCATGCACATCGATTACGGCCCCATGGAGACCCACGAGTACAATGCGGAGGTCCTTGGCGACATCTACACGACCCCGGACCGCCCCTATGAGAATGCCAGGGACGAGGCCGAGGGCCACGTGGGCATCGTCGCCGACATGCTGGTCCCCATTATTTCCCTGATCGTCTGCTGCGTCATCGGCATGATCTACACCGGCGGCTTCTTTGGAGGAGAGAGTTTCATCGACTCCTTCGCCAACAGCGACGCCTCCGTCGGTCTGGTGCTGGGCTCCTTCAGCGGCCTGGTCATCACCATGGTCTACTACCTCATCCGCAATTCCCTCACCTTTGAGGAGATGATGGGCTGCCTGCCGGACGGCTTCAAGCAGATGGTCCCCGCCATCCTGATCCTGACCCTGGCCTGGACCCTCAACAGCACGACCGCCAGCCTGGGCGCCAAGGAGTTCGTCGCGGGCGTCATCGACACCCACGCCGCCGGCTTCGCCTCCTTCCTGCCCTTCATCATCTTCCTGATCGCGGTCGGCCTGTCCTTCGCGACCGGCACCTCCTGGGGCACCTTCGGCATCCTGATCCCGATCGTCGTCGCCTGCTTCCAGAAATCCGACCCCCAGCTCATGATCATCGCCATGAGCGCCTGCATGGCCGGCTCCGTCTGCGGCGACCACTGCTCGCC
>CAMNFJ010000198.1:0-3766 GCA_946536955.1 uncultured Lachnospiraceae bacterium
GGCAGGCCCAGCATGGAGGTCATCTGCGCGAAGACGCCGTCCGCCTTCGCGTTGGCGCTGCGGTATTTCTTGTAAAAGCGGATCGAGAACATCTGGGTCTTGAGGAAGACGCTGGCCTCATTGGGGTCACCCATGAAGTGCTGGTACTCGTGGAAGATGGTCGGAATGACCCCGTAGGGATCCCGGAAGAGCTGGAGGTTGAGGCCGGAGCTGAGGGGCTTGGTCCGGTCGTCCACCTCGTGGTAGCGGGCGATGACCTTGCCCGTGTTAAGCGGCGGCTGGTACTGGGTCCACATGGCGTGCACGTAGGGGTTGAACTTGTAGAAGCCCAGGGTCTGCCGGTTCACGGGGTCGATCAGACGCAGGGGACAGACGCGGAGCATGTCCATGCAGCCGGGCACCTCCTCTTCCGCGATGGACAAAAGCTCGCCCGTGTCACAGAAGGTGACGGACGGATTCGCGCAGTGCAGGACGTCCGCGAGCAGGGCCGCGTAGGCATCCCGCGGGCAGTCGGAAGGGACACGCACTTCGTAGAAGCTCAGGTCGCTGTCGGACCGGATCAGGTCGGCGCGGACGGCGACCACGGTCTCCAACAGCTTTTTGGCCTCCGGATGGGAGGCGTTGGCGGCCAGCCAGTCCACCAGGCCCATGATGACGCCCTGCTTGATGAAGCGGGGGACGCGGGTCTGGCTGTCCCGCAGGATGTGGGCCAGGTAGGCGAAGGGCCGGTCTCCGTTGTCGACCATGTACCAGCCCAGTCCTTTTTCAAGCTCGTAGCGGTACCCGTTCAAAGTGTTGATCATATCCTCCACATTGCTGCGCTCAATCCCGGCCAGGTCGGAGACCTTCCTGCCCTCGTAGGGCCTGAGCCGGTCCTGGAGCTCCCGGATCTTCCCGAGGGTCTCGTTATGGCGGTCGATCGCCTTTGGAAAGCGCTTCTGGTTGGGCGCGATGTCCTCCGGCTTCATCTGCGCCGTCAGGATCCGGCCCAGGGCCGCCGCCGACCAGCCCGCGATGCTCAGGGTCACGGATCCGGACTCGGCGGACACGCCGTCCTGGATCTGGGTGCAGAGCTTGCGGAGGACCACGTCCGTGGGCACGATGGGATTCCGGGCCAGGGCGATCGCCCCCTTGAGGCGGTCATCCTCTGTGGGGCCGGTGGGATAGAGTCCGAAGCTGAACCTGGGTTCCGTCATGAAATGCCCCCAGGGCTCCGGCTCCTTCATCCAGGGCATCTGCTCTCTGGCGGTCCGCTTCAGGTCTTCCTCCTTGTCATGCGTCGCTACATAGATCAGGGCCTCCCTGGAGGCAGGGTAGGACAGCTGCTTCAGGGCCAGAGCCCGGAGGTCCTTGTCCTCGTCCTTTTTCGCGACCTCTTCCATTGTTTTCTTTTCTCCATGATCCAGAAGCTGGTCCAGGGCAGCTCTGCGATTGTCCTTCTCCTTGTCCTCCAGGGCAGCCCTCCGCAGGATCCCTTTCGACTTTTTGTAGGTGAGTTTTTGCAGGGCCTGGCGCCTGTTGAAGGCGTCTTTGTCCTCCAATGCCGCCTTTTCGATGGTTTCCCGCGAATCTGCTTTTTCCAGCCTGTCCAGCGCCCTGCGGCGGGCTTTCACTTCGGGATCATTCAGGGCAAATCTTTCCACCGCCTCGCGCTCCTGAGGCAGAGAAAGCTGTTCCATGGCAAGGACACGGTTGTCCTCTTCCTCATCCTCCGCGGCGGCGTGAAGAAGGGTCTCCCGGCTGTCCGGATAAGTCAGTTTCCTGAGTGCTTCCCTTCGGACAGACCTGTCCAGGTCGCTGAGCGCTGCCCTTGATACTGCTTCCGTCTCCTCAGGCACGGGCAGCTTTTCCAGCGCGGCAATGCGGATCGTATGGACCCTCTCATTTTCCAGCAGCTGAAGCAGCAGGTCCCGGCAGTCCGGATAGACCAGTCTGAGGACGGCCGCCTCCCTGAGATCCATGTCCTCGCTGTTCTGAGCCAGGTCCCGGAAAAACGAGCGGGACTCCTCGCACCATTCGATCTTCCTGAGGACCTCCAGCTTCTCTTTTTTGCCCTCCGTCTCCCGGAAAATGGAGATCATGGCCTCCGTCGCGGCATTGCCGGGGAGCTTCTCCAGGGCCGCCATGCGAATCTTTTTGTCTCCGGCGGTATGGGCGATCTTTTCGATGGTCTCCTTCTCCTCAGGATAGGGAAGTTTCCCAATCGCCGAGATCCGGATAGAATTCAGCGCCCCGCGCAGGGCGGCGTTGACCAGGGCATCCCGTTCCTCCGGATAAGGGAGTTTTCGCACCGCATAGTCCGACGTCTTTTCCGCGGCCTGGATCAGGAGGCCGCGCGCCTCCGGATAAGGGAGCTTTTCGACCACCGCGTCCAGCACAGAGCCGGTCCTGGTCTGCGCCAGGTATTCGAGGACCTGGCGGTCCTGGTCCCAGGAGAGCTTCCGGATCCCGCTCGTCTGCAGATCGGACCTCGCCCCGTAGAGGGCTTCGCGGTATTTTTTCTGATTGAACAGCTTCTTCAGCTCTTTGCGCCGGGCCGCATCCGCGGGATAGAGCTTCTCCAGCTTCTTCGCCTCTTTCCCCCTGCTGGAGACCCCCTCGAAGATCAGCCCCAGGACGACCAAGAGTGCGAATAAAAGGACCAGGACCAGCAGGACTTCCACGAGCTGGATGATCCCCTTCACGACGCCGGGGAGCGAATGATACATATTGAGCCAGCCGTAGCCGATGCCGGTGTGGTAAGGGTCGGTCTTTGCCCGGACCTGCCTGTATTTTTCGAGTTCCGGCGCAACCACCTCATTCATGTAGGTCATGGGATCCTGTCCAAGCGTCCCGGCATAGCCATAGCATCCCAGCGCAATAACGACCCCCAGGACCTGCACGCGGTTCTCATTCGTCACGCCGTCGACCGCCAGATCGATCCCGCGCGCGGTATAGGCGGCGGGCGCCCCATACCGCATCTGGGCGTAGGCTGCAAAAATATTGTCCCCGCCGGACACATCGATCCTGCGCTTCCCGTCTTCGCCTTGCACTACGCGGACCCTTCCCTCTACTTCTACAAAGGGGCTGTATTCCGCGGCTCTGGAAAAGCAGGTATTATAGGCGGCGTTGATGCCGGCGCCAGCCAGTCCGGGCACCTGGCAGGAGTAGTGGACCAGGTCCGGGTCGTCCGGATCGACGCTGGCCTTGAACTTAAGCAGGGCAAAATAGGGCTGGAGGACCGGCTCCGCCTCGAAGTCGACCATGACATTGTCTCCCTTGTAAAAAAGGTCCCCGGTGTCCTGCCGGATCGTGATGTCCCGGGCCGCCAGCTTGAGAAAGGCGGCGCTGCTGCCCTTCGCGTACTCCTTCTCCCTCTTCTCCTGATCGCTGGTCTTTGCGCAGCCGGCCAGCAGCACGGCCGACAGAGCGATCATCAGAAGGAAGGTCACAGTTCTCTGAAACAGACTTCTTCTTACTTTCATAGGATTCATTAGCTTCCCCCGTTCGATCGATGAACTTATGATGAAACATGATGAAGAACAAAGATGCCTGTGCTTTTGTTTATTTTCTATCTTTCGTTTTTTTATGCCTTTGCTTTCACTGATCCGGCTCTCCTCAACAGTGGTCCTTCAGGACCTCGAGCAGGTCCCGGAATTCCAGGACCCGGTCCAGGGCCTTGTCCAGCGCTCCGCCGACCACACTGCGGCAGTCCGGGCCGGCCTTGTCCAGCAGGGGGACGAGTCTGTCCCTGAGGTCTGCGCCGTCCAGAAAGATCAGGCTCAGC
>CAMNFJ010000199.1:0-3693 GCA_946536955.1 uncultured Lachnospiraceae bacterium
CTTGAAAAAATGAGAATACAAAAACCCCGGCCGCTTCCGGACAGAACCTGGAAGCGGCCGGGGGTTTGTTTTTCAGACGATGATCATTTTGCGGTCATCTGTCTGCATAAAACGAAGAGATCATTCCGCGACAGAGTACTGGTCGCCGAGCTCTGCGACTCTGTTGGCCTTGAGCAGCTTGTCGATCTCAGCGTTGAGGGCGTTGAGGAGCTCTGTGTTGCCCTTCTTGACGGCGATGGCATATTCCTCGGATGCGAACTGCTCGTTGTCCTCAACAATCTTGAGGCCGGGGTTGTCGGTCACATACTTCTGAGCGGTGGCGGAGTCGATAACGACGACGTCGGCCTTGCCGTTCATGAGCTCGAGGATGGCATCCGTTCCCTTCTTGAAGGAGTCGTAGCTGTAGCCCAGATCCTTGACACAGATCTCACCGGTATAGCCCTGGATGACTGCGATCTTCTTGTCGGCCATATCGGTCGCCTTCTGGATATCGGAGTCCTCCTTGACGATCATGACCTGGGTCGCGGTGTAGTAGGGAGTTGTGAAATCAACAGACTGCTTGCGCTCCTCCGTGACAGTCATGCCGGCGATAACGGCGTCGATCTGGCCGTTCTGCAGGGCGATCAGGAGAGAGTCAAACTCGATGTTGTTGATGACGGGCTCTGCGCCGAGGTTGTCGCAGATCTCCTTGGCGATGGCCATATCGATTCCGTCGAACTCACCGATCACGCCGCCGGTGGAGGAGACGAACTCGAAGGGAGGGAACTCGGCATTGGTGCCGAAGGTGATCTTGTCGAACTGGGCTGTGCCCTGTGCGGCGCCGGTATCGCCGGCTGCGGCAGCGTCGGTGGTCTCTTCAGCCTTTTTGTCCTCGGCGGGAGCAGCGGAAGAGGAGCTGCCTCCACAGGCGGCCAGAGAAGCGGCCATGCCCATTGCCAGTAAGATTGCAAGTGCTTTTTTCATAACCTTCATAACTTTTCCTCTTTGTACAAATGTACTTTTGTGTAAAGATTGACAGTGTCTGCCCGCGGCCGGAAAAACCGCCCGGCAGGCATTTTACAGTATATACCGGAGGCAGCGGAAGCTGGCCGGATCAGTTGAGGGCTGTCCCGTGCCCCCGCAGTCAGGTGCGGGAAGGGCGGGAGAGCCGGAAAGGAAGATCCGGGACGGAATCCGGTGTCCGGCAGTCTTAAGGCGCTTAAGAGCGCTCCTAAAACCGGATGAAAGAGCGGTGCAGGATCATGGAAAGATCAGGAAAACCGTCCGGCTGCGCCGCATGAGGATGCCCTTTTTACAGGACCTTGCTGAGGAAGCTCTTTGTCCTCTCGTTCCGGGCGTTGGTGAAGATCTGCTCGGGAGTTCCCTCCTCCACGATGTTGCCGCCGTCCATGAAGAGGACGCGGGTGCCGACCTCGCGGGCGAAGCCCATCTCGTGGGTGACGACGACCATGGTCATGCCGGACTTGGCCAGGTTCTTCATGAGGTCGAGGACCTCGCCGACCATCTCGGGGTCCAGGGCGGAGGTGGGCTCGTCAAAGAGCATGATCTCGGGCTGCATGGCCAGGGCTCTGGCGATCGCGATCCTCTGCTTCTGGCCGCCGGAAAGCTGGACCGGGTAGCTGTCGGCCTTGTCCGGGAGCCCGACCTTTTCAAGCAGCTCCATGGCGAGCTTCTCGGCGCCGGCCTTGTCGGCCTTGCCCAGGCGGATGGGGGCCAGCGTGATGTTCTCCAGGACGGTCTTGTGAGGAAAGAGATTGAAGTGCTGGAAGACCATGCCCATTTTCTGGCGGAGCAGGTTGACATCGGTCTTGGGGTCATTGATCATCTCTCCGTCGATGTAGACCTCGCCCTTGGTCGGGACCTCAAGCATGTTGAGACAGCGAATCAGGGTGCTCTTGCCGGACCCGGACGGCCCGATGACGACCACGACCTCTCCCTGCTCGATCTCCAGATCGATGCCCTTCAGAACTTCCAGGTCCCCGAAATTTTTGTGAAGATTTTTTACGCTGATCATATCATTCCTCTTTATATTTGTTGAAGATCCGCCCCTTTTCGGATCAGAACAGGATCAGAAGGCGGATCTTAGATGATCTCATTTCAACAGCCGGCGGGCGCGCCCCGACGGACTCCTCCGGGATTCCGGAGAAACATGGGGCCTCAGCGCTTGTCCGATCTGCGCAGGTTGGCCTCCACCCTTCCGAACAGGATCGTGAGGATCTTGATCAGGGTGAAATAGATCACGGCCGTGGCGATCAGGGGCATGAAGGCCTCAAAGGTGGCGCTCTTGATGAAGTCGCCGGCCTTCTGCAGGTCCATCAGGCCGACGTAACCTACGATGGCGGTCTCCTTGATCAGGACGATGAACTCGTTGCACAGGGAAGGGAAGATGTTTTTGACGGCCTGCGGGATGACGATATCCTGCATGGTCTGGCGGGCGCTCAGGCCCAGGGACCGGCCGGCCTCCGTCTGTCCCTTGTCCACGGACAGGATGCCGCCGCGGATGATCTCGGATACATAGGCGCCGGAATTGATTCCGAAGGCGATCGAGGCGATGATCCACTTGGGCAGGGGAACGGTCGCGAAGATGACGAAATATATGATCATCAGCTGGGTCACGGAAGGCGTGCCGCGGATGACATCCGTGTAGACCTTGGCGATCGTGCGGAAGACCTTGTTGGAGGAGAGGGCGCAGAAGGCGATCAGAAGTCCGATCAGACAGCCGATGATGACTGCCAGAAGGGAGGTCTCGATCGTGACGCCGAATCCTCTGATCAAAAGCATGTACCTATCCTCAGTGATAAAGCACATGGTAAATTTTTCAACGACGGATGCCCACCAGGAAGACATATGTTAACCCCCGAATAAAGAATTGATTGGCCGCGGCCCAGCAGGGCTGTCCACAAGCCTGAATAATATGCATGATTTCCGCAAAACATCTATATTATATTCATTTCAGGCACAACCTGCAATAGCTTTATTGCAGGCTTGAAATCCGCCTCCGCCCAGCCTCCAGGTCCCGGGGATTTCCGCGGGCTCCTTATAAGTGTTTTTTATGGGGGACCCCTGCCCGATAGACGGTTTTTTCATGGACAAAACGGGCACAAAATGGTAAGGTATTAACGTTTCCCTTATCCGGAAAAACGAAACACAGAGGGCATAAGAGCGCCCTTGTAGAAAGGCGGTATGAATATGAGTTTACTGAAGCAGTGGCGCGATAAGGCTTATGACGAGTCAGCAAACAGAGGTGATCTTCAGAGACTCTGGGCGGATTATTTTGAAAAGGAAAAGAATATCTACGCAGAGCTTCTGAAAAATCCCGATGAGGAAGTCAAGGGCACGGTCAAGGGCCTGGCGGAAAAATACGGGGTCGACATCATGATCATGGTCGGCTTCCTGGACGGCATCAACGACAGCCTCAAGACCCCCAACCCCATCGAGGAGATGGACGAGGACACAGAGGTCTCTCTGGGCTTTGACAAGGAGCTTCTGTTTAAGAACATGGTCGCGGCCGGTGCCGACTGGCTCTACGGCCTCGAGGAGTGGGAGCCCATCTTTGACGAGGAGACCCGCAAGCGCCTCTATCACGAGCAGAAGGCCTCCGGCACCATCAAAAAGGCCAAGAAGATCTACCCCAACGATCCCTGCCCCTGCGGCTCCGGCAAGAAGTACAAGAAGTGCCACGGCAAAAACGGC
>CAMNFJ010000200.1:0-3609 GCA_946536955.1 uncultured Lachnospiraceae bacterium
GTCCCCTTGTCACACCGTCGCGGCGCTCCCGTCATATCATCCTCATAGAAGTGTGTCCAGAGCGACCTGGCGGAATCCGACTCGTCCACCCGAGTCATGCTCCAGAAAGAGGATGTGGGTGAAGCCGCAGTCGACGGCCATACGGACCGCAATGTCAAATCCTCCGTCCAGGAGCTCCTTCTGGTGGGCATCGGAACTGATCAGGATCTGTCCCCCCATCTCCCGCAGCTTTTTCAAAAGAAAGCGGTTGGGGTAGGGCTCCGCCTTGCGGCCCCGGTTCAGGGCCCCGCAGTTGATTTCAAAGGGGAGCCCCTTCGACACCAGCTGCTCCATGGCCTCCAGCGCGGGCAGATAGTAGCGGCGGTCGCTCTCATCGATGTCCCGGGTCTGGTCGTTAAAGCGGGTCACCAGGTCGAAATGGCCGACAAAGCTGCAGCGTGTCCGGTCATAGACCTCCGCCTCCAGCTCATAATAGGCCCTGGCCAGCCGGTAATAGTCGCCGCCAAACTCCTCCCTGCAAAAGCGGTCCAGCCGCTCCGGCGTGTCGTCCACACAGCCGATCTCCCCGCCCGAGGGCGCCTCGATGTAATGGGTCGAGCCGATCAGAAACTCCATGCCCTCCAGCAGGGCCTTCTCCTCTTCGCTGCGCGGCGTAAAAAGGACGTCCAGCTCCACGCCCAGCAGGATGTCCATCCTGCCCCTGTATTTTTCCTGCAGGCGGCGGATCTCCGCGTCATAGGCGGCCAGATCCATCGTGATCTCCGGATCCATGTGGCCGGAAAAGCCCAGGTGGGTGAATCCCCGCTCCAGCGCCTCCTCTGCCATCTCCTCCGCCGTATTTTTTCCGTCGCAGAAAACTGTATGCGTATGAAAATTTCCTTTCAGCATTCTCTTTTCCCTTCCGATTTTCTTTTTTCATGAGCCGGAAACCGTTTTATCCTCACGTTCCAGGACAAATCGACCCGCATCCGTGCTGCATCCAACAAACCTTCGGTTTGTTGCGGAGCGTTTATTCTCCATCGCGGGATTGTACCCACGATGAAGCGAGTATCCCTTTTTCCGCGCTTATCCCACGGCTGAAGTCACGGGTATTGCGCGATGAAGAATAAACCGCTTCAAAATTCAGTCCAGACTGACCGGCCCGGTTTTTCAAGGGGATGCGGACGATCATGTCCCCACACGGATTTACTCTATCATCCCCAAAAACGATCCGCAAGGTCTGCGGCAGAAAGCTCTCCCCGGCGCTCTCCCCGGACGCCCGGACCTGGTTATCTGTACACGCCCCCTCGAAGGGCGTGCACAGATAACGTTGCGCGCGGCGATAACAAAGCTTCGCATTGTCAATACGCTTTGCTGTGCGCAACACACTTGTGAAGCAAGTGTGTTCGCGCCGTTAAACTCGGGTTTTGCGCAAAGAGCGTGCGCAAAACTCCTCGCGTTTCAGGTGGGTCTGAACTGTAACCGGACCTGTCCCTACCCCGCATCCCGGGCTGTCCGGGCGCTCATGCCTGCTTTATAATGGTATTTTTTTGTAACCACTCGGCCAAAAGTGCGTTTACAATTATGAAAACAAGTGAAATAATAACAGGTATATCCGACACCCATATAATATAGTACTGTAACCCTTTCATAGAGCTGCAGCCCTTACAATAGAACTGTAACGCAGCACAGATGCGGGAAAGGAATCTTGTTGTGAACAGAATACCCGAAAAAATCGCGCGAATCACATTTTCAGTTGTCCTGGCGGCCTCTGTCGCAGTTTCGGCAGCCGGATGCGGCCGCAAAAAAAAGACGATCACGGACGCCCCCTCCTTTGAGACGTCGCCCAATGCCAGTGTCACTCCTCTGGGCCGGCCGGATTCCGCCTCGACGGCGAACACAGTCAAGCCGGTCACACCGGTCCCGGCGGCCGGCAATGCTGCCGCGTCATCGACAGCAGGGACGACCCCCGGCACAACACCCACCACGACACCCACTACTACACCCACTACTACACCCGGCAGTGTCTCCTCCGGGGCATCGACCGCAAATCAGGCCAATTCCTCCGTTCCTTCCACAGGAACCGGGACGGTCGGGACGGCCCCTGCGTCCGGCTCCAATTCCAGTTCATCGTCAGTCGGCATCCCCGCGGGACAGTCCGTGCCCCAGAGCGGTCTGCAGCCCTCGCAGGGCACCCAGCAGTCGACGAGCGGGACTCAGCAGTCCACAAGCGGTTCGCAGCAGTCCCTGAATGGCACGCAGCAGTCCACAAGCGGCTCGCAGCAGACCTCGAACGGGACCCAGCAGTCGACAAACGGCACCCAGCAGTCTACGAGCGGCACCCAGCAGTCGACAGCAGGCACGCAGCAGTCCACGAACGGGACCCAGAGCCGGCCGACCTATACGACCAACAACGGCACTTCGACCGGCACGAACCGCACCACGACCGGCTCCAATGTCAATTCGCCCGATCTCTTTGTGACGCCTTCGGGCAGCACGGCCAGCGATCCCTTCGGCGGCCATACCTACAACGACTCCTACGAGCAGTCCGTCAACCAGACCAACCGCAGCTCCGGGACCCAGAATTCCTCCGGGACTCAGAACTCCTCCGGGCAGACGTCCTCGTCAGGCGGAGACCAGTCCTTCTCCGACGGCCAGTCCTCTTCCGGAAACCAGTCTTCCTCGGGGACTCAGAACTCCTCCGGTTCCGGCAGTCAGTCCTCCGGTAATTCGACGACCGGCAGCACAGCGGATGATTCCGATATTTTTGACGACACTTCCAGCGACCTCTTCAGCGATACCGTCGCTGATCCCTTCTCCGACAGCGGTTCTGATGATCCCTTTGCCGACGACCTGGGCTCCGGCGCGGGGGTCTGGGATTTTTCCGAGGACGACATAAAGCCGATCACCTCCGAGGGCACAAAGGAAGTCGTCTATTCCGATCCCGAGGCGGCGGCTGAAGAACAGAGTCTCTACGCGGCTCTCCTGGAAGGGACCGGCTGGTCCCAGTCCGCAGGCAGTTCCCTGCGGGCGGCCTATACCGCCGTTCAGATCCTGGACTGGGCTAACCGGACCGGGGCAGGCAGCGAAAAGAGCTCCGCCCTCAAAAAAACAGTCCGCGAGGAATATGGCAGGCTCTCCGATGAAGAGAAGGCCAACTTCAAGGCCAACTGGTCCTTTATCTCCTATGACGTGGAGACCATGCTGGATGACTTCTCCTCCCTGCAGGGAACCTTCGACGATGCCGGCTGCCTGGCGGAAGCCCAGGCCGCTGTCTCGGACAGGAACGTGCTCCGCAACTGGAAGGCCGTGCACGATGCGCTGGAGGCGGCTATGTGAGCTTCCAGGTGAAACCCTTTTCACCTGGCAGGAGAACCCTGATTCCCTAATAAGCCACATTCATGAGCTGCATTCATGAGCTGCATTCACAGGCCATGTTTCATTGATTCTGCTTCCCGCACGAAAGGCGGCAGATTTTCCAACAAAAAAACGCTTAGCAGTTTCCTCCCGGTTCCCGCCGGATCCTGAGGATTTGCTAAGCGTTTTTTGATGCAGGGGGAATTGGGGGACAGGGGGGTGTGACAGGGGGACAGGCACTCTGTCACAGCAGTGTGACAGAGTGCCTGTCCC
>CAMNFJ010000201.1:0-3531 GCA_946536955.1 uncultured Lachnospiraceae bacterium
CTAACTATTTGCTTTTTACATTTCCTGAGGCTATAATGAAGGGTGCGATATGATTGCGCAAAAGCGGAATGATCCTTCCGGACCAGAGGACAGGGGGGAATTTCCGGCGCGCGACCCCGAAATATATACTGACATAGGGCATCATTGCCCTACATGGAGGTGAATATGAATACGATTATTACAATAGGAAGACAGTACGGTTCCGGCGGCCGCGAGATCGGCAAAAAGCTCGCCGAGCATTACGGGATCAAGTTTTACGATAAAGAACTTCTTGCGCTGGTTGCAAAAGAGAGCGGGTACTGCAAGGAGATCATCCAGAGAGAGGATGAGCGGCCCACCAGCTCCTTCCTTTACAACCTGGTCATGGACAGCTATACCTTCGGCCACGGGGCAGCCGCCGCGTTTACGGACATGCCTCTGAGCCAGAAGGTCTTCCTGGCCCAGTTCGAGACCATCAAGTCCCTGGCGGAAAAAGGCCCCTGCGTCTTTATCGGCCGCTGCGCTGATGAGGCCCTTTCCGAGCGGGATGATGTCTTCAATGTCTTTATCCACGCCTCCGAGGAGTTCAGGATCAACCGGGTCCGGACCTACCCCGAATATACCGAGCAGGAGCAGAATGGAAAGAGGATCACGGACTTCATGGCCAAGATCGACCGCCAGCGCCAGAGCTACTACAACTACTACGCATCGGGCAAATGGGAAGAGGCCTCGACCTACAATATGACACTCGATTCCTCCCTGTTCGGGATCGACGGGACCGTTGCCCTGCTGATCAAGGTGATCGACCAGCTGGAAGAAGCACGCAAAGAAAAGACGGAATAACAAAAGAGGTATTGAAAGTTGAAACGAAATGAACTTTTCAAAAAGACCGGAATCTGCTTTACAGCCCTTGCGCTCTCCGCGATGGTTTCCGCGGCAGGCCCTGCAGCGTCTGTATATGCGGCAGATTATTATGGAGGTGTCGGCGCAGGAGGGACGGATTCTCTGACAGGCGGTTCCGTTTTTGACGGCCCGTCAGACTGGTCTGACAGCTCTGCCGACGGCATGATGCAGGAGGGAGCGGGAGAGCCTCTCTATGAGGGTTCTATGTTTGGAAACGGATCCGTCCCCGGCATCATCCTTGCGCCCGGACTTGCCGGACCTGCTCAGCAGGAGACGGTCCAGCAGGAAGCGGCGGCTTCGGCTGCTCCGCAGAACACGGATCCCGCTCTGGCCAACGACCCCGCGCTGGCACCCACGGACCAGCCCGCAGCTGAGGTCATGCCTCCAACATCATCCAATACGGCCACCACGGCTCCCGCCAGTGAAGACGGGGAGAAGGATCCCTCCGGCAATAAGGACGGCGAAGGCGGATCGGGCGAGGACGAGGAAAATTCCGGAACCGGATCGGACACAGGAGAGTCCGGAGAAGAGGGAGGGAAGACGACCGACCCTGACGACGATGATCAGGGAAGCGGCAAAACCGATCCCTCGACCGGAGACAGTGCTGCAGACGATACTGCCTCCACAGGAGACAGCGCGAAGGACAATACTGCCTCCACAGGAGACAGCAAAAAGGACGACAGCTCCTCCTCGGGAGACAGCAAAAAAGACGACAGTTCCTCCACTGGAGACAGCAAAAAAGACGACAGTTCCTCCTCGGGAGACAGCAAAAAGGACGACAGTTCCTCCGCGGGGGACAGCAAAAAGAATGACAGCTCCTCCACAGGAGACAGCAAAAAGGATGAGGCCTCCACAGGCGGCAGCACAAAGGACGACGCCGCACAGGCAGGCACCAATACAGGCAGCAGCAGGAAAAGGCCTTCCTTCTTTGACAATGTTCCCATGCCGGACAATATGGATATGGACTCCGGGGACAGCACGAACAGCGGGGTTCCCTTCGTAGTCCCGCCTTCACCGGTCCTGCCGGATATATCCACCAATGTGCCTTATGCGCCCGGGACCACCGGAGTGCCTGCGGGCCAGCAGGTTCCCGCCGTCGATCCCTTCCTGCCCATCACAGCCCCTCTGTCCCAGATCGATCCCACGATCACGACACCGGTGCTGGCAGCCCAGCCCTACGCCGCTCAGAGCAATATGTGGGGCGCATCCCTGACAGGTCTTGAGACCGTCCTCAATCC
This sequence comes from uncultured Lachnospiraceae bacterium, assembly GCA_946536955.1. Taxonomy (GTDB): domain Bacteria; phylum Bacillota; class Clostridia; order Lachnospirales; family Lachnospiraceae; genus CAG-791. Next base: position 2,121 of record CAMNFJ010000201.1, read on the forward strand.
GGGCGAGTTTCCCGGCGGATACTCTCAGGCATCCGGCTACAACGGCTCCAACGAACAGCTGATCGCCAGCCAGAACATCGTATCGGGTCTTTCCATCCTCAATGACGGCTTCCGTTTCTATACGGTGGAAAAAGACCTGGCTGTCGCCCCGGCTCCCCAGGCAGTCTATGAGGACATGGACCAGGGAGCGAGGGAGATCGGAGAGCTCTCCGCCAATGATGCCCTCTATGTCCTGAGCGAGGAAAAGGACAATTGGCTCTATGTGGAATCCGGTACCGTCAGGGGCTTTGTCCCCGCCGGCCAGGTCCTGCGCGGTACAGATGCCGACACAGCCCTCAGTTCCCTGCAGGTCAACACAGGACAGACAGGCTCTGCAGAGCCATATATGCACTTTGCCACAGAGCTCATACCTGCCGGAGACAACAACGCCTTCGCCTACAGGAGATGCACGACCAAGTCCACAGTCGTCGACAAGCAGTACGCCATCGCCGACGCGGACACGGCCATCCTGGAGGGAGCCCAGGAGGGCGCCCGTGAAGTCGGCCACCTGGCCCCCGGCGGCCTCTGCTATGTGATCCTCCAGGCCAACGACAAGTGGGCCTATGTGGAATCCGGCAATGTCCGCGGCTTTACCCAGACCGCCGGCCTCACGACCGGCAATGCGGCCAAAAAGATTGTCCAGCGCACAGGCGAGGCCACGATGACCAGGGCAGAACAGCTGGTCAGCCCCGCTGAAAACGCCGCCCTCTATTACACCCTGAATTCGGTCCAGGAGGGAGTTCCCTTTAACCCCATCCGGACAGACCTCATCCAGACCGCTGCCAGATGCATCGGCAACCCCTACAAGTGGGGCGGCAATTCTCTGACCAACGGCTGTGACTGCTCGGGCTTCGTCAAACAGCTCTACGCCCTTTACGGCTACAACCTGCCCCGTGTCGCGGATGATCAGTCCCGCTACGGGACCCAGATCCCGATCGGAGACGCCGCGCCCGGCGACCTGATCTTTTTTGCCTCCAACGGCTATGTCTACCACGTGGCCCTTTACGCGGGAGACGGAAAGACCATCGAAGCCTTCAGTGAGGACCGCGGCATCATTGCGACCTCGATCGGCAACAGAGATGCTGTGTGGGCGACACGCATACTGCCTGACTGATCAATTATTATCTTGTAAATAATACGGGCACCGGACCGCTGGAGACAGCGGCCCGGTGCCTTTTATGTGTGACAAGGGGGTGTGATGTGACAAGGGGACGGTGTGACAAAGGGACAGGCACTCTGTCACAATGCTGTGACAGAGTGCCTGTCCCTTTGTCACACCCCTTGCCACACCCCTTGTTACACCTGGGAGAGCATAAACACCGCCATCTATTTATTCGCAAAAGGCATCTTTAACGAAGAGTTGGCCGCCAGA
>CAMNFJ010000202.1:0-3518 GCA_946536955.1 uncultured Lachnospiraceae bacterium
CTGTATTAAGTTGATATTTATTTGATGTTATTTGGCCCACATTGAGAACCGTCCCTGTTGACTCGTTGACTTGGACTCCCAAGGGATGAGTCAGCAGAACCGTCCCCGTTGACTCGCCAGTGACTCATAGAAATATTAAGGAGAGAAAAACCGCCAATATGAAAAAATCGACCATTTACCTTGTGCGCCACGGGACGACAGAGTGGAACAAACAGCTCAGGTATCAGGGGCGCGCGGACATACCGCTGGATGAGTACGGGGAGCGGCAGGGCGCTCTTCTGGAGGAGTATTTCAGGGATATCCATGTGGACCTCGGGGTCACGAGTCCCCTTCAGCGGGCGCGAAAAACATTGGACTATGCGCTCAGTTCACAAAAGCAGCCAGTCCCCGTCATCGTGGATCCGGACCTCCTGGAGATTGATTTTGGAGAGGTGGACGGAATGACAAAAGGAGAAATCCGGGAGGCATTTCCGGAGTTCTACAGACTCTATATCCTCGCCGAGGACAGAGCCCATGCGCTGCCGCCCGGCGGTGAATCGATGGAACATGTCTACGGCCGCATGAGGGACGCTGTCCTGCGGATCGCCCGCGATCACCAGGGAAAGACCATTGTCCTGGCAGGGCACGGGACCGCGATCCAGTCCTTCCTCAACTTTGCATCGGGGATCCCGGCTGAGCACCAGCACCGCTTTCTCCTCTATAACGTGAGTGTGAGCTGTGTACAGATCGATGAAACCGGGAGACCGGAGATTCTCTTTATCGGGGACAGGCATCATATACCGGATGAACTGGCTTTCTCGTATGGAGAGCCGGAAAACAATCCCCGATAGCACGATAATCTTCCTGGTGCCTGAGTTCCTGGAACCCATGTGGAAAAAAGAAAAGCGCTGCCTGCGCACTCCGGTGCCTGTGCCGCGGGCCCAGGCACCTGTGATTGCGTCGGAGAAACCCGTCCCGGGCTTTCTCCTCGCAGTGCCGCTCTGACGAGCGGCATGGCCGGAAAGAGTGAAAAACAGAGGATATTGAATAATGATACTGCAAAAGGAAACCCTTTCCGGGGGTTCTGCTGATTTCCCCGGATACCGCCCCGCTTACCCTGTGGATCTGCACTGCCACACGACTAGGTCCGACGGCGCGGATACGCCGCAGCAGCTGATCGACCATGCGGCAGACCTGGGCATGAAGGTGATCGCGATCACCGACCACGACATCCGCCCGCCTAAGGAGATCGAGATTGTAAACAACACCGGTGCAGATGCGCCTGCTGGTGGCACATCCGACAGTGCCGTCTCCCGTAAGAGGGTGGACGCCGTCGATTACGCCCGCTCCAGAGGGTTGCTTCTCCTGCGCGGGATTGAGATCTCCTGCGAAACGACGGTGGAGGACTGCCATATCGTCTGCTTTGGCTGCGACTGGGACGATCCCTTTTTTGACAAGCTGGAGCGGGAGGTCGTGGAGTCCAAGATCCGCAGCTACCGGGAACTGGTCCGCCGCCTGGACGCCGACGGCATGCGGATGACCTGGGAGGAAGTCCTTGAGAACGGAGGAAATCCCATCCGGGAGGACCAGGTCCAGAAGAAGATGATCTTTGAACTCATGGCCCGCAAGGGTTACCAGCCTGACTGGAGCGCGGCCAAGCTCCTGGTCAAAAACTCCCCCGCCTACCAGGTCCTGCGGCAGAAGCCCGACCCGGTCAGCGTGATCCGGGAGATCCACCGCTGCGGAGGCATCGCCATCATGGCCCATCCCTTCCTGGTCAACGAGCCCGTGAGACTTCCGGCTTCCACGATGGAGGACAGAACAGACGACGGAACGGGTGGCACCGAGGAAGCAGGAATGCCCGGGAATATGACAGGCCCTGCGGCCGGCACGATGACCAGGGCCGCCTACATCGACCGCCTGATCGAGGCCGGACTCGACGGCATCGAGGCCTGCTATCCCTACACCAAGACCAGCTACGGCGGAACCATGCCCCCCGGCGATATCGAGCGAGAGATCCGTGGCCGCTATACAGACAGAGTCTCCATCATCTCCGGCGGCTCCGACTACCACGCCGATTTCAAAAAAGGCGTGAAGCCCGAAAAGGCCCGCATCATCGGCGAAGCAGGGATCACCATGGGGTATTTTGAAAACTGCGCGCTCCTGCAGAAAGTGGCGGCAAGGGCGTGACAGGGCACAGTCGCTGGCACTGGGAACGGTGTGGCTGGAGTGCGAAAGGGGGACAGTGTGACACAGTGCCTGTCCCCCTGTTATCCCACCTGCCACACCTCCCCGCCGCCCATCTCTCAGTCCCCGGAAAAATACACTGTATTTTCATCAATATATAGTGTTTCCTCCTTGAATTCCGAACTAAATATGGATATAGTAGTAGTGCACGCCCGCTCAGTGGGGGTGCACTGCTGTCTTACAGGAAAAAAAGACTGTCGCTGCAGCTCTGTTCAGATAGAGCTCAGTGCAGATCAGACAGACTTCAGAGCAGTTTGAAAAAGAAAGCGGACCGGCTAAAAAGGGCCGCATTTTTTCACGGAAAGAGATGAGAAGATAAAAGGGAGAGTATAGTTATGAGCATCACACAGATCAAAAAGCGCGACGGGAGAGTCGTGGACTTTGATATCACCAAGATAGAGAACGCCATCGCCAAGGCCTTTATCGCCTCGGGCGAGGTGGACGCCAGAGACGTGTCGTCCGTTTCGCGGGCCATGGGCCTGATCCTGATGAGCGGCTTCCGCGATGCGGCGGACGTGGTCCCGGAGGTCGAGGAGATCCAGGACCGGGTCGAGAGCGTCCTGATGAAGGCGGGGTATCCCAGGACGGCCAAGAGCTACATCCTCTACCGCAGCCAGCACCAGAAGGTCCGCGACACCAAGCAGACCCTGCTGGACTACAAGAAGCTGGTCGACGGCTATATCGGGGCGGAGAAGGACTGGCGCGTCAAGGAGAACTCCACGGTCACCCTCAGCGTCGGCGGCCTGATCCTGTCCAATTCGGGCGCGATCACGGCCAACTACTGGCTGACCGAGGTCTATGACGACGAGATCGCCCAGGCCCACCGCAAATGTTTCATCCATCTGCACGACCTCTCCATGCTGACCGGCTACTGCGCGGGCTGGAGCCTCAAGCAGCTGATCCAGGAGGGTCTCGGCGGCGTGCCCGGCAGGATCACCTCCGCACCGGCCAAGCACCTCTGCACTCTCTGCAACCAGATGGTCAACTTCCTGGGCATCATGCAGAACGAGTGGGCGGGCGCCCAGGCTTTTTCCTCCTTTGATACTTACCTGGCCCCCTTCGTCAAGGTCGACAACCTGTCCTACCAGGATGTCCTCCAGTGCGTCCAGTCCTTTATCTACGGCGTCAACACCCCCTCCAGATGGGGCACCCAGGCGCCCTTCACCAACGTGACTCTGGACTGGACCGTCCCCGCGGACATGAAGGACATGCCGGCCATCGTCGGCGGCAAGGAGATGGATTTCACCTACGGCGACTGCAAGAAGGAAATGGACATGGTCAACAAGGCCTTT
>CAMNFJ010000203.1:0-3479 GCA_946536955.1 uncultured Lachnospiraceae bacterium
CCTTCCATCCCAGGTGACAAGTGCTGAAAAACGGAGCTGGATGACAGCTCCGTTTTTTTTTTCAGGCATTTCCGGTGGACATCCGCTGGTCTTCTTCCAGCTCCCGCATCATGGAGGTGTAGGAGACAAAGAGGAAGAGTCCCGCCGTGATCCAGGCGGCTCCGTCGCAGCCGGCGGCCAGGTAGTAGCTGTGCAGCCGCATGGCAATCAGGGCGCAGAAGACGCGCGCGGCCATCTCCACGACGCCGCCCATGAGGGGCAGGAAGGACCTGCTGCAGCCCTGCATGGCATTGCGGTAGATGAAGATCATGCTGAGGGGGATGAAAAAGACGGCTGTTTCCACTGTGTAGATCCTGGCCCAGGGCATGAGGGCTTCCATTTCCGCAGCTGAGGAAAAGAAGAGCCGCATGAAGACCGGGAGAAAGATGATGACGGCCGCCCCCGAGACGATGGAGTAGACCGCTTCGACCCGGACGGCGGTCCGGACGCCCTCCCGGATCCTGGGCAGGTCTTTTTTGCCGAAGTTCTGTCCGCAGAAGGAGGCCATGGTCTGGCCCATGGCGACCATGCCCTGAGTCAGGACGTTCTGCAGGCGCCAGGCGGCGATAAAGCCGGCGACGGCCATGGAGCCGAAGAGGTTGACCGCGGACTGCATGACGACGGTGCCGACCGCCGTGACAGAGAACTGGAGAGCCATGGGAACGCCCATGCGGAGCTGGTGCGCGGCGGCCTCCCTGTGAAAGCGCCAGTGATTGCGGCCCGGGAGCAGGACCGGCACGAAGAGCAGGATGTAGACGAGGCAGAGAAGGGAGGAGACTGCCTGGGACAGGACCGTCGCCAGGGCGGCTCCGTCAACCCCCATCCCGAAGCGGATGATGAAAAAGGCATCCAGAAAAATGTTGAGTCCCGAGGAGAGGACCAGGAAAAAGAGGGGAGCCCGACTGTTGCCCACAGACCTCAGAAAAGAGGAGAGCAGGTTGTAGAACATGGAGGCGGCAAGCCCCCTGCAGATGATCATCATGTATTTCTGCGCGTCCGCGAGGATATCCGCGGGCGTGTTCATGGCGGCCAGGAGCCGGGGAACCAGCGCCAGGCCGGCAAGGGTCAGAAGGGCGGAAAAGATCACGGTGAGCATGATGCCGCTGGCGACACTGATCCGGACTCCGTCCCGGTCGCCGGCGCCGAAGCGCTGGGCGGTCAGAACGGCGAAGCCGGCGGCCAGCCCCATGGCAAATCCGAGTAGCAAAAAAGAGACCGTGCTTGTCGCCCCGACAGCGGCAAGTGCCGCGGCGCCAAGATAACGGCCCACAATGATGGTGTCCGCCATATTATAGAACTGCTGAAAAACATTTCCGATAAAAAGGGAAAAGGTAAAACGCAGGATGACGGGCAGGATGTTTCCCTGGGTCATATCCTGATGCATGGCATCTCCCTGTTATTCATCCCATCCGTCAGTCAGACGGATCGTGACGGCGATGTTTCTGACAAATTCTCCTTCCCTGAGATCAAGATCGTCCGGATGTGTGACGGAGGGGAGCTCAAAGGAGTCCTCGAGCTCGACCTGGATCCAGGTCCTGGCCTCCTCGATGGCGCTGTTGAGAGCCTCGTCGAGCGTATCGCCCTCGGCGAAGCACTGGTCCAGGTCCGGGAAGTAGCCGCGGTAGCCGCCGTCGTCTTTTTTACAAAATACTGCAGGGTAGATGAATTGCATGGTGGTGTCCTCTCCTGAAAAAAATATATATCCGCCGGAAGTGCTTTCATTGGCTCGCGAAAATGCCTCTGGCATTTTTGCTCGCTAATTTACCGGCTCCTTAAGGAGCCGATAAATTACATTATACTTTTTAAACTCAATAACGCAAGCAGTGTTCTTTTGGGATTTGATGGGGTATAATAGTTACAGTTCAGGCCTGCCTGAAACGCGAGGTGTTTTGCGCACGTTCTTTGCGCAAAACCCGAGTTTAACGGCGTTCAGCGGCGCGTAAGCGCATTGGAATCGCTGAACGCGACGTTACATGTACACGCCCTTCGAGGGGCGTGTACAGTAACGTATAATAGATTGGTAGGTGTCCGCCCGGGCGGGCGCAGAAACAGTGGAAATTCAGCCGCGGGCCCGGTGGCCCGGCGGTTCAGAGGCAGGAAGAAAATATGGATTTTAAGGATATAAACGGGATCGGAAGCGAGATCATGGATGCGGTCAATGACGCTGTCAACCGCGGGGATTTTTCCGGCCTGAATGATACGCTCCGCAATGTGACGGGAGCTGCGGCCGGGACGGCGGCGAATGCTGCGCAGAGTTTCTCGGAGCGTATGCAGGAGGCATTCGGGACCCCCGGCGCGGGGAGCGCGCGGGAGGGAGGCCGGACCTACGGGCATGCGGGCCGGTCCTCCGTGAATCAGACAGAGGAATATATGAAGCGGGCCCGGGGCGCGTCCCATCACACGACCTACAGCAGCCGGATCTCTCCCTTTCTGCAGAGGAAGGTGAGCAAGAGCAGCGGGCTGGGCAGTATCGTCGGCGGCATTGTGAGCTTTGTGTTCGCGGGGCTGGCCCTGCTGGATACATTCATGACAGGTATGCTGGGGCTGCTCATGCCCCATTCAGGGGGCTTTTTCAATGCCGGGAGCATTTTTGCCCTGGTCATATGCGCCGGACTTGCGATCCTGGGCGGCATCCTGGTCAAAAAGGGGCAGGAGCGGAAAAAGCTGGTCAGGGAGTACTATGAATACGGAAAGATCGCGGGGACCGGCGAGTATGTGGAAATCGGAAAGCTGGCGCGCGCCATGGGCGAGAGCCGGGAGACGGTCCTCAACAATCTCGAGAAGATGATGAGCGAGGATATGCTGCCGGCCGCCTGGTTTGACCGCCAGAAGACGACCCTGATCCTGTCGGAGGACCTCTACAATGAGTACCTGCGCCTGGAGAGGGAGCGGGCGGCAAGTGAGGCCGAAAAGGCGAAGACCCGCATGCAGGAAATGGGGGCCGGACAGGACATGGAAGCTGCCGCCGCGCAGGACCGGAGCGTGTCCGATGACCTTAAGCTCACACCGGAGGACCAGAAGCTCCCTGCGGATGCCCGCAAGATCGTCGAGGAGGGCCTTCTCTATATAGGCAGGATCCGGCGCTTCAACACCGAGATCGAGGACGAGGAGATCTCCGCCCAGCTCGCTCACCTGGAGATCACCATGAAACGCATCATCGACCAGGTCCGCAAGGATCCGTCCAGCGCGTCCGGGCTCAGGAGGCTGATGGTCTACTATCTGCCCACGACCATGAAGCTCCTGGAGGCCTACGGGGAGCTGGACCGCCAGCCGGTCCAGGGAGAAAACATCACCTCCACCAGGGAGCAGATCAGGGAGGCCCTGGGGACCATCAACGAGGCCTTCGAGAACCTGCTTGACAGCATGTTCCAGGATATGGCCTGGGATATTTCCTCGGATATCTCCGTCATGAAGACCATGATGGCCCAGGACGGCCTGAC
>CAMNFJ010000204.1:0-3459 GCA_946536955.1 uncultured Lachnospiraceae bacterium
CTGGGCGTCGTCATCCTGACCTCCCTGGGTACCTGGGGCCTGCCCCAGATGGTCCACAAGTTCTATGCCATCCGCGATGAGAAGGCGGTCCAGACCGGAACCATCGTCTCCACCTTCTTCGCCGTGATCGTGGCAGGCGGCTGCTACTTCCTGGGCGGCTTCGGGCGTCTCTTTGACTCCCCCGCCATCTACAAGCCCGACGGGACCATCGCCTACGATTCGATCGTGCCGCAGATGCTCTCGACCCTTCCCGATATCCTGATCGGTATCGTCATCGTGCTGGTGCTCTCGGCCTCCATGTCCACCCTGTCCTCCCTGGTGCTCACATCGAGCTCCACGCTGACCCTGGACTTCCTCAAGGAGACCTTCGTGAAGGATATGTCGGAAAAGACCCAGCTGGTCATCATGCGGGTCCTGGTCGCTTTCTTCATCGTCCTTTCCGTCGTCATCGCCCTCAACCCGCCCACCTTCATCGCTCAGCTGATGGGTATCTCCTGGGGTGCTCTGGCCGGTGCCTTCCTGGCGCCCTTCATGTACGGCCTCTACTCCAAACGGATCTCCAAGGCGGCGGTCTGGGCCAGCTACATCACCGGTGTAGGCATCACGGTTTCCAACATGTTCCTGCACTTCATCAAGTCCCCCATCAACGCGGGCGCCGCGGCCATGATCGCCGGCCTCATCGTAGTCCCGATCGTCAGCCTGCTCTCTCCCGCTCCGGAAAAGGCCTTTGTCGACGATGTCTTCTCCTGCTATGACCAGAAGGTCACTGTCAGAAGGATGCATTCGCTGGAGGACGAGTGAGTTATTTCCCCCTCTGGTAGGGGTAATCAAATTTTAATATCAGCCGGCCATCGGTGAGCTTCCACCCGGCGAGGTCCCGGCGGCACAGAATATCAGGGAGACGAAGTCTGCGCACCTCATTGCGAACGTAGAGGAGCAGGTCGTCTCCCTCTTTTTCCGCCCGGACGTCCCTTTCATCGGCATAGGGCAGGGAGATGATGAGGCTGCGGACGCCTGTCTCCAGGTCATATTCCATGGAAAAGGCCTCCTCGCGGCAGAAGATCTCCGCCGGGTCCGCGTCCCCGTAGAGCAGGTCCGCCGCACTGGCCAGGCGGTCCACCCCGCGGATCTCCCGGTCCTGCAGGGCCAGGGAGAACTGTCTGCGGCCGGGGAAACTCTGGGCGGCGATGGCCAGGCTCTCCTCCTGCATCTGCCTCCATCCCTCGAAATATCCCTTCATGGCTTCTTCGGGATAGATCTTGTTGATGAAGACCGCATCCACACCGAAATCGTATTCGCAGATCCAGGTAAAGCTGCGCCGGGCCTCCTCCAGGACGATGCGCTCGGGGGTCGTCACGATGCGCATGCTGGTCACGGACCGGTCGCGGAGGATCTGCTGGAGGGCGTTGAGGCGCTTGACGAGGGCGCCGAACTCCGTAAAGACCATATCTCTGGGCTTGGGGACTGTGGTCTTTCTGGAGATCAGGCCGCCGAAAATGCCCGTCACTCCCCGCAGCATGGGCAGGAGGCGGTCAGCCAGGACGGACAGGCGCTCCGGATAGCGCAGAAGGGCCAGGGTCTCCCCGGTCGGAGCGCAGTCCACGACGATCACGTCATGTTTTCCCTCTTCGTACGCGTCCAGGATCCGGATCAGGGAGCAGAGCTCCTCCAGGCCCGGAAAGAGCAGGACTTCATCGGCCTCTATCCCTCCGTTGGCCTGCTGGTCGATCAGCTGCCTGAGGTAGTCCTGCAGGGTTCCCCAGGCGCGGCGGCTCTCCCTGGAGGGGTCGATCTCGATGGCCTCCAGGCCCGGAAATACCTGCACGGGCTGCGGGCCCAGGTCCATGCCCAGTGAGTCCCCCAGGCTGTGGGCCTGGTCGGTGCTCATGACCAGGACCTTTTTCCCGGCCCGGGCCATGCGGACGGCTGTCGCTGCGGCGATGCTGGTCTTTCCTACGCCGCCCTTCCCTGTATAGATCAATATTCTCATAGGTCTCTTCTTTCTCGATGTATTTTTTTCTTATCGTCCGGGCTTTCCGGACCTTCTTTTTTTGCCTGCGCGGAGAAGCAGACATTCTTTTCCGAACCTGTGCAGCAAAGCGGATCGACCGACTTCCCGACGGACGTTTTTTCCGTGCCTGCGCGGCGGAGCGGACCTTCTTTTCTGAGCTGCCGGTCCCTATTCCCTTTCCGGGAGGGCGAAGCAGATGGTGAGGCACCCCTCATTCACCGTGGCGGAGGTCATGCGGGCTCCGCGCAGGACGCCCGGCAGGGGGATGCTGCGCAGCTGGTTGCGGATCCGGATGTCGACATCCATGGCCCTGGGAAAGACCTCGACCTCCTCCTGAGACGCTCCGGGCACACGGATGGTCAGGCTGTAGCCGCCCTCGATTGGGCTGTAGACTTCATTGTCGTCCCGGACCGGCCTGTCAAAGAGGTCCCGGTCCCCCAGCACTTCTTCGCTCAGCCGCCTGACGGCCTCCATCCCGCGGATCTCGGAGGGGTACCAGGGGATCCTGGTAATGGTCAGATCGGTAAAAACGCTCTCCAGCTCTTCCAGATAGCCTTTCTGGATTTGCTGCCAGCCCTTCATAAAGGAGCTGCCCGTATCCTCCGGCAGGATCCTGTTGATAAACACTGTATCCACCGGATAGTGGTAGAGATTCAGGTACATATAGCTGCGCCTGGTCTCCTCGACGACCATTTTTTCAGGGATACAGACCAGGCGGACCCGGGAGGTCTCCGGGTTTTTGAGCAGGTCCTGCAGCATGACGAGCTTGCCGTAGAGCTGGCCGAATTCGTCCATGGCGGCCTCATCGGGCAGCTGCATCCGGTAGCGCAGCTTCGCGACCGGGGTCAGGACCCGGGTCATGGTCCTGCCGACCGGCGAAAACTTCTCGACATACCAGGACAAGAGCTCCGGAAGCTTGAGCAGGGACAGGGTCTCCCCGGTCGGGGCGCAGTCCACAATGATCCGGTCATATTTTCCGCTCAGATACAGGTCCCGGATCTTGAGCAGGGAAAAAAGATTCTCCATCCCCGGGATCATGTAGGTCTCTCCGACCTGGTCCATGGCAAAGCCGGCCTTGCCGGACAGGTCCGCAATGGCCTTATTGATATGGGGATATTCCTCCCGCATCAGCATATATGGATCCAGCTCCAGCAGGGAGAGGCAGGGAGCGATTTCAACTACCTTGCCTCCCGCCCTGACCTGAAAAATATCCCCCAGGTTGTGGGCCATGTCCGCGCTGACCAGGAGTGTGTTCTTTCCCTCCTGCGCGCTGCGCACTGCATGGGCGGATGCCACGCTTGTCTTCCCGACACCGCCTTTTCCCGTAATAATATAGATTCTGCTCATACTCTGCGGTCACGACCTCCTGTTCATATATTTGATGTCAAACGGTATTATTGTAGCAAACCAGGGCCCTGCTGTCCACGTGTCCCGGGAGGGCGCCCGGG
>CAMNFJ010000205.1:0-3365 GCA_946536955.1 uncultured Lachnospiraceae bacterium
TGCGAGCTGTATTTAAGAAAGGGGTCTGTATGGAAAGTGACCGCACAAGAGAGACAGGGAACCGGACCGGCGCGCGGCTGTTCTTTTATATTCTGGGGATATGCATCCTGGCGCTGGGCCTGACGCTGAGCACCAAGACAAAGCTTGGCGCCTCCGCGATCATAGCAGTCGCCTTCAGTATTTCTGAACTCAGCGGAATCCGGCTGGGGGACGCGACCTTCATCCTCTACTGCTTTTTTATCGCGGTCGAGATCGTTCTGCACCTCCTGCCCGGAAAGCGGGCGCCCTCCGACGTGAAAAAGCAGCTGGTCATAGACCTTCTGCAGCTGCCTTTCAGCATCGTCTTCACCCGGCTCCTCAACCTCTATGCCGCGGTGATCCCCGCGCCGGAGGCTCTTCCGGCCAGGATCGCGGTGCTGGTGCTGGCCATCATCCTGATCGGCTGCGGCGCCGCCCTCACACTGGATATGCGCCTGGTCGCTAGCCCCGGAGACGGGATCGTCCAGGCAGTCTCCGACAGAACCGGCCTGGAGCTGGGGCTGACCAAAAACATCGTGGATATCAGCTGCGTCCTGTTTACATGCATCCTCACGCTCGTCTGCGCGCGCCGCATCATCGGGATCGGCATCGGGACCCTGGCGGGGATGCTGGGCACAGGACGGGTCATCGCGGCCTTCAACAGGAGGTTCGGACCATACCTGATCCCCCTGGGGAAAAAAACCTGAGAAATGGCTCCCGGGAAAAGGCCTGAGCGGGACCTGAAAAATGATCACCCTGGGGAAAAAGGCCTGAGTTGGCCTGAAAAACGATCCCTCGAGGAAAAGGCCTGGTGGGACCTGCAGAAGACGACAGGTGCGCCATATAATCGCTTGCACTATTAGATCAATCAACAGTATGGAGGTGAACAAACATGCAATTAGACATCCAATACCTTTTGTTTTTACAGGGAATCAGACTGGCCACGGGAGGATTCTTTGACGAGTTTTTCAATGCTTTGTCCAAGCTTGCCGTGGACATCATGCCCTTCCTGCCCTATGTCGTCTTTTGGTGCGTATGCAAGAAGTGGGGATACCGCTTCATCGCGACGATCTGGAGCGGGGAGCTGGTCAACGGGATCCTGAAGCTGACTGTCTGCGCCTACCGGCCCTGGATCCGGTCGGACCTGATCGAGCCCGCCGGTGACTCCAAGGTGGCTGCCACGGGATATTCCTTCCCGAGCGGACACACTATGGTCGCGACGACGATGTACGGAACCGCCCTTGTCTGGCAGAGGCCAAAGAGAAGATGGCTGGCAGTTCTGTGCGGCATTCTGATCACCCTGACCGGCTTTTCCAGAAATTTCCTGGGAGTCCATACACCCCAGGACGTCGTGGTGGGATTTACGGAAAGTATTATCCTGATCGCTCTGGTCGGCTTTGTTCAAAAGCGTGTGGAGGGCAATGAAAAGCTGGTCGACCGGTTGACGGCCGCCGGCCTGGTGCTTGTCGTCCTGGTCTTGATCTACATTATGTTCAAACCCTATCCCATGGACTATGTGGGAGGTAAACTCCTGGTCGATCCGCAGAAGATGATGAACGACACCTTCAAGGCTTGCGGCGGCTTCACCGGCTTTATGATCGGAAGCTATATCGACAGGCACTACACGCATTATGAGATCCCGGCAGGTGCCTCCAACCTTCCCGTTCTCTCCTGCGTCGGATTTGGAATCATGTTAGCATGGAGCGAGTATTTCGCTCCGGCCACCATCGTACTGGCCCTGGGCGGCCACTGGGGCAACTTCCTGGCCAGGTTCCTGATGGTAATTTTCGGGATCGTGGTCTGGCCCATGGTGATCAGAAAGGAGTGCCGGACCGAGCAGAAGAACTGAAATATTCTGAAAAACCGTATAAAAAGCCCGGACAGAAGAAAGGAAGCCGGGCAACCCGGCGTCCGCAGCTTTTTATTGTCAGCCCGCCCGCCGGCTGCTGAAGTGAAAAGTTAAATTCCACTCTGAAATGCGGCCCGGTGCCCGCAACTTTTATTTGACAGAATTCATTATATTTGTATATAATATTTTGCCATTGCTTTCAAAAACCGGGTTTCCTCCGGCTGCGAAAGCCGGCCTGCAGAAGAAAAATACTATTTAAAATCAATTCGGAGATACATTTCAGCCAGAACACACGCAGATGCGCAGGGAGGAAATCATGGAAGAAAAGAAAAATATCCTGACATATGAAGGCCTCAAGAGATATGAGGACGAGCTACATGAACTGAAGGTAGTCCGCCGTAAGGAGGTTGCCCAGAAAATCAAAGAGGCCCGCGAACAGGGCGACCTGTCCGAGAACGCCGAGTACGATGCAGCCAAGGACGAACAGCGCGACATCGAGACCAGGATCGAGGAGCTCGAAAAGATCCTCAAGAACGTCGAAGTCGTCGCCGAGGAGGATGTCACCTCCGACCGCATCAACATCGGCTGCACCGTCAAGATCAAAGACCTTGAGGAAGGCGACGTCGAGGAGTACCGCATCGTCGGCTCCACCGAGGCCAACAGCCTGCAGAACAAGATCTCCAACGAGTCCCCCGTCGGCAAATCCCTGATCGGCGCCGCCGTCGGCGACGTTGTCACCGTCGCGACCCCCGCGGGCGAATTTAAATATAAGGTCCTTGAGATCCGCAAGTCCAGCCAGAACTGAACCGGTATACCGGACCGGCCCCTGCCCTGACCTGCAGGGAGAACCCCTCACAGGCGCCAAAACGCAATACTTTGGGTTCCCCTGTCCCTGACCTGCAGGGAGAGCCCCTCACAGGCGCCAAAACGCAATACTTTGGGTTCCCTGCCCTGACCTGCAGGGAGAATCCGGCCATCCAAGACAAATAGAAAGCGCAGAAACCATCCCGGAGCCGCGCAGATAGAAGGAGCAACATTTTATGGGAGAAAAGAATCAGCAGAAGAACCAGCAGAAGACACAGGACGTCTCTCAGCTGCAGAAGGTCCGCCGCGACAAGCTGGCAGAGCTGCAGGCAGCGGGCAATGACCCCTTTGCCATCGTAAAATACGACCAGACCCACCACAGCGAGCAGATCAAAAACAGCTTTGACGAGCTCGAGAACCAGGACGTCTCCATCGCGGGCCGCATGATGTTCAAGCGCGTCATGGGCAAGGCCTCCTTCTGCAACATTCAGGACAGAGACGGCCGCATCCAGGTCTACGTCGCCCGCGACGAGATCGGCGAGGAGGCCTACAAGGGCTTCAAGAAAATGGACATCGGCGACATCATCGGCGTCAAGGGCTTCGTCTTCAAGACCAAGACCGGTGAGATTTCCGTCCACGCCAAAGAGCTCACCCTCCTTTCCAAGTCCCTTACTCCCCTGCCGGAGAAATTCCA
>CAMNFJ010000206.1:0-3332 GCA_946536955.1 uncultured Lachnospiraceae bacterium
TATGCCAAGGGTCTCATATGCCAACGGCCTCCTATGCCAACGTTCTTATATGCCAACGGCCTTGTTTATATCCCCAGCGGCAGCCGGGCGCTTATCCTCACCATGCTGTAGATCAGAAAAGCCTCTATGGGAAAATTGATCAGCTCCTTGGGCAGGCTCATCAGGAACACCGCTTTGAAAGGCATCCCGTAAAAAACACTCAGCCAGAAGCAGCTGAGCAGGAGGCTGATCAGAAGCGTTTTCAGAAAATGCGCCAGGACGACCCGGACCGCAAGGCCTTTGGCTCCCGCGCGGAGCAGCCGGGCTGTCCCCTGATTTTTTTCCACCTGCCGCCTGTGATCTCTTTGTCTGTAATCCTCCTGTGTGTGATCCCCATGTTTTTCGTCCTGCCTGTCGTCACTGGCGGCGGTCCGGATCTGCCGGCGGCTGTCCCCCAGATTCCGTTCCCAGACACCGCGGTACAGGAGCAGGCCGTAGATCAGGCCGATCAGGCCGCTGCTCAGGGTGAAACCGGGAAAATAAGGGCCTTTGGGCGCGATCAGACAGCCGCCCCCGTCCACCAGGGCGCCGATCACAAAACCGGTAAGAGGCCCGAAAAGGTAACCGCCGAGGGCGATCGGCAGGCCGGTCAGAGTGATCTCTGTGACCTGGGAGAGGGGGATCCGGACAAAGGATAAGACGATCCCAAGGGCGACAAGCATTGCGCTGACAGTCAGCTCGCCTATGCTGAAATGCGGACTGCCGGAGCCGGATGCAGGCCCCGTGGTCTGTCCGAAAGATTGTTTGCCCATTGTACTATCTCCAGATTAAAAACATTATCGACAAATGAATAGACAATACGGTCCATGTACCTGCCATTCTGCTTTTTAACAGGATGTTTTCTTCACAGACTATAGCTTTCTAATCCTATTGATCCTGCTGCTCCTGGAGCCGGAGAATCCTCATCTGAAGCCTGCTGCCCGTCATTTTCCGGGATCATTTTGATGAATCCGGCGGGGACGCCTCCGACCAGGCAGTTGTCGGGGACATCCCGGACCACAACGGATCCCGCCGCTACAACGGCGTTTCTTCCGATGGTCACTCCGGTCAGAATGGACGCGTTCGCGCCGATCCAGGCGCGGTCTTTGATCGTGATGGGGTGGCTCTGGAAAAAGCGCTGCACTCTGTGCTCAGCATCCAGCGGATGTGTCGCTGCGCTGATCACGACGCCGGGGGCGATAAATACATCCCTGCCGATCGTCACCCTGTTCGTATCCAGGATCGTCACATTGCAGTTGATGATGGTCCCGTCCCCGATGGAAATGTGACGTCCGTAGTCGCAGTTAAAGTTTCCCTTGATCGTCACGCGTTCTCCCAGGCTGGCGAAAAAAGACTTCATAAAGGCCTGTCTTTCCGGATCCCGCGGGGGCCGGGAGTTGATCAGGACCAGGCCCTTGCTGCATTCATATGCCATATCTCCCAGCTCCTGATCGGGGTGATATTCTTCCTCAGCCATCATTTTTTCATAGTTTGATCGTGTCGCTGTCTCCATTCATTTTCTCCATCAGGTCATTAATTATTCTGTCAAGGCAGTTCCCGGCTGATCCCGCAGATTGTCCCTTGCGGTTGCTGCGAGCAGTTCCAGTACATCCGGCAGGCAGTTCCCTGCAGAAATTTCGGGAGGTCCCCCGCGGTTGCTGCAGGCAGTTCCAGTACATCCGGAAGGCAGCCCCCTGCAGATATTTCAGGAGGTCCCCCGCGGTTGCTGCAGGCAGTTCCAGTACATCCAGCAGGCAGTTCCCTGCAGATTCCTCAGCCGGTTTCTGCGGCAAAGTCAAAATTCCTGCAGGTCTGTCTGGTCTACAGGTCCACAGGGTCTGCGTCGAAGTCTTTATATGCGGTTATTTCGAGGCTGTTCCGGGTCACGTAGTCCTTGATGGCCTGTTTTCTCGCCGCTTCCTTCGTTTCGCTGTCCAATTTCGTGAATGCATCGTAGTGGTCCCCGAAAATCTGCTTTGCGGTCTTTTCATAGTCTTCGCCGTCCCATACATTCTCGAAGGAGGTGGCTTCATAGCCGTCCGCGGTTTTTTTCAGGTGGACGGCGCCGGTGACCTCCGCGGAGGCTCCCGCCTCCAGGACTCCCTCCTCCAGGTTCCAGCATTCGACCGAGCCGGTGAGCAGGACGCGGATGTCCTCCGGGTCGCTCTCATCCTTTCCGAGGATGACTGCGTAGGGGATGGTGACGTCATATTCGTTAGCGCCCAGCGATTCCGCGCAGGTATCGATCAGGCAGCTGTAAACGGCCGCATCCTCCGAGGCGGGGTCCGCGGCGGAGGGTCCTTCGCTGGCGGCTGCGGCCGGGGAGCCTTCCTCACCGGACCTGTTTTCGGTTGAGATACCCTCAGTGGAGACGCTTTTACCAGAGGCATTTTTATTGGAAACACTCTCCCCGGAAGTTTCCGTGGCGGTCTCCTGTGCCTTGCCCGCGGATGATCCTGATGATGTCCCCGCGCAGCCCGAGAGGCTCAGGGCCAGAACTGCGGCCAGCGTGGTCAGCGCCGTCAGAACTGCCCGGCCTGTCCTGAGATGTTTCCTTTTTTCATTAATTCTCTCTTTGGTAGTCATAAAATCCTCCAAATTTAAACAGCATGAATAAGTACAGCCTGCTGTCTTGAGCCTTGGTGATTTGTGCACGATATCTCAGACTTGGAACCAGTCTGTAAGTTCATTATAACATGAGAACGCGGCCCAAATAAATAATGAGCCAGTCCACGAGGAGCACGAGAGCGGCACGCTGAGGGACTGCGAGGCGGCCGTTACCGCTCATGATTCCGGAAGGCAAAGCGACAGAAGCGCAAAAAAAGAGAAAGGTCACGCATGATTCCGGAAGGCAGAGCGACGGAGGCGCAAAAAAAGAGAAAGGTCACGCATATTTTCGGAAGTCAAAGCGACGGAGGCACAAAAAAGTAGAAAGGTCACGCATGGTTCCGAAAAGCAAAGCGACAGAGGAGCAAAAAAGTAGAAAGGTCACGCATGGTTCCGGAAGGCAGAGCGACGGAGTCGCCATAAAAGAGAAAGCTCACTACTGCGCGGGGATTCAGTGCAGGCGCTTGTGGATTGCAAAGAGAAGAGAAGTGTTCCCAATTGACACAGTTCATTCGTATTTTTATAATTTACAGTATCGAGGTGATTTGCTGAAAACTTCGCGTCATGGATTTTGTTTCCTGACTTTTTTTGTCGGACGGAAAGGACATCATAATGACAGCGCTCAAGCTGAATAAGACGGAAGACTAATATATACAGCGCATGCAGATATGGCTGAATCAAATGATCCGGCGGGCCTGCGTGCGCTT
>CAMNFJ010000207.1:0-3274 GCA_946536955.1 uncultured Lachnospiraceae bacterium
AAGATCATCAATGTACCCTTCGCGATCGCGGATGCCACGACCCTGACCGAGGCCGGCTATGTCGGCGAGGACGTCGAGAACATCCTGCTCAAGCTGATCCAGGCGGCCGACTACAACATCGAGCGCGCCCAGGTCGGCATCATCTATGTCGATGAGATCGACAAGATCTCCAAGAAGGGGGAGAATGTATCGATCACCAGGGACGTCTCCGGCGAGGGCGTCCAGCAGGCCCTGCTCAAGATCATTGAGGGCACCGTGGCCTCCGTCCCTCCCCAGGGCGGCCGCAAGCACCCCCAGCAGGAGCTGATCCAGATCGACACCAACAATATCCTGTTTATCTGCGGCGGAGCCTTCGCGGGCCTGGACAAGATCATCAACAACCGCATGGACAAGAGGTCCATGGGCTTCCACGCCGAGATCGCCGACAAGGAGGAAAAGAAGGCCGGCAACGTCATCAAGAACGTCCTGCCCGAGGACCTGATCAAATTCGGTCTTATCCCCGAGTTCATCGGCCGTGTCCCCGTCGTGGTCACCCTGGACGAGCTGGACAAGGAGGCCCTGGTCCGGATCCTCAAGGAGCCCAAAAACGCCATTCTCAAGCAGTACCAGAAGCTCTTCTCCTACGACCGGGTTGAGCTCAAGTATGAGGATGACGCAGTGGAGACCATCGCCGACAAGGCCGTCCAGCGCGGCACCGGCGCCAGAGGACTCCGGTCCATTATGGAAAAGACCATGATGGATGTCATGTACGAGATCCCCTCCGACGAGACCATCGTGTCCTGCACCATCACAAAGGATTCGGTGGAGGGCAAGGCCGCCCCGAAGATCGAACACGGAGAGAAGCCCCCGCTTCCCGAGAAACCCGCTCCGGAGGCCAGACCCGCCGGGACCAGGCGCAGAAAGCGCAAGGTGACCCGGGCCTGAGGCAGTGCCGGACAGGCCTTTTAAATATTCCGTGTACTAAATATTCTGTACACTGGAAGGGATTTTTTTGAATAAGACAATACAGGATTTCCCAAAAGACGCGAAAGAGATATAATAATGGTAATCAAAACAGTAGAGCTTTCACTTGTCTGCGGGGTTACCAGCAGGATTCCGGCAGGCACACTGCCGGAATTTGCTTTTGCGGGCAGAAGCAACGTCGGCAAATCGACCCTGATCAACGGGCTGATGAACCGCAAGTCCCTGGCCCGTGTCAGCGCCCAGCCCGGCAAGACCCAGACCATCAACTACTATCAGATCAACAAGGAGTTCCACCTGGTGGACCTGCCCGGCTACGGCTATGCCAAAGCCAATGTAAAAGTCAAGGAACAGTGGGGGAAGATGATCGAGCGCTACCTGCGGACCAGCAGCCAGCTCCGCGCGGTCTTCCTTCTCTTGGACATCCGCCACGAGCCCACAGGCCAGGATGTCATGATGTATGACTGGATCCTCCAGGCGGGCCTGACCCCCATCATCATCGCCACCAAGGCCGACAAGGTCAAGCGCAGCCAGATCCGGAAGCAGACCGACCTCCTGCGCAGGACCCTCAGGGAGGAGAGCCACCTGCCCCGGACGGCCGAAGCGGACCCCATCCGCATCATCCCCTGGTCCGGCCAGACCAAAGCCGGCCGGGAGGAGATCTATGCCGTCCTGGACGACATGTTGGCGGAAAAAGACCCCGGACAGGAAAAAGAGGACCCGGCAGCTGCGGGCGCGGATGCCGGACAGACAGAGTCCGGAAGGGCGGAAAACAGCGCGGAAAACCCGCTGCAGTAAGGGACTGCGGCAGCTGTCGGAACTGCGCAAGCTGTCGGAACTGCGGCAGCTGTTGGAACTGCGGCAGCTGTTCTGGCTCCGTGAGAGTTTATTTGGCAGGAAGGAGGAGATCATGAAAAACTTATCGGACAGCAGAAAGATATTTGCGGTCGGATCCCTGATACTGGGCGTCCTGCTCCTGCTATGGCCGGGCGGTGCCCTGCGCGCGGCGGCCTATGCGGTCGGCCTAGTCATCATGGCAGTCGGCCTGACAGCCATGATCTCCTTTTTCCGGGGCAGACGCGGCGGCTCTCTGCTGAGCCTTGGCTTTTTTGCCCCCCTCCTCGTGATCGGCGCCGGCGGATGGATCTTCCTCAATCCGGAGGACTTCGTCTCCATCATCCCCACGGCCATCGGCTTTCTGATCGTCTTCAGCGGCATCATAAATCTTCTGGAGACTTTCTTCCTCTCAAGGGCCCGCGACAGAAAATGGTGGGTCTCCCTCCTCGCCGCCATCGCGACTATCTTTATGGGCATGCTCCTGGTCAACCACGCCTTCGGCATCGCCTCCACCATGGTCCGCCTGGGCGGGTGCTTCCTGATCTTCAACGGCCTGTCCGACCTCTGGATCAACAACCGCGTCGATGAGTATGTCTACCACGGAGATCCGCGCGGTGGCAGAGGCAACGGCAGGAGAGGATCCTCCCGCAGGACCGGATCCGGATCAAAGGTCATTGACGCCGAAAACTACAGAGAGATGAAGTGAGTTGGGCGACGATTGAGCCGAGATATGGGCCGGGGAATCTGCCGGCTGATTCAAAATGAATCAGCTCAAAATAAAACGGACCATAATAAGTCGGACCAGAATAGAACGGCCTAAAATAATACAGCCCAAGATGAAACAGCCTAAAATAAGTCAGTCCAGAATGAAACGGACTTGAATAAAACAGCCCAAAATGAAACAGCCTGTGAAGCTGCAAGCTTCACAGGCTGTTTTGGGCGTCAGCTGGTGCTCATGCATCAGCCGGTACGGCTCTGGTGACTCGCGTTTTTTTGGCGTCAGCCGGTATCGTCCCCGGACTCATGAATCAATTGGGACATTCCCGGCTCACCCTTCTCAGACAAGCCCCAGCCGCTCCATGGCGTGGAGCAGGCCGTCTTCGGCCAGGGCGTCCGTGACCAGGTCTGCCCTGGCCTTTGCGGATTCCGCTCCGTCTCCCATACAGACTCCGATGCCGGCATATTCCAGCATCTGCAGGTCGTTGGCACCGTCTCCGAAGGCGATCGTGTCAGCCCTGCTCAGGCCGTAATACTGCTCTACGGCCTGCATGCCCTCCCGCTTCGTGACGCCCAGCACTGTAACTTCCCCGTCATAGGGGTTCGGCTTCTGGATACTGGCCTCCGTGACCTTTATGCCGAGCGGCTCGAACTTCTGCTGCATCTCCGCCACGGTCAGCGGGGATCCGTGATAGATCACAGTCTCTACGTTATGGAATATATTAATATCGTTAATATTTATTCAAATATTTTAATATAA
>CAMNFJ010000208.1:0-3184 GCA_946536955.1 uncultured Lachnospiraceae bacterium
TGCAACTTGACGAGTCGGGGTTTACTTGACCACCTTTTGACCCTTACATCATTATTATTTGACATCATTATTTAGCATAATTATTTAACATCGTAGTTATAGAAGTCCTATGAATTCTCTTAATCCTTTCCCTTCCGGCAGAAGACAAAAAAACGGCAGCGTGGAGCTGCTACGCTTTTTGTTTACTTCTGTCATTATATTTTTTCATATCAATCTGGACCTGTGGGACCAGCAGAAAGTCATCGGCCTGGTCGGCGGAGCGCCTGTGACCTTTTTCATGCATGGAAATATTGCGGTCGAATTCTTTTTTCTGGTGACGGGGTGGCTGATGGCCGCATCTGTATACCGTAAAATCCTGGGAGCGGGCGGCAGCAGTGAGGCATCTCCTGCCGGAGCCGGTATCCGCATCCGCCAAAAGGTCACGATCTGGACCAGGGCCCTGGAGTCCCTGCGGGATACCCTTGGAGAGACCGCTCACTTTGTCGGCCACAAGGCCCGTGCGATCCTGCCTTATTATCTGACGGCCTGCGCGCTGACGCCGCTGATGCGGCTGGTGACTGACCGGTCCCTGACACCTATATATTTTCTGAAGAGGCTGCCATCGCTCCTGTTTCTGGAGCGGCTCGGTCTGGGCAAGGCTTTCATCGGCTGTACCTGGTATCTGAGTTCCATGCTGCTGGCCCTTTGTCTGGCTTATCCCCTGTGCCGGCGCTTCTACCGCTTCTACACCTGTTTCGCGGGGCCGGTCCTGGGCTGCCTCCTGCTGTGGGCCATGGTCGCGCAGACGGGATCTCTGGGAGATATCGGGGACTGGTTTTATATCACCTACAAGACCAATGTGCGGGCCTTCGCGGAGATCTCCATCGGGGCGGCCTCCTTTGAGTGCAGCCGTCTGCTGAGCGCGGGCTTTTCGGGCCGGAGCTCTGCAGGGGCAGGACGGGACGCCTCACAGGAAAGCCGGGGCTCATCAAGGGCAAGACGGAGCATCTCCCAGCTGGCCCTGTCCTCGTCCGCCGGCAGGCTGACACAGGAAAACACGGGCTCTTCCGGAAGGCAGTCTGTGCGGGAAAGCTTTCCAGTCACCTTCTGCCGCGCCCTGCTGTCGCTGGCGGCAGTCACCGGCCTGGCCCTCTCCGTCGCCTATATGTGCAGCGCGATGGACAGAGTCTGGGCGCTCGCGGTCATCGGCCTGCTCTTTGGCGCGGTCACAATTGTCTTCAGCGGAGAGGGACTTCTCTGCCACGCGGGCCTGTTCCGCCATCCCTTCTTTCTGTACCTGGGGTCCATCAGCCTCCCCATGTATGTGTCCCAGACCCTCCTGCGCAGGGTGGTCCCCTTTTATTTTCCCAAGGTCAGTCAGTGGTCCCAGTGCCTGATGATCTATACAGGAATCATTCTGTTCGCTGTCCTGCTGCACATGGTCGTACCCGTGGTAAGCCGTATTCCGGCCCTGGTCCGCAGCCGGACCGGTCTGAGTGGGAGGCTCCACAGGCCGGCCTTCTTCCGGCAGAGGCCGTAAGGGTTTTGTGACAGGGGCCACGGGATTTTTTCCGGCAGAGTTCGCTTGTGTTCCGGCAGAGCCCGCTTGTGTTTTAGACTGCGGGTTGGGCCGGTTGGTCTTTTTGTTTTTCACCAGGTTGGGCCCGTTGGTTTTTGTTTTTTCTGCGGGTTGGGCCGGTTGGTTTTTTCCGCAGGTTCAGACGATTGGATTGTCGTTTCGGCGAATCGCACTGTGCGGCTTTTGATCCGCGCTGTTTTCCTCAGCGGCGTTTTTTAGCGGTTACTTTTTTAGCGGGTTTTCCGAACATAAAGCGGCGGGCGAAGTTGATCCCGATCTTGTAGGGCAGGGGCCGGAGGGCCTTGTCCGCCTCCTTGAGCTTTTTGCGGATGGGCAGGTTCTGGGGACAGTGCTGTTCGCATTTGCCGCATTCCACGCACTGAGTGGCGAAGGCGGGCCTCCGGGTGAGGCCCACGGTCTGGGCAAACTGAAAGCGGCCGGCGCTCTTCGACTCCGTAAACATGGCGTTGTAGCAGCGGAAGATGCCGGGTATGTCGACGCCCTTGGGACAGGGCATGCAGTAGCGGCAGCCGGTGCAGCCGACTTTTTCCTTCTCCCGGATGCTTTTTTTCACTTTTTCGAGGACCTGGAAGTCCTGGTCGGTCAGGTGTCCGGGCTCCGCCTCGGAGGCGATCCGGCAGTTTTCCTCCACCATTTCCAGAGAGTTCATGCCCGACAGGACGACTGTAACCTCCGGCTGGTTGTAGAGCCAGCGCAGGCCCCATTCAGCAGGGGACCAGGCCCTGCCGCTGTCCTCCATGGCCTTTCTGGCGCCGGCAGGAAGGGCGTTGACCAGCTTGCCCCCGCGCAGGGGCTCCATGATCACGACCGGGATCCCTCTGGCAGCCGCAGCTTTGAGACCGTCCACGCCCGCCTGGGATACCTCGTCCAGGTAATTGTACTGGATCTGACAGAAGTCCCAGTCGTAGTCGGCCAGGATCTTCTGGAAATTGTCGGTGTTCCCGTGGTAGGAGAAGCCGATGTTGCGGATGGCGCCTGACTCCTTTTTCTCCCGGATCCAGTCCAGAATCCCCACCTTTTTGAGCTTCTCCCACATAGCCAGATCAGTTAGGTGATGCATGAGATAATAGTCCACATAGGTCGTGCGCAGGCGGACCAGTTCCTCATCAAAATACTTGTCCAGCCCGCTCCTGTTGCGAATCATGTACTGGGGAAGCTTGGTCGCGATATTGATCTTGTCCCGGATGTGATTGCGCTCGAAGATCTCCCCGATCGCGGCCTCGCTCCCCGGATAGATATAAGCGGTATCGAAATAATTCACGCCGGCCCGGTAGGCCGCCATAATCTCCTTCTCCGCTTTCTCCAGATCGATGTTGTTTCCCTTTTTGGTGAAACGCATACAGCCGAAACCCAGCATCGACAGTTCATTTCCATATTTATCTTTTCTGTATAGCATTTCTGCTCCTTCCTGATCCTGTTTTTCATGTGCGCATATCGCAATTCCTGCATTAATGATATTTTCTATCCGTTTTGTTGTAAATAGCAGGAGAGGAAAATTTGCCTTCCGGAAAGATGCGTGACCTTTCTCTTTTTTTGCTCCTCTGTCGCTGTGCTTTCCGGATAGATGCGTGACCTTTATCGCTTTTTCCTTCTCTGTCGCTTTAC
>CAMNFJ010000209.1:0-3160 GCA_946536955.1 uncultured Lachnospiraceae bacterium
CTGGACCTGCACGAGCACGGCCTGACCAGCGCCTATTCCGGTTTCGCCATCAGCGATGTCACCAACATGCTCATGGATGTCAACGAGAACACCGACCTGGGCGAGGGCGAATATGACAGGGCCTCGGAGACCCAGATCGCCGCGGCTGTCAAGGTCGTGGACAGCAGCGGGGCCCCGGTCAGGCCGGGGGCGGCTGCAGCAGCAGGCATCGGTGCGGTTCCTTCGGAGGGAGTGATCGCGGACTCCGGCATGTACCGGCTCTCCATCATCTGCAGACTCAACAAGTTCGATGAGCTCAAGCAGCGGCTCAATGAACTGGGCGTGACCGGTATGACCATGTCCCAGGTCATGGGCTGCGGCATCCAGAGGGGCTCCACGGAGCGCTACCGCGGCGCGGTCGTCGACTCCACCCTCCTGCCCAAGGTCAAGGTCGAAGTCGTTGTCGCCAGGATCTCTGTCGACAAGGTCATCGAGGCGGCCAGAAAGGCTCTCTACACCGGCCACATCGGCGACGGCAAGATCTTTGTCTACAATGTCATGCGGGTCGTCAAGGTCCGCACCGGCGAGGAGGATTTTGCGGCCCTTCAGGACGTGGAATAAACAGCGAGCCATGTGGCCGCGGCTTTCAGGCAGGACTGCGGAGCGGTCCTGCCTGAGAAGCCGCGGACATATGGCGAGCGTCCCTGCATGAGGAAGGAGTGTTTTTTTGAATGTGAAGCGCATAATAACACGGAATTCCGAACGGAGGAAGCGAAGGTCGTGTTTTTGCATTTTGGCTCCTGCACAGGTATAATGAAAAAAGAAACGACAGCCGGATAAAAGATGCGGGGAGGCCTTCGGGAGAGGCCTGGCAGGAGGAGCAAGTGATGGGAAGAGTGAACATCTATCTGAATCCGGGATTTGAAAATTTCCGAAGGACCCTGTCAGGGGAAATCTATGTTGATAAGACCATGATGATCGCCCGAATGAACCGTTTTATCGATACGGGAAACAATTATGTCTGCGTGTCGCGTCCAAGGAGATTCGGCAAGACGATTGCCAACAATATGCTCAGCGCTTATTATTCCAAAGGCTGTGATGCCGGCGGGCTCTTTGCGCCGCTGAAGATCTCTTCCGTGCCGGACTATAAAGAAAAGATGAACCGGTATAACGTGATTCAGATCGACATGAACAGCGAATACCAGAACACAACAATAAAAGAGAAGCTGATCCATCGCCTGACAGCGGATATACGGGAGGAGATGCGGGACCAGTTTCCAACTGTGTTGTTGGGGGAGGACGATTCTCTTGCACAGTGTATCCAGAAGATTTATGCGGCAACCGGGGAGACATTTGTCATTCTCATGGATGAGTATGATGTCCTGGTAAGGGAGCAGGTCAGTGAAGCACTCTTTTCGGAATACATGAGTTTTCTGAATGGCTTATTTAAAAGCAATACGATCCGTCCGGCAATCTCCCTGGCCTACCTGACCGGGATCCTTCCCATCGTGCGGGACAAGATCCAGTCAAAGCTGAACAATTTTGAGGAGTATACGATCCTGGATGCGGATGTGCTGGCAGAGTACGTCGGCTTTACGGGCGAAGAAGTGCGTCAGCTCTGCAGCCGGTACGGAGCGGATTTTGAAACCTGCCGACGGTGGTATGACGGGTACAGACAGTACGGGCTCGAGATCTATAATCCGGAATCTGTGGTCAAGGCTGTCCGGAAGAAACAGTTCGGAAGCTATTGGGGGAAGACGTCCACCTATGAGGCGATCACGGAGCGGATCAGACAGGACTTCGAGGGAACGAGAGAGGAGGTCGTCCGGATGCTGTCCGGGGAGAGTGTGGATGTCAACGTGACCCGCTATATGAATACCATGACATCCTTTACGACCCGGAGTGACCTCTTTACCTATCTGATCCACCTGGGATACCTTGCCTACAATATGGAGGACAGCACCTGCAGGATCCCCAATTTCGAGGTGCGGCAGGAATGGTTCAATGCGATCGAGGCGGAGCCGGAATATGCTGTGACCAATGCGATCATTCAGTCTTCCAGAAGGCTTCTGGAAGAGACGACGTCCGGCAATGCAGAGGCTGTTGCAAAGGCGCTGGATGTCAGTCATATCCACGTCACCTCCAACCGCAGCTACAACAACGAGGATGCCCTGCAGAGCGCGATTTATCTTGCTTTTATCTATGCGCTCAACCGCTACACCATTATAAAGGAAATGACCAGCGGGAAGGGGTTCGCTGACGTCGTATTCATTCCTTTTTATCGGGGCGACCCGGCCATGGTTATTGAGCTGAAGCGGAATGACTGCACCGAAAGTGCCCTGAACCAGATCCGGCAGAAGCAGTACTTTGACAGTCTTCTGCATTACAAAGGCAGCATGCTTCTCGTCGGAATCAATTATGATGAAAAAGCAAAAACACACACCTGCGCGATCGAGCGGCTGGAAAAAAGCTGATCGAAGGATCAGGGGTAAAACGGAATCTGACTGGCGGCGTTTTCTTTCTTGTCCCGGATAATCATACTTCGCAATCTGTAGAGTTTTATTCTTCATCCTTCATCGCGCAATACCCGTGACTTCAGTCGTGGGATACGGGCGCAAGACTTGCGAGCGGGTCATGAATTCGCGACAGCTTCCCGGAAAAAATTCGTTTCCTCCGCTTATATCAGCAGTATCGCGCAGATGTAACTTTAAGATTAAAAAATGTATAATTGTATACAAAAATGGTTGACATAGAGTTTTTCATGTGTATAATATGAGTTCATAAAGCAAAGGCGCTTGAAGAAACGGCAAAAGCCCGTCTCTTCAGGCGCCTTTTCTGTTATCCGGAAACAATATACGCGGCAGGCCCGGAACCAGTCTTCCCGGGACCTGTTCGGATTTGATCAGGAGGAAAAAGAGATGATGGAGAGCAATGCAAAAATCCCCGAAATCTACGCCAGCATGGTGTTCAATGACAAGGTCATGCGGGAGCGCCTGCCCAAGGACGTTTATCAGGCGGTCCGCAAGACCAGCAAGAACGGCACACATTTGGAGCTGGACGTCGCCAATACAGTCGCGGCAGCCATGAAGGAGTGGGCTCTGGAGCACGGCGCGACCCACTTCACCCACTGGTTCCAGCCCATGACCGGTCTGACGGCGGAGAAACACGACGGCTTCATCTC
>CAMNFJ010000210.1:0-3150 GCA_946536955.1 uncultured Lachnospiraceae bacterium
ATTAATAATAAAACCAAAGCAAAAGCTGCCGGAGAGAGGTGTCTCCGCGCAGGATATTTCGGTCTGAGAGGAATAAAAATGAAAAAAATAGGAGTTCTGGGAGCCGGGACCTGGGGCATGGCCCTGGCCCGTATGCTCTGCAACGCGGGAAATGAGGTGGTCGTCTGGTCGGCGATCGAAGCGGAGATCGATGAGATGTCTGAGAGCAGGCGGCATCCCAAGCTGCCCGAGATGGTGATCCCGGAGGACCTGCTCTTTACCAAGTCCATTGAGGAGGTCTGCACCGGCAGGGACCTGCTGATGTTCGCCGTGCCCTCTGTTTTCGTGCGAAAAACGGCGGCGGATGCCAGGCCCTGGATCCCCGACGGTCAGCTGATCGTGGATGTGGCCAAGGGGATCGAGGCGGACACCCTGATGACCATGTCGGAGGTGATCCGGAGCGAGCTGGAGAAAAAGACGGGACCGGACGGGGAGACCGGCCTCAGGACCCCGGCCGGTGTCCGGATCGTGGCCCTCTCGGGGCCCACCCACGCCGAGGAGGTGGCCATGGATATGCCCACCACGATCGTCTCGGCCTGTGAGGACCGGGAGGCCGCGGAGGCTGTCCAGGATATCTTCATGGGGAGCCCGGAAAAGCCCACCTGCATGCGGGTCTATACCAACGAGGACGTGAAGGGCGTGGAGCTCTGCGGGGCCCTGAAAAACATCATCGCCCTGTCGGCCGGCATCTCCGCCGGGCTGGGCTACGGCGACAATGCCAGGGCGGCCCTGATCACCCGCGGGCTGGCGGAGATCGAGAGGCTGGGGGTCCGGATGGGCTGCGTTGAGCAGACCTTCTACGGACTTGCCGGCATGGGGGACCTGATCGTGACGGCGACCAGCCGCCACAGCCGCAACAACCGGGCGGGCTACCTGATCGGACAGGGCTGCACGCCGCAGGAGGCGGTGGAAAAGGTCGGCATGGTCGTGGAAGGCATCAACGCCCTTCCCGCGGCTGTCCGCCTCGCGGCCCAGTACGGGGTCGAGATGCCGATCGTGTCCTTCATGGACGGAGTCATCCGCTGCGGGACGGACCCCGGGGACGCGGCCGCCCAGCTCATGGGCAGGCGGAAAAAATCCGAGATGCCCTCGGGCGGCGGTGAGTACTACTTCGGCAGGCTCCTCTCCGAGGCCATCCGGTCCGGCTACCTGTCGACGAAATAAGAAGCTGCGGGAATGAACACTTGGCATGAAAAAACCGGCTGTACTGCCGCTCTGTTTGAAGGGCGCGGCAGTACAGCCGGTTTATTGCTTCGGTTTATTACATAAATTACTGCAGGTCGATATATTTTCCGTCCAGGACATCCTTCAGATACTGGCCGTACTGGTTCTTTTTCAGGATCTCATAGGTGTTGAGGACATCCTCGCGGGTGATCCAGCCGTTGTGGTAGGCGATCTCCTCCAGGCAGGCGATCTTGCGGTGCTGGTGCTGCTCCATGGTCTTGACGAAGTTGGTGGCGTCGACCAGGCTCTCGTGGGTCCCGGTGTCGAGCCAGGTGAAGCC
This sequence comes from uncultured Lachnospiraceae bacterium, assembly GCA_946536955.1. Taxonomy (GTDB): domain Bacteria; phylum Bacillota; class Clostridia; order Lachnospirales; family Lachnospiraceae; genus CAG-791. Next base: position 1,544 of record CAMNFJ010000210.1, read on the forward strand.
CTGTCCCAGAAGCTCGACATGGAGCTGCTGTCTGTCCAGATAGATCCTGTTGAGGTCGGTGATCTCGTACTCCCCGCGGGCGGAGGGCTTGAGGCTCTTGGCGAATTCCACGACGCGGCTGTCATAGAAATAGAGGCCGGTCACGCAGTAATTGCTCTTGGGGTGCTGCGGCTTTTCCTCGATGGAAATGGCGTTGCCCCGTTCATCAAACTCCACGATGCCGAAGCGCTCGGGATCGTCCACATAATAGCCGAAGACGGTCGCTCCCTCTCCGCTCTCAGCCTTCCGGACTGCCGCGCGGAGTCTTTTTTTCAGGCCGTGGCCCGCGAAGATATTGTCGCCCAGGATCATGGCGGCGGGCTCTCCGGCTATGAATTCTTCGCCGATCGTAAAGGCCTGGGCCAGTCCGTCCGGGGAGGGCTGCTCCTTGTAGGAAAGCTGGATGCCGAACTGGTGGCCGTCGCCCAGAAGGGTCTCAAAGCGGGGGAGATCCTGGGGCGTGGAGATGATCAGAATGTCCCGGATCCCGGCATTCATCAGGACGGAGATCGGGTAATAGATCATGGGCTTGTCATAGATCGGAAGCAGCTGCTTGGATGTGACCATGGTCAGCGGATAGAGCCTTGTGCCGGATCCGCCTGCCAGTACGATGCCTTTCATAATAAGAACCCTCCTGTGATTCTGTGTTCCTGCGCTTGTTATATTACATCATACCACAAGAGCGGGGGATTGTCTTTAACACAAAAACAAATCCCGGAGCTGTATAGCGTTACATGTATACCGGCATCAGAATGCATCCCTGCAGATTAGGAAAAGGCTCTGGTATAGACCCATTCACCGCCTGCCATGGTGCCGAGCACGGGGGCATCCTGGATATGTTCCGGGTCGCAGGTGGTGATGTCTGTTCCCAGTACGACCAGATCCGCTTCCTTGTCGGCGGTGATACTGCCTAGCCGGTCCTCACACCTCAGCTGGTAAGCCTCATTCAGGGTGGCCGCCCGGATCATCTGCTCAACTGTGACGCGCTCCGCCGGGTCATGCAGCGTTTCCGGCTGGCCGGGGAGCTGGCGGAGGACACCCTTCTGGATGCTGATCAGCGGATAGGCCGGATTTATGACGGGATAATCGCTGGCGGAGGTCACAACAACGCCGGCATCGAAAAAGGACTTCATCGGAAGCTGATGTTCGGCGCGCTCCTCTCCGAGAACAGCTGCCAGCATGTCAAAATACGCAGGTTCCATATCGAACCAGTGCGGGTCTGTCACCGCCACCATGCCAAGCTCTGCCATGCGGGGGATATCCGCCAGGTCCACTACCTGCAGATGCGTGACGGCATCCCGGAAATCATGGGGCCCTGTCTGCTCCAGCGCTTTTCCGGCGGCATCCAGCACCATGGCCAGCGCGCCATCTCCGATGGCGTGGGCATGCACCGTGAAGCCGAGCTCGTGGGCTCTGCAATATATCTTTGTCAGGGTCTCCAGGTCAAAACGGAGCTGTCCGCGGTGCTGATGCTCCCTGGACCAGGGGTCGGTGTAGGGCTCTTTCATATAGGCAGTCGAAGGATTGCCGGGCATGGTTCCATCCACCTGAACCTTGATGTTGCTCAG
>CAMNFJ010000211.1:0-3111 GCA_946536955.1 uncultured Lachnospiraceae bacterium
GGGCCCCGGCCTCCGACAGGGTGATCTGCAGCATGCCCTCCATGGCACCCGCGATTGCTATAAAGAGGACGCTGATCCCGCAGGCCATATTGAGGGCGTCCTGCTGGTTCCGTGTGAAAAAGCGGCCCGCGAAGTGGCCGGCCAGTCCGCCGCCCACAACTGCCGCTGTATTGATCAATGTTCCTGTTCCAGGCATTTTTCTTTCTGCTTCCTTTCTCTGCTCAGAGTTTTGTCAGGAAGGGGTACCCGTGTGAAGGGGAAACCTCCTGACCTGAGGATAAATCACCTCACAGAGTTTAGCAAAACACCGGCCGGGGAAAAAGAGTTTTTTCAGAAATACCGGATTTTTTTCGTAAGATGCCTTATTTTGGGGGGCGTGGGACGAGTCAGGCTGTTACGTTCCCAATGACTCACCCGTCCACAATGACTCGCCGATGATTCATCCCGCCCAGGAGGCGGAATCCAGGATTTCCTTCACGACCTTCAGGCTCTCTTCCGCCATGGCAGTGCGGTAATAAAAGTGCAGGTAATAGAAGGTGCTTTTGTCTTTGACGCAGTAGCTCTCTCCGGTCATGTCGGTCTCCCCGACCCTGTAGGTGTAGCGGAAGCCCTCGGCCTCTTTTCCTCCGGGCTTTCTGCTGAGGAAGCCCGCGGAATGGTAATCGTACTGGCCCATGGCCCTGGAGATCTGTTGCTCCATGTTGACGGCGACATCTTTGGGCTTGACCATCATGGCCAGGATCCCGGCTGTCTTTTTCCAGGAGACGGACAGCATCACGTGTCTGTCGGGATCAGAGATGCACCAGCCGGGTGCCTCTGAATAGAACTGGTAACCGGTCATTTCCTCCGCGGTCATGACGTGGAAGCCATCGGGGTAGGTCAGGCTCAGTACGCCGTTGAGTTGTGCTGTATTCATTCTTTTTTCCTTTCTGAGATTTTTATGAAAGTTCAGATCTGTTGAAATCCGGGGCCTTGCTGGGGCATAGTGAAGCAATGACAATGAGGAGCATTGACTATGCGGAACGTTAAAAAATGGGACGACTGGTCCTTAAGGCACATGCGCAAGGGATATGCGCAGGGCGTAAGTTCAAGTTGTATTCACAGGGAGTAAATTCAAGGCATATGCTCATTGAGTATGCTCAAGGCGCATACGCAGGGCGTAAGTTCAAGGCGCATGCGGAGAGCATGAGTTCAAGGCGTATGCGCAGGGCATAAGTGCATGGTGTATGCTCAAGGGATATTGCCGTAGCGGGCTCCGCTTGTTATTATGTAAAATATTTCCGCGCGCAGGCGGGGCCGGAAGATCACCTCTGGCAAGAATGCCCAAAGCCAGAATATTTCCACGCCCTGGCCGGTGCGGCAGATTTTCAGCCGGTCCTGGCTGCGGTGATCAATCGTCATTATAACATAATCACAGCCTGAGGTTTTTAAATGACAGAAGAATTATATCCTGGAATCTTCCGGATCGGTGTCGTCCTTCCCGGTAACCCGCTCAGGGAACTGAACAGCTATTTCATCAGGGGGGAGGAGTCAGACCTGCTGATCGATACGGGCTTTCGCCGGCCGGCCTGCCGGGAGGCGCTCGAGGCAGGCTTAAAGGAACTGGGCTCTGACCCGGCGCGCCGGGATGTCCTGGTCACTCATCTGCATTCGGATCACAGCGGAATGGCGGACCTTTTTGTCGGTCCCGGGAGCAGGATCTTTATAAGCGCCGCAGATCTGGACCTTCTGGCCCATCACAGCCGCCGGATTGACAACGCCCTCTCGATTGTAAAAGACCATCCGGGCCTTTGTGCCTACGAGATCGCGGGCATCATGAAGTGGAAGATCCGGGCCGCGGACTGGGATTCCTTCCCCATCATCCAGAAATGGTTCGCGGTCGGCGAGTGCCTCTCCCACCTGGATTATCTGAGAAGACGGGACAGGATCCGGTTTGAAGAGGAAGCCGGAATCAGAAGGTACTTTGCGGTCTGAAATAGAGCTCACTGCTTTTCGGGTTTTTTGTACTTTTTTTCTTATTTATTTCCACTAAAGCAAAAACTGTGCTACTATAGCGGTATTCTGTTGGAATCATTATGTACCTGCTCCGGACATGGAAGTCGTGTAACAGGTACGGACAGCTTTGAAAGGAGTTCAGCTACGATGAAAGAGTATACGCCCGTCAAGGAAGGCAAGGTCCGCGAGATCTATGATATCGGCGACAGCCTCATTATGGTCGCAACCGACCGCATTTCCGCCTTCGATGTGATCCTCAAGAACAAGATCACCAAGAAGGGCACAGTCCTGACCCAGATGTCCCGTTTCTGGTTTGATTATACAAAGGATATCCTGCCCAACCACATGATCAGCACGGATGTTGCTGATATGCCTGAGTTTTTCCGTCAGGATCAGTTTGACGGCAACAGCATGATGTGCAAGAAGCTGACCATGCTGCCCATCGAGTGCATCGTCCGCGGCTACATCACCGGCAGCGGCTGGGAGAGCTACAAGAAAAACGGCACCGTCTGCGGCATTCAGCTGCCCGAGGGTCTGCAGGAGTGCGCTCAGCTCCCTGAGCCCATCTACACCCCCAGCACCAAGGCCGAGATCGGCGAGCATGACGAGAACATCAGCTTCGAGCAGAGCATCGAGGTCCTTGAGAAGGCCTTCCCCGGCAAGGGACAGGAGTATGCGGAGAAGATCCGTGACTGCACCATCGCCCTCTACAAGAAGTGCGCCGAGTACGCGAGGACCCGCGGCATCATCATCGCCGACACCAAGTTCGAGTTCGGCTTGGATGAGAAGGGCAATGTCGTTCTGGGCGACGAGATGCTGACTCCCGACAGCAGCCGCTTCTGGCCTGCGGACGGCTACGAGCCCGGCCATGGCCAGCCCTCCTTCGACAAGCAGTTCGTCCGCGACTGGCTCAAGGCCAATCCCGACAGCGACTACAAGCTTCCCCAGGATGTCATCGACAAGACCATCGCCAAGTATGAGGAGGCCTACACCCTGCTGACCGGCCTGAAGCTGTAAAGCGTGACAAAGGGGACGGTCCTTCCTGGCGTGTTTTCGGCGAGCGTGACAAAGGGGACGGTCCTCAATGTGGGCCAAATAACATCAAATAAATATCAA
>CAMNFJ010000212.1:0-3098 GCA_946536955.1 uncultured Lachnospiraceae bacterium
TCGAATACGGATCTCCCAAAAAGCCCGCCCTCATCGAGGCGGCCGCCCTCAACTTTGCCGACAACACCGATGCCAAGATGGAAATCTTCAAGGAAGCCATCATGGGCACGACCGTCGGCGACGGCTGGATCGGCTACCAGAACTTCCTGTCGACCAACGTCAGAAAGACCACACTCTGATGTAAACCACACTCTGATGTAAGCTCCAATATCGTTCAGACGCAAGCGCCGGACTCAGATCCGACTGATTTTCAGAATTCAGTTCAGAAACGGGAGCTGACCTTCGCTTCTGAAAAAACCGCCGCCTGTCCTTGCAGGGCAGGCGGCGGAAACATTTCAGTGACGGCCGGTCTCTTCCGGGAAAACATTTCAGTGGCTACGGTCTCTTTTAAAGAGACGTTTCAATGGCGGCCGGTCTCTTCCGAAAAATCGCTGTAGACCTCACAGTATCTGGCAAAAAAGGAAGGCTTTTCACCGCCTGCGTAGAGATGGGACTGGTCGCCGATCCTCTGGGCGCGGAACAGGGCGATTCCCTGCTCCCTCTCCTCGCTGACCAGCTCCGTGACCGTGGAGGTCATCATGGCCAGATTCTGCCACAGGAAGAAGGGACTGCAGTTCCAGATACGGGACAAAAGCACGCAGCTGATCCCGAGATGACAGAAAAAGGCCAGGGTCTGCGTATTCTCACGCTCGACCCGGTAATAGCCGTTCTCATGCACATAGCCAAAGGAGGCCAGGAGCTCATCAAATGCCCCGGTGACCTCGTCATAGCGCACAGGCATCTGCGAATGCAGATAGATCTCAGACTCCCGCCAGCGGACAGGGTCCGCCAGCTCCGGATGCTCTGCGTAGTATCTCTGGCCGATATCCCATGGAATACGCGGGCGGTATAATTTTGTAAGGTCCGCCTTATTTTCCTCTGCAGGGTCTGCCAGGTCTTTGGATTTTTCCGCAGAGCCTCCCGCCTTTTTGTCCCCGGTATCAGCCTGCAGAAGATCCATATTTCTGCTTTTGGGAGAAGACAGACTCAGGTCATGATCTTCGCTGATCGGTTTTATATTCGGATACGCGGCAAGAAGATGCGGGGCCCGGTTGAGATCCAGAGGCGCGTCAAACTCCTCCAGCCAGGGCATGACCTGTGCGGTTTTTCCGATTTCCTTCATACAGTAATCCGCCGTGATCCCTGCCCTCCCGAGCGGAGAGACGAAGCAGTGATCCATCCGGAGCGATGGCGCGGCCTTTGCCAGCAGCTCCGCCTCCCTTCGTCCCTTCTCCGTCAAAGAGTCTGTCGCATAATCCGGCTCCGCATGACGTATAAACAATAAACGCATTCCCTACCTCCCGATCAAAAGATCCGATATCCGATGATTTTGCCGGTTCATTCCGGCTGAACCTGTCATCAAACTATTAGGCTATTGTACCACAGATCGCGAGCCCCGGAAGGAAGAAAACCAATGAAGCAAAGAAACAGAAAGAATAATCATAAAAATCAGAGCCGGAAACCTGCAGGAGACATGCCCTGCACAAAAAATGACCGCGTGACCATCCGGATCGAGGATATCGGCAGCGGCGGCGAGGGAATCGGCTTTCTCATGCCTGCTCAGGACCGTGAGACCAGCAGGGAAATGATGACCGGCAATCCTGATCCCATTACCCCCGCAGCCGGAAACTCCGGGTCTCCTGCGCAGGCACCGGCGGAATTCCGGAAAAAGAGATTCCCGGTTTTTGTCAAGGACGCAGTCCCCGGCGATACCATCGAGGCAGTCATCACCAAAGTGACGGCCCGCTACGCCTACGGACACCTGGACCGGATCCTGGAGCCCTCGCCCTTCCGTGTGACACCCCCCTGTCCCATTGCCAGGACCTGCGGCGGCTGCCAGATCCAGGCCCTCGACTATGAAAAGCAGCTGGAATTCAAACAGAAAAAAGTCCGTGAAAACCTGGTCCGGATCGGCGGCTTCACACCTGACAAAATAGATTCTGTCATGCATCCCATCGTCGGCATGGAAGACCCCTGGCGCTACCGCAACAAGGAACAGGTCCCTGTCCAGCAGGGCAAGTACGGCCCCGTGACCGGCTTCTACGCCAGCCACTCCCACACCGTCATCCCCATGACCGACTGCGCCATCGGCAACCCCCGGAACCGGCAGATCCTGGAGACCGTCCTCAGCTGGATGCAGGCCCACGATGTCCCCGCCTACGACGAGACGACCGGCAAGGGCCTCATCCGCCACATCCTCATCCGGGACGGTATCTACAGCGGCCAGATCATGGTCTGCATCATCGCCAATGACTACCGGATCCCCTTTGAGAAAGAACTGGTGGAGGCACTGCGGGAAATCGACCGGGTAACATCCATCATTCTCAACACCAATACCGAACGTACCAATGTAATCACCGGACGCGCCCTCCGCACCATGTGGGGCGCGGATGACATCGAAGACACCCTGCACATTTTTCATGTCAGCAGAAACGACAGATCGCCCGCGGTCTTTGAAAAGACAGAAGAATCTGTCACATTTTCCATCTCCCCCCTCTCCTTCTACCAGGTCAACCCCCGCCAGACCGAGAAACTCTACAGCCTGGCCCTGGACTGCGCCGGCCTGACCGGAGAGGAGACCGTCTGGGACCTCTACTGCGGAGTCGGCACCATCAGCCTCTTCATGGCCCGCCATGCAAAGAATGTATACGGTGTCGAGATCATCCCCGAGGCCATCGAGAACGCCCGGGAGAACGCCAGGCGAAACGGGATTGAAAATGCGGAATTTTACGTGGGCAAGGCAGAGGTGGTTTTGCCTGAATACGTAGAAAACCTGAAGGCCCGGGGACAGGACCCTCAGATTGACGTCATCTGCGTCGACCCTCCCCGCAAGGGCTGCGACGAGAAGTGCATCGAGACCATGCTGGAGATCGCTCCCAGACGCATCGTCTACGTCAGCTGCGATCCCGCCACCCTGGCCAGAGATTTGAAAAAGCTGGCGGCAGGGGGATACCGGCTGGACTACGTCCAGCCAGTGGATCAGTTCGGTCACACTGTGCACGTGGAAGTCGTATGTTCATTGAGCAACCAGAGAAGACGCCCGGATTCCTATGTGAAGC
>CAMNFJ010000213.1:0-2989 GCA_946536955.1 uncultured Lachnospiraceae bacterium
CCGGTCTCCTTCATCATGGGGATGGTGACGGAACCGGTCGTGACCGTATTGCCGACAGAGGATCCGCTGACCATGCCGCAGAGGGCCGAGGAGATGACCGCGACCTTGGCGGGGCCGCCCGCGAAGCGGCCGGCGGCGCAGTTGGCCATGTTGATGAAGAACTCGGAGATACCGGTCCTCTCCAGGAAGGCACCGAAGACAATGAAGACGACGATGTACTTGGAGCACACATTGACCGGCGTCGACAAAATGCCCGTCTTGGCGTAGAAGAGGTTGCGGATCAGATAGCGGAGCCTGCCCGCGATGGAGGGGTTGGTCAGTCCGTATACGATCGCGTAGATGATGAAAAAGAGGGCGACGAAGAGGATGGGCCAGCCGACGCTGCGGCGGGTCACCTCCAGAAGGGCGATGACGCCCACGATGGCAATGAGGATCTGGGGCACTGTAAAGCGCGTGCCCTGCTGGATGATCTGCTCAGCGCTGAAGGTATAGTAGAGGAAGGCCCCGGTGCCGGCGATCATGCCCACGATATCATACCAGGGGATATAATTGACCTTCTGCTCCCCCTTTTTTGCGGGATAGGTCAGAAAGCCCAGCAGGATGATCAGGCCCATGAAGGAGGTCAGACGGATCTCCTCCAGGAAGGTGGCAAACAGGGTCACCCAGATACAGAAAAGGGAGAACCCGATCAGGATGGCCTTGACGATCAGGGCCGGTTTTCCCTGCCACACGCGTACGTTGGACTCTCTGTCATATTTTCGCATGACCTCCTCGAGGTCTTCCTGCACCAGCTCATATTCCCGTTCTTTTGCATTTGTGCTGCTCATTCAGTACCTCCTGTCTCCACCTTCACGCCATGCTCGGCATAGTACCTGGCGGCGCCGGGGTGGAAGGGGACCGTGAAACCGGTCGTCGCGTTTTCAATGGAAAGCTCCGCTCCCTTGGCATTTTCCAGGGCGATCTCGTCCTTGTGGTCAAAGATCGCGGCGGTCAGCTGGTAGACCGTCTCCTCGTCCAGATCGGCGTCCACGACCATGGTCGCCTTGATCGTGATGGTGTTGATCGGATCAGGCTGGCCCGGATAGGTGTCCGCCGGGATCTGCAGGGGAGCATAGTAGGGGCAGATCTCCATGATCTTTTCCTGGAGTTCCCCCTCGATCGGGATCAGGAAGACGCCGTTGGTGGTCGCCAGCTCCGTGATGGCGGAAGTGGGCGCGCCCGCGACAATAAAGGCGGCGTCGATCTGGCCGTCCTTGAGGGCTTCCTTACTGTCGTCGAAGCTCTGGTACTGGGGCTTGATATCGTCCACGGTCATGCCGGCCGCCTCCAGGACGTCCATGGCATTGAAGTAGACGCCGGAGCCGGGGGCTCCGATCGAGACGCTCCTGCCCTTGAGGTCGCTGACGGTCTTGATCTCCTCCTTCATGGTGATCAGCTGGACCGTCTCCGCATAGAGGGCGCCGAGCACGCGGAAATCCCTGCAGGGGCCGTCGGTCTCAAAGGACTTGCTACCCTCCCAGGCATAGGTCATGACGTCGGACTGGGTGAAGCCCATCTGATAATCGCCGTCTCCGATACTCTGGATATTGGCCTTGGAAGCCGCTGTCGATACAGCCGTGACACTGTAGTCCGTATAGTTTTTCATATACTGGGCCAGAACACCGCCAAAGGCATAATAGGTTCCCGCCGTACCGCCGGTTCCCATCATCATCCGCTGTCCGCCGCAGCCGGAAAGGGCCAGCATACAGACGGCCAGAAGCAGGCCGGCGACGGCTCTGCGCATTCGTTTCCGCATAATACCTCCTCCTTTAGTCAAAAACTTCTTTCTGCATGCCATGTCAAGACAAGTGTCCAGACTATTGTATACAAGCATGCATGGATTATTGTACTACATGTACAATCGTTCGGCAATTCCTCTGGATTTTTATGCAAATAATCGCCAAAATGCGGTTGCTGTACACGCCCTCCCTCGCAAAAACACCCGGCGTTCGAAACGGTCTGGACTGCAGCCAGAATACGTACTTGCATGAAAAAAGCCCCTTGCGGCGTGTCCGACCTCCCGGAACATCGTAAAGGGCTTTCATTTTCAGAGCTGCTGTCGTTCTTTATTCCTGTTCCAGAATTTTTTCAATGATCTCTACGCAGGTCGGGATGCTGATCCTGCCTGTATCCAGGCAGATGTTGTAGTTGGTGGCATCGCCCATTTCGTTGCCTGTGTACTGCTTGTAATAGGTCCTGCGTAGCTTGTCGCGCTTCTCAATATATTTGTCCAGCCGGATCTCTCCGTTCTCCGCCAGCTCCTGTGCCCTGTCCATGCGGTCCTGGACAGAGGCATAGAGGAAAATATTGAAGGAATCGATCCCGGCCTCCCTGAGGATATGGTCGGCGCAGCGGCCGACGATGATGCAGGGGGACTTGGCCAGTTCCAGGACGACCTGCTTCTGGGCCTTGAAGATCCCGTCGTAGGAGCTGGCGTAGGAGACGGCGCTGTTGAGGATCGCGTTGAGCATCTTGTTGGGCGTGCTCAGCTCCTCGCCCTCCTTCCAGATCTCATCCTCGGCATAGCCGCTCTGTTCAGCCGTCTTTTTTACAAAATCCCTGTCGTAGTAGGGGATCCCGAACCTGTCGGAAAGAGCCTCCGCCAGTGACCTTCCCAGAGCTCCATACTCTCGGCTGATCGTAATCACAGGATATTTCTTTTCAGCGTTCATTCCGGGTTCTTTTTCCGGCATGGTTTTCCTCCTCTTTTCTGCTGTTCCAAAGGCGGCAGTGCAGTCAGACAGCTGCTATAAGCAGCCTCTTCCGCCGGGTCCGGTCACAGACCACCCGGAAAAATTCTCTTTCGCCGGGTCCGGTCTCAGACCGCCCGGAAAAATGCCCTGCCTCCCCGGCCGAGGGCAAATCCGCACCGCCTTGCATTTGCGTTTCCATATTTCTACAAAATTTTAATACACTTTGGGCATTCTTACAAGAGTGCCGTCTTCTCAGC
>CAMNFJ010000214.1:0-2880 GCA_946536955.1 uncultured Lachnospiraceae bacterium
TGTATAGCCGTGATGATACAGCACCCGGTCATCTTCCAGAAGCTGATCGAGTTCCCGGAGCTTTTCAAGAAGCCCCAGATGGAAGGCGGCCACGCAGAAGGTGTCCCGGATCGGCTGCGTGCAGCAGCTCCGGAACTCCATAGTGCCGCGATAGGTCAGATCTTCATATTTGAAGGTCCTCAGGTACTGCAGATCACCCAGTTCAGGTTTAAAAGTAAATGTCTCAAAGCCTCCGCTCTCCTGGTTGTAATATTCCCCTTCCATTTCCGGCAGTTCCATATAGGTCAGGAGCGGCGTCGGAGTAAAATTCAGATACTTTCCGTCTCGTTCCACACAGTAAATGCTCGTCGAAGAGATATAGTCCAGCAGTTCGTCCTCGCTGTAAAAATCACAATCATACATTCCGACATTGTGCGGATTGATACCGTGCGTGCTGTTTTCCCAGAACATATCACGGACACAGATCATCTGTTCGTCTTCCTCCAGAAGGACTGTATTAAACGGATTTTCGCCAGATGCAGATCCTGTGCCTTCCCCAGGGAAAGCTCAAGGTTGTTATAGGAACAGTCAAAAGAGAGGGAGTCCCCCGTCACCGGATCCGCCGCAAGGATCACCTCTCCCTCATCGTCCCGCTTTTCGGGCACAAACCCGCAGATATCCGTGAAACGTTCAGCAGCTCTGTGTACAATGTCAAAATCTACAGCTTCTTTTTTCAGATTCAGGATCGGCATCTCCACTTCGATGCCGGAATAAAGGGGGCGTTCCCTTCTGGTCGGAGCCAGATATTTTTCCTCCAGCGCCTGCCGGATCATAGCTGCGTCCATTTGCATTTCTCCTAACTTGCTTAAAGCGGAAGAGTAAAAAAACGCTCGATAGCGTTTATTCACTCCTGTGCCTGTGCCGCGGGCCCAGGCACCTGTGATCGCAGCGGAGAAAACGCCAATTTAAAAGTCCTTATATGAAAGACTTTTAAATGCGTATTTCTCCTCGCGTTGCCGCTCTGACGAGCGGCCTTTGTGCAAAGTAGATTTTTACCGCTAGCCAGCGAGGATAGAGCGAGAGCGTGCCCGAGGCGTTTGCGCATGGCTTTTTCAGGTACCTATGTAGTCAGGTATCATAAACATCTGCCTATTGAATTAGTAGGCGAATTATTGTATGCTTCTTGTATTAACGAGTTTTTCATAGTACTGTGTATGTCAGGGCACCATGGTCTCTCCGTCCAGGGCGCTAACAGAGGAAGATATGTCATGAAATCTCCACTTCGATATCAGGTCACACAGTATGACTGTGGCCCCACGACCATGACCAACGCGATTCTGTATCTGTTTGAGCGGGAGGAGATCCCGCCGGATCTCGTCCGCCACATCGGACTGTGTACCCTGGACAGCTACGACCGGAACGGGCACTGTGGTATGTGCGGCACGACTGGCGCCGCTATACGTTACTTTGGAATCTGGCTGAATGAACTGCGATTCGCCGGCCTTCTGCCGGCGGGCAGTCTGTATCTGGAGAAGGAGGAGGTCTGGTTCGGCCCCGGGAGCAGGTTGTCGGAGGCACTTCATGCAGGTGCCGCTGTTGTTCTGCATGTCTTTCATGATGTTGGACACTACATTCTGGTGACAGAAGAACGCGGGGACAGAATCCTTGCCTTTGATCCCTATTACCGTGGAAATGAGGTTTGCAGGGAGGGCATTCTGCCGGTCTCTGACCATCCCTTTTCCCACAATATCATCCTTCCCCGGGATGTCCTCAACGACACCTGCCGGGACTTTTATTCAATGGGAGAAACCGAAACGAGGGAGGCATTGGTCATCCGGCGTGAAGACATAGAGAATATGTATTTTATATAAATCGCTGTAATGGATCACCCGGGATGATCTGCATGCTTTTTCGGGCGTTCTCGAACAGCTTCGAAGAATTGGAACCGGTGAGAAAAATGTGTGAATTGTTCGGAATCAGTGCTGGAAATGATATGGACGTCAGTCCCTGGCTGCAGATGTTTTTCCCCCACTCTGAAAAGAACCCGCACGGGTGGGGTATTGCGTACTTTCATCAAAACCCTGCCGGCAGGGCTGGGTTTGGTATGCTGGAAAAAGAACCTGTGAAAGCGGCCCGAAGCAGGTATCTGAAGGAACGGCTGAGAGGGGGCATACGCGCTTTTACTCTGCTGGCCCATATCAGGGAAGCAACCATTGGCTCCCTGGAATATAACAATACGCACCCCTTCCAGAAGACAGATGACAGCGGGCGCTGCTGGACCCTGGCCCACAATGGCACCGTCTTTGAGGGATCTTTGCTCAGCAGATTTATGGAAGCGCAGGAAGGACAGACCGACAGTGAACGGATCCTGCTCTATTTCGTCGACCGGATCAACCGGGCCATGGAAAAAAAGCTGAACGAAATGCCTGTTCCTGAAAATGAGAAGACAGCGGACTGCGGTCCGGGGGCCGCACTGACTGCCATGGAGCGGTGCAGGATAATCGATGAGGCGGTTGCTTCTCTGGCTCCGGGGAACAAACTGAACATCCTGCTCTTTGACGGGGAGACTTTCTACACCCATACGAACATGCAGGGCACTCTTTACAGCTGTTTCATCGGTAATGCTGTTTTGTTTGCAACCGTACCGTTCCTGACGGGCAGCGGCGCCCTCTGGGAGGAGATGCCCTTCACCTCGCTATGTGCATGGAGAGATGGTGTCCGGATCTACAAGGGCAGCCCTCATCATCATATCTACATCGAGGACCCCGAGAAGACCCGCTCTCTGATTTCGGTCTATGCGGCGTTGTAGGCTTTCTATGGGCTTGTGGTGACAGGCACCGGATCTTCCATACAGGGGGAGGATTCAATCATTGATCGGACGATGCGTGAAAAAGAAGTATG
>CAMNFJ010000215.1:0-2875 GCA_946536955.1 uncultured Lachnospiraceae bacterium
TTCGCGATGCCGAAATCCGTCACCTTGACCTTTCCTTCCTTGGAAATAATGATGTTCTGGGGCTTGATATCCCGGTGGATGATGTGGCCTCTGTGGGCCGCCGCCAGTCCCATGGAGACCTGGATCGCGACCGTGACCGCCTCCCTCGGGGAGAGCTTTCCCTTTTTTTCTATATATTTTTTGAGAGTGATCCCGTTTACCAGCTCCATAATGATGTAATAGCTGGATTTTTCATCGCCGACATCGTAGACATTGACGATGTTCGGATGCATCAGGCCGGCTGCGGCCTGGGCCTCGGCGCGGAATTTGGATACGAATGTAGCGTTTTCCGAAAATTCCTGCTTGAGGACCTTGACGGCGACCATGCGGTTTAAGCGGTGGTCTTTTGCCTTATATACATCGGACATGCCTCCGGTGCCCACTTTCTCAAGCACCTCATAGCGGTCCGCGATCAGCATACCAATTTTTATCATCTTTTCTCCATCCTTGCGACAGGTACTGCCCGGCGCGGCCTCTCAGGGCCCCGGCAGGCAGCCGGTGACAGAAACTGTAACGCGCAGCACCGCCTATCCGAGCGAGGTCCCCCTTACGCCCGATCCGATCCCCGTATCAAAAGGATTGACAAGGATCGCGGAAATATTGTCCTTTCCGCCCGCCATATTTGCCTCATAGATCAGTCTGTCCGCAGCCGTTTCAAGGCTCCTGTGGGAAAAAACGATTCTGGCGATCTCCTCATCCTCCAGCATGGTCGTCAGCCCGTCCGAGCACAGAAGCAGAAGGTCTCCCTCATACAGGTTCTCCCGGAAAAAGTCCGTGACCAGGTCCTCCTCCGCTCCGACTGCTCTGGTGATGATATTTCTGTCCGGCACATGGCGGGCCTCCCTGCGGTCCAGCTTTCCGGCGCGGACCATCTCCTCGACCAGAGAATGGTCGATGGTCACCTGCCGGATCCGGTCCGGGTCATGCAGGATGTAGAGCCTGCTGTCGCCGACATTCGCGGCCAGGAGCCGGTTTTTGTCCACGACAGCCGCGACAAAGGTGGTCCCCATCCCATACAGGGAGGGATCCTTGGACGCCGCCTCGCGAAGATTCCGGTTGGCCTCTTTGAGCGCATGATCCAGAATGCGGGCAGGGTCGCCCTCCGTCGACCGGACGACCTCCTCGGCGACCGCGTCAACGGTAAACCTGGACGCGTAATCCCCGGCATTATGGCCGCCCATGCCGTCGGCGACAATATACAGATCAGGAAGCGCACCGACGGGTATATCGCTGGTGAATACATAGTCCTGATTCATTTTCCTGGTTCTTCCAGTGTCCGTGATAGAAAAAGATGATGGCATTTGAGCAGCCCCCCTGCTTCTGATCATTTGTAATTCCGTGAATGATTTTTTTCCCGGAAACAATATCCGCAAAAAATATTTCCCTGAATAAGAAGTCTTTGAAAAAGGATTTCTTCAAAAAAATCTCTTTGAAATTTCCACTCAGGACTCCATATAGCGGTTCCTCAGCTGTCCGCAGGCCCCGTCTATATCTCTTCCGAGTGCTCTTCTAATACTAACATTTACGCCATTATTTTCAAGTTCCATTTTAAAGGCCCGCACATGGGCGGTGTCCGGATGCCTGAATCCGCGCTCCCTGACAGGGTTGACGGGGATCAGGTTGATGTGGGCCTTGAGCGGGCGCGCGAGCCGGACCAGGCCCTGCGCGTCCTTTTTGCTGTCGTTGACTCCTTTGATCAGGCTGTACTCAAAGGTGACCTGCCTGCCCGTCTTTTTCGAATAGCTGCCGCAGGCCTCCATGAGCTCCGCGATGGTCCAGCGGTTGGCCACGGGCATGATCTGCCGCCGCTGCTCGTCCGTGGCGGCATGGAGGGAGAGGGCCAGGGTGACATGGAGCTCTTCCTGCGCGAATCTGTAGATGGCGGGGACGATCCCGCAGGTGGAGACCGTCACATTGCGCTGGCTCAGATTCATGCCCTCCGGACAGGTCAGAAGGCGCAGAAAGCGGATCAGATTGTCGTAGTTGTCAAAGGGCTCTCCCATCCCCATGACGACCACGTGGGAGATCCGCTCCCCCGTGTCCCTGGCGATGGCATAGATCTGCTCCAGCATCTCCGAAGCCGAGAGCGACCGGACCAGTCCGTGCAGGGTCGACGCACAGAAGCTGCAGCCCATCCTGCAGCCCACCTGGGAGGAGATGCAGACACTATTGCCAAAGCGGTAGCGCATGAAGACGCTCTCCACAAGGCAGCCGTCCGGCATCTCAAACAGGTACTTGCGGGTCCCGTCGACCGCGGAGACCCTGCAGTCCGCCGTCTTCGCGATGACAAGGGGGGCAGTCTGCGCCAGCTCGGCGCGAAGGCCGGCCGGCAGGTCGGTCATCTCCCCGTAGTCCCTTGCCTTGACGGCATGGATCCACTTGAAGAGCTGCCTGGCCCTGAAGGCCGGGAGCCCCCTGTCCTTTACCGCCTGCTCCAGCTCCCCGGGGAGCAGGGACTTGAGGTCCTCCGTCCCGGCTGCTGCGGGATCCTTTTCCATGGCTTCCTTTTCTTTTGATTCCATTGTCCTATCCAAACCTGTGACTGTGGCCTCCCTTGTTTATGCTCACAACTTCTGAATTTGAGGTTTTTGCATGGCGTTTTTATTTCAAGACTCGCTCGCGAGTCTTGCGCGCCGGATGCGGGTTGCATCCAACAAACCTCCGGTTTGTTGCGGAGCATTTATTCTTCATCGCGGGATTGTACCCACGATGAAGCGAGTTTCCCTTTTTGCGCGCGTATCCCACGACTGAAGTCACGGGTATTGCGCGATGAAGAATAAATATGATGTAAAGGTCAAAAGGTATCCAATGGCTCTGAGTCTCGTCAAGCTGCACA
>CAMNFJ010000216.1:0-2861 GCA_946536955.1 uncultured Lachnospiraceae bacterium
CCTCCACCGGACGTTATCCGGCATCCTGCCCTGCGAAGCCCGGACTTTCCTCAGCTGCGCCCTTTCGGGATAAATCCGCTCCCGCGGTCCTGGACCGGGGCACGGACAATGCAGCCGCGATCACCCGCCCTGCTCATCTCTCAAAAATATAGTCATGTTTTTATAAAAAGTCAAATCTCGTGGAAGGCCGTCAGACCGGGAAGATCCCGCCGCCCACAAATTCCCTGCAGAGGGAATTGCCGGGGACCGGCGTGGGGTCGATGCCGACGAAGTAGTCCAGGAATTTGATCAGGCGTTTTGCCTCATAGTACTCGGGCTCATTGGTCCTGACACCCAGCAGCAGGGGCTCCGCGAACTGCTTGATCACGGCCAGCTCATAGATCAGGACCGAGTTGAAGACCGCGTCGGCCCCCTCCTGGTAGGGATAGATGTTGATCTCCTCTCCCTCCCGGACCTTTTTCCAGGACCGGAGGGTCTCCTGAGCCGAATAGGACCTTGTCCTGTGGTCGCGCACCATCCTGCGGAGGAGGCGGGCATCCGTCGAGGGGATGCGGTTGTGCTCATCGATATTGAGGCTGGTGAGGGCGCTGATGTAGATCTTGAACTTGTTTTCCTCCGGCAGCTGTTCCGTACTGACCGGATTGAGTCCGTGGATCCCTTCGATCACGAGGATATCGTTTTCCTCGAACTTGAGGAAGTCCCCCTTGTAGACCCGGCGTCCCGACTTGAAGTCGAAATGGGGCATCTCGATGGTCTCCCCGTTCAGCAGGTCGACCATGTCCGCGTTGAAGAGTTCCAGGTCCACCGCCTCGATCACGTCAAAGTTGTAGTTGCCGTCGATGTCCACGGGCGTGCGGTCCCTGTCGACGAAATAGTCGTCCATGCTGATGATGTGGGGGCGCAGGCCGAAGGACTTGAGCTGGATGGCCAGGCGGTGGGAGAAGGTCGTCTTGCCCGATGAGGAGGGACCCGCGACCAGGACGAAGCGGATCTTGCCCCGCTCCACGATCTCCCTGGCGATGTCTCCGATCCTTCTCTCCTGCAGGGCCTCCTGGACCAGGATCATGTCGCTGATGCTGCCGTTGCAGATCTGCTCATTCAGGTCTCCCACGGTGCTGATATTGACCAGATCTCCCCATTGTGTGGAGAGCATGAGCTGGTCAAACAGACTGGGCTGGTCGACAAAGTCCTTGACCGTCGACGGATCATCCATGCCGGGAAGGATCAGCAGCAGGCCGCCCTTGTAGGCCTGGATGTGATAATTCCTGACATATCCCGTCGAGGGAAGCATATATCCGTAAAAATAATCCGAGTAGCCTTCCATGCGGTAGACATTGACCGTGGAGCTTCTGCGGTAATGGAAAAGCTTCTCCTTGTCCTTCATCCCCTGGTGGCGGAAGAGCTCGATTGCGTCGTCGATCGGATAGGTCTTTTTGATGACTGGAATGTTCTTTTCCGTATAAAGACGCATCCGCTCTTCGATCTTCTCCGCCAGCTCGGGGGTCGCCCGCATGCCGCCCTTGACACTGCAAAAGCAGGCATTGCCCAGAGAAAACTCGATCTTGACCCGGGCCTCCTTGCCGGTCTCGCCCAGGATCTCCGATACGGCCTTGACCATCATCATCTGGGCTGTCCGCACATAGGCATTAAAGCCCGCGTAGTCGGTCGTTGTGATAAAGGACAGGGCCCCGTCTCTCTCCAGGCGCTTGGACAGCTCGCGCATTTTTCCGTTGAAATAGACAAGAGCAATCGAATAATTGTACTTGGGCTGGTATTCCCTGACGATCGATTCAAAGGTCGTTCCTTTGTCATATTGCCGGATCGCTCCATTGATCATGACTGTCGGCATGCCATTTCCTCCTGTAAAGCACATTTACTGTAATGCACACTGTATTTTCAGATTCTTTATATCAGATGGAAGGGCTCCTGCTCTGGCGCCCTGAGGATCTCCAGATCCGGGAGCTTTCTGTGCAGGTAATCCTCCATGTAGGGAACAAAGATCTTTTCCACTCCGTAGTGACCCGCGTCGATCACGGCGATCCCCTTTTCCAGGGCATCCAGGCCGGCGTGGTGGTTCACATCCCCAGTGATCATCACGTCCGCTCCTGCCGCCGCAGCCAAGTCGATCTCATCCTTGCCCGATCCCGGAAGGACGGCGCAGCTGACGATCGTGTCATCGGCGTTCCCGTAGACACGGACGCTTTCCAGCCGGAAGGTATCTCTGACAAAAGCGGCAAAATCGTCCAGCCGCATGTGCTCCATCAGCCTCCCGGTCCGGCCGATCCCCTCCTTGGAGACCTCGTCCTCGTAGGTGACCTCCAGGACCTCCCGGTCCGTCAGCCGCAGCAGGTCGGCCGCTGCGTCCGCCATCCCCATGACATCAAAATTCGTGTGCATGGCGTAGCAGGAAATATCGTTCCGGATCAGGGTCATGACCCTTTTCCCGATAAAATCCCTGTCGTGGATGGTCTTGAGCCCGGAAAAAAGAAGGGGGTGGTGGGTGAGCAACAGGTCCGCTCCCTGGTCCGTCGCGAAATCGATCACGGGCGTCGTCGCGTCTACTGCCAGGCAGACCATGCTGACCTCCTGGTCATAGCGGCCCGTCTGCAGGCCCGAATTGTCCCAGGAAACGGCAAACTGCGGAGGGCAGAGCTCCTCCAGCTGCATGATGATCTCTTCCAGTTTCATATCATTCCTCCCGGTATACCGCCAGGGCGGCCCGATAAAGCACAAGACTGTGGTCGATCTCCCTGAGTTTCTGCAGATGCTTTTCCCGCAGGGCTCCGGACGGCCTCCGGTCCGCCGCGGTGACCGCCGTTTCCGGTGCCGGATCCTTCCCGGCTTCCGCCGGGGCCGCTGCC
>CAMNFJ010000217.1:0-2824 GCA_946536955.1 uncultured Lachnospiraceae bacterium
GGGAGCCATGCCGGAGTTGATGATCAGCAGGCTCTTGTCGTTGTGGGGAACCAGGGAAAAACTGTTCATGCGCAGATGTCCCTTGCTCTCAAAAAACTTCAGGAACATCTCACGCAGCTCATTTACGCCGTATTTTTTCATTATAAAGGAAACCTCATCTGTGGGAATAGCTGTTAGCTGTTAGCTTTTAGCTCACTTTGCAACTCTCTGGCTGGAATTTGGAACAGCCACGAAAAAGCTAATGGCTAATGGCTAAAAGCTAAAAGCCTTTAGCTCAAAAATCAAACTTATCCAGGAACCAGGTGTCAAGCTGATCGATCGGGACGCGGACCTGCTCCATGCTGTCGCGCATGCGGATGGTGACGGCCTTGTCCTCGGCGGACTCGAAGTCGTAGGTCAGGCAGAAAGGCGTGCCGATCTCATCCTGTCTGCGATAGCGCTTGCCGATGTTGCCGCGGTCGTCGAACTCGCAGTTGTAGCGCCTGGACAGCTTCTTGTAGATCTCGAAGGCCTCGTCGGAAAGCTTCTTGGAAAGAGGCAGGACGCCGATCTTGACGGGGGCCAGGGCCGGATGGAAGTGCATGACGGTGCGCTTGTCGCCGCCCTCGAGCTCCTCTTCGTCATAGGCCGCACAGAGGAAGGCCAGGGTGACGCGGTCGGCGCCCAGTGAAGGCTCGACGACATAGGGGATGTAGCGGGTCTTCTTCTGATCGTCAAAATAGGTCAGGTCCTCGCCGGAGGTGTTCTGGTGCTGGGTCAGATCGTAATCGGTGCGGTCCGCGATGCCCCAGAGCTCGCCCCAGCCGAAGGGGAAGAGGAATTCAATATCCGTGGTGGCCTTGGAATAGAAGGAAAGCTCCTCGGGATCATGGTCGCGCATGCGGGTCTCTTCGGGCTTGAGGCCAAGGGTCATGAGCCAGTTCCAGCAGAAATCCTTCCAGTACTTGAACCACTCCAGGTCAGTGTCGGGCTCGCAGAAGAACTCCAGCTCCATCTGCTCGAACTCACGGGTGCGGAAGGTGAAGTTTCCGGGCGTGATCTCGTTGCGGAAGGACTTGCCGATCTGGCAGATGCCGAAGGGGATCTTCTTTCTGGAAGTCCTCTGGACATTCTTGAAGTTGACAAAAATACCCTGGGCTGTCTCGGGACGCAGGTAAACGGTAGCCGTGGAATCCTCAGTGACGCCCTGGAAGGTCTTGAACATGAGGTTGAACTGGCGGATATCGGTCCAGTGGAACTTGCCGCAGGTGGGGCAGGGAACGCTGAACTTGTTGATGAAGCTCATCATCTCATCGGAGGTCCAGCCGTCGACGCTGCTGTCGAGGGTCATCTCCTTCTCGGCCGCATAGCCTTCGATCAGCTGGTCTGCGCGGAAACGGGCGCCGCAGGCCTTGCAGTCCATGAGGGGATCGGAAAAGCCTGCCAGATGTCCGCTGGCGACCCAGGTCTTGGGATTCATCAGGATGGCACAGTCCACACCGACATTCTCGGGGGTCTCCGTGACGAATTTCTGCCACCAGGCCTTCTTGACGTTATTCTTGAGCTCCACGCCCAGGTTGCCGTAATCCCAGGTATTGGCAAGGCCGCCGTAGATCTGGGAACCGGGATAAATGAATCCTCTGTTGTTGCACAGCGCAACGATCTTTTCCATAGTCTTTTCCATACTTGTGCTCCATAACCTCCGTTTACAAATGCATATGATGAAAACCGCGTGCAGTCCGCACCGCAGTGAATCACCTCTTTCCGGTCACTAAACTGTAATTATAGTATACAGAACATTGTATTTCAATATGAAAATCAGTGCCTTCCGACCTGCCGCCTGCCCTGAAAAAGCCGGACCGGATCAATGTTTTTATCGCTGATGCTCCGGTATCACAGCATCAGAGCCTTCAAAATATCCAGACTTTCAAAGCGGTGGTGGAGGCTGCGCTCCATGGAGACCTCCGCGATATGCTCCAGCTGGCCCAGCACTGCTTCGCTGACTGCGAAGGTATAGAGGGTCCTGACGGGTGCCTCCGTGATATGGGCGACGGCCCGCAGGGCAGAAGGTGTGAAACCGTCCGCTTCCCGGGGAGGCAGAAACTCTCCCTCGATCCGCAGCATGCGGATCTCAAAGACAGCGCGGATCAGGCGGCAGGGGATCCTGCCGGACTCCAGTGCCCGAAGGGACTGAAAGGCCAGGAGCAGGAGGGCCGACTCATCATTGTTCTCCCTCGTGATATAGCGCAGGACCTCCGCAAAATAGGAGGCGTAACAGGTCGCCTCCATATCCTCCCTGATCTTTTCAAAAAAATGTGTGACCTTCGCTTCCACCAGTGTGTTCGCGCTCCTGCCCTCCCGGATCCGGAAGGTCCCGAAGCAGAACGGGAGACAGGCCCCCATCAGGGGATTGCCCTGACGGCGCGCCCCCCGGGCAAAACAGGAGATCCTGCCCTTTTCCCGGGTCAGCAGTTCGATCCTCCGGTCGTATTCTCCCACCGGCATGCTGGAGAGCACCAGGGCCGTCAGGTCAAGAAGGTCGTCGTTCATTACAGCTTCCTCGCGTCATAGCCGAAGGACCGCATCTGGGTATCGTCGTCCTTCCAGTCCTTGCGGACCTTGACCCAGAGCTTGAGATTGACCTGGCACTGGAGCATGTTTTCAATATCCCTGCGGGCGTCCGTCCCGATCCGGCGCAGCATTTCTCCGCCCTTGCCGATCACGATCCGCTTGTGGCCCTCCCGCTCGCAGATGATGGAGGCATCGATATCGCAGATGTCCCCCTTGCCTTTGCGGGACCTGGTCTTCATGGACTCGATGGTCACGGCGATCCCGTGCGGGACCT
>CAMNFJ010000218.1:0-2814 GCA_946536955.1 uncultured Lachnospiraceae bacterium
CGGCCTCGGTCAGGGTCGTGGCATCCGCGATCGCGAAGGGTACATTGATGATCTTTGCCAGGGTCTGGGCCAGATAGGTCTTTCCGGAACCGGTGGGACCCAGCATCAGGATGTTGCTCTTCTGCAGCTCGACGCCGTCGTCCTCCTCTCCTGTTTCCCTGGCCCTGACCACACGTTTATAGTGATTGTATACCGAGACGGCCAGAACCTTCTTGGCCTCCTCCTGTCCGATGACATATTCGTCCAGGAAGCGCTTGATCTGGGCCGGCTTCAGCAGCTTGATCCCGTCCGTATCCAGGGTCGAGAGCGAGATGTTCTCATCCCTCTCCGACTCCTCCAGAATATCCATGCAGATCGTGACGCACTCATCGCAGATATAGATTCCCTCGGGTCCGGAGATCAGCCTGTTCACCATGTTTTCCGTCCGGTTGCAGAAGGAACACCTGCGCATGCCGGGATACATTCTCTTATTATCTGCCATACATTCCTCTCTGTGCCGCGCTCGCGGCCGCAGTGTTACAGCTCATCTACTGCCTGCAAATCCAGGAAATGGTCCCTGGAGCGGCAGCCCGGGGATTTATGAAAAGATCCGCCTCAGGCCGCTGCCTTACTGTATTTCCTTGCGCGTTGTATAGATATGGTCGATGAGACCGTACTCAAGCGCCTGTTCCGCGGTCATCCAGTTGTCGCGGTCCGTGTCCACCGCGATGCGGTCCAGGGGCTGGCCCGTGTTCTCCGCGAGCATGCGGTTCATGCGGTCCTTGATGAAGGCCAAGTGGGCTGCCTGGATCGCGATGTCCGAGGCCTGGCCCTCTGTGCCTCCGAGGGGCTGGTGGATCATGATCTCGCTGTTGGGAAGGGAATATCTCTTGCCCTTTGTGCCGCCCGCCAGAAGAAAAGCGCCCATGCTGGCCGCCAGGCCGACACAGATCGTGGAGACGTCGCACTTCACAAATTTCATTGTATCATAGATCGCCATGCCTGCGGAAATAGAACCGCCGGGGCTGTTGATATAAAACTGAATGTCCTTCTCAGGGTCCTCTCCCTCCAGAAAGAGCAGCTGGGCCACGATCAGCTCAGCGGAGGCATCCGTGACCTGGTCTCCCAGAAAGATGATCCTCTCCTTCAGGAGTCTTGAAAAAATGTCGTAGGACCTCTCGCCCATTCCTGTCTGCTCTATGACATAAGGGATAAAATTCGCCATTCTTTTCCCCTTTCTTTATATGTAAATTCGAAGGACCGCCGGACAGCCAGCCGCGCCCCGCGCATCCTGGCCTGCCGACGCCCCTTCGATCATGGCTCTTGATTATTCAGCCTTCTCTGCAGGCTCTTCCTTCTTTTCCACCTCAACGGCGTTGTCAGCGACGAAGGTGATCGCTTTCTGGACGGCGATGTCCTCCATCATGCTCTCCTTGCGCTCGCCGAAGAACTTGCGGATGGTCTCGATATCCATGCGGTAGGCATCCGCCATCTTCTGAAGCTCAGCGTCGAAGTCCTCATCGGTGGCAGTGATGTTCTCTTCCTTCGCGACCTGCTCCATGACCAGACGGTACATGATGCGGCGCTCGGCCTCTTCCTTCATGTTGTCGACCAGCTTCTCCCTGGTGGTCTGAGCATACTTGAGATAGTCGTCAAAGTTCATGCCCTGGGACATGACCTGCTGCTCAAGCTCGCCGGCGATCTGCTCCTGCTGGGTGCGGAGCATGGCAGCGGGGATCTCGACATGGGCGTCCGCGATGACCTTCTCGACGGCCTGGTTCTCCTTCACGGAGCGGACAGCTTTCTCTCTGCGCTCTGTGAGGTTCTTGCGGACATCCTCCCTGTACTCGGCCAGAGTGGAGAACTCGGATACCTCGTCGGCAAACTCGTCATCCAGCTCGGGAAGGACCTTCTCGGTGATCTTGTTGACCTTGCACTTGAACACGGCGGGCTTGCCTGCCAGTTCCTCTGCCTGATAATTCTCGGGGAAGGTCACGTTGACTTCCAGGTCCTCGCCGATGTTGGCGCCGACCAGCTGCTCCTCGAATCCGGGGATGAAGGAGTTGGAGCCGACAGTCAGGGGATAGTTGGTGCCCTTGCCGCCCTCGAAAGCGACGTCGTCACAGAAGCCCTCGAAGTCAAGAGCGATCTCGTCGCCGTCCTTGACGGGGCGGTCGGTCACTTCGTTCCTGGTGGCGTTCTTTTCCTGCTCCTTGCGGATCTCGGCGTCCACATCCTCGTCGGTGACGTTGACCTCCTGCTTGTCTACCTCAACACCTTTGTACTTGCCAAGGCTCACGGGGGGCTTTACAGCTACTTCAGCTGTGTAGATAAAAGGCTTGCCGGCCTCGATCTGTGTGACATTGATCTCGGGGTTGGAGACGATATCCTCTCCGCTCTCCTTCGCGGCATCCGGATAGGAGCTGTTGATCACGTCATTCGCGGCATCCTCGTAAAAAATGGATGCGCCGTACATTTTCTCCAGGACCTTCCTGGGGGTCTTGCCCTTGCGGAAGCCGGGGACGTTCATTCTGCTCTTCTGCCGGTTATATACCTTGTTGATCGCTTTATCAAAATCCTCGGCGCTCACTTCGATCGTGAGCCTGACCATGCTTTTCTCCAGTTTTTCAACACTTACACTCATTGTTACCTAAACCTCCGTTAAAGTTTTACACAAGTACATTGCATTATAGCACAAGAGAGAATCCATTTCCAACAGAAAAATCAATAATAATCTGATAAATTTGATTTTTTGCCCGGGATTTTCCGCAGGGCCGGGCAATAGGGTAGAGGGGAGCCAAGCGGCTCCGCCCTCCCATTGCACCGGACGTACGG
>CAMNFJ010000219.1:0-2765 GCA_946536955.1 uncultured Lachnospiraceae bacterium
CGGTATCCGGTCACTTATTATTTTTCACTGTCCTCTTGACGGGTAGCATACCAGACGTCTGCAGCTCTTTTTTTATCGCCTTTTTTAAATTTTATCCCGCGATCGCCGCATCCGGCGGGCGGGTCCCGCTTTTTCTGATCCCGCGGCAGCCGCATCCGGAGAGCAGGTCCCGCGGACAGGTCCCGCCGGCCTTTTGTCAGCAGCCCCGCTGTCCGCTGCCGCAGCAGCAGAGATTGCAGAGACTGCTCAGGCACACATAGGTCGCGCACATGCGCACGCACTGGCCGCCCGCCGTGGAGGGGTATCCGTAGCTCTGCTGGCGGGTGTTGTACCAGCGGCCGCCGGACTCGAGCTGGCGGAGCATGCTCTGGTAGTTGGGATTGTCCGGCTCCATGGAGGCAGCCCGCCGGGCGTGCTCGAGGGCGATGGAGTCGTTGCCCAGCCCGCTGTTGGCCGCGGCGCTGTAGTAGTACCAGGGGGCGCTGCGCTCCTCCATGGCGGAGAGGACATTGAGGGCCTCCTGGAACATGCCGTGGTTGATGTAGCTGGCGGCCGCCCGCAGGTGGATGGCCTCCTCGCTCTCGTCCTGACGCGTCCCCTGGCCGCCGAATCCGTAGGAGTTGAAAAATTCGTTCCAGAAGTCGGAGAAGCTCTCGAAATCACCGTAATAGGTGTAGGTCGTCCCGTTCTCATCCCGCCAGGTCTGGGGCCCGCCCGCGCCCGTGCCGCCCGGCCTGGTATAGGGGCCGCCGGAGGAACCGGCTCCGTTTGGACGGCCGGGGCCGCTTCCATAGGAGGATCCCGCGGAGGAATAGGGGTGCTGGCGTTCGTACATGACCTGCTGGTAGGCCTGCTGCACCTGCTTGAACATCTCCTCCGCCTTGTCCTTGTTCGGATTGGTGACGTTGGCATCGGGGTGATACTTGCGGCTCAGCTGCCGGTAGGCCTTTTTTACTTCGTCGTCGGTGGCGTCCCGGGAGATCCCGAGGATTTTATACGGATCTGACATAATGATATTTACCTGTTTTTCTGAAACTCTCTGAAGTTAAAGCGCCCTGCCGGTCCGGTCCTGCCCGGCCCTGACTGCCCTGCTGGCCCTGACATTCTCTGCCCGGTTTAAACGGTCGTTTCCCGGGACTGGCCGGGTCCTTCCCCCGGCTCCGTCTCCGGTCCGGGATCTTCTTCCGCAGAAAGGACTGCGTCCTCTCCATCGGCCGGTCCGGGATCTTCATCCGGAGAAGAGCCGGCATCCGCTCCCGTCCCTGTGCGTTTGGCATAGATCTCTTCAAATTTCGACCAGACGCCGGAATACAATATATTCCGCAGTATATCAACATTTTCTACAATGGGCAATGCCTCAAATGCCCGGCAGCAGGAAGCCATGAGCATATTGAGCAGGGACCGCATGTAGCCGTCAAAATCGTCTCCGGTCTCCACCATCCTTTTCCGGACCGGGAGGAGGGGGTTGAAGCTTCCGGTCTCCGCGTCCTTGTCCAGGTCGTCGTAGGCATCCAGGAGATAGATGTATTTTCCCAGGTAAAAGCCCATGTGGCGGAGGGCGGGAGCCCATGCGTCTTCCTCATAGGCAAAGATCTCTGCCAGAAGGCCGCCGAAGCAGGCGCCGGTTTCATCGGCCGTGGCGCCCTCCCCCTGTTTTTCCAGTTCGCGCAGCCTTTCCAGACAGCGGGCGGTGTGGGCGGCCTTTTCCGGGTGTCCGGCACAGACGGTGTCGAAGGCCCCGCGCAGGGCCCCGGAGACCACCAGCCCCCGGAGCTTCCGCTCGTCCTCCCAGTCATCTCTGGAGGAATACCAGGCCAGAAGGACGGTCATGTCCGCCGCGTATTTTGTGTAGGCATTGCGGCTGAAGGAATGTTTTTTCAGGGGGTGGGCGATGCACCTGCCCTCCCCGCGGATTTCGTCCGCGGGCTCGTAGAGGCTGGTCAGGAGCAGGGCCAGGAAGGTGGTGTCATAATTGAGCGTCAGCTGGCTCAACCTCCCGTGATAGCTGAGGAGGTCTTCACACAGGCCACAATAATAGCTGCGGTACAGGTCCAGTTCCCGTATCCGCAGCTCAGCTTCATTGATCCTTATATATCCGAACATTTTCTGTTGATAACCTCCTGTGGGGCCCGGCCGGGGCCCTGGCGAGGGCCTGACTCAGGTCTTCCCGGAAATGAGAAAAGGGATCCGGCCTGATCCCGCCCGTTTTTTATGCAGACGGGCTCAGCTCTGCTTCATGAATTCCGTCCCGCATTTGGGGCAGCGCACCATGATCCTTCCCTTTCCCCGGGGAATGCGGATCTTCTGCCTGCACTGGGGACACTTGTAAATATGATATTCGATCCGCTGGGCGGCGCTGGGTCTCTTCCCGCCGAAAAAGGAGAGGAACTTGTCCCGCAGGGCCAGATATTTCTGGTTCTCGGCGTAGCGCCGGGGGATATTGCGGGAAAAGGTCCTGAAGTAAATGATAAACAGCAGGATCACATAGATGTAGCCGATGATGGCAGGCAGGTGCAGGACACCGGGAACTGCCAGAAAATGCTTGAGGACCCATTCGGCGATCAACAGGACGATGACGAGAACGGACAAAAAACGGGAGAGCTGGTCAGTGCCGTATCTGCCCTGCATAAAAAGCGCGAACCGGTAGCGAAGGTTTTTGAACATGTGAGATCCCTGCCTCTTTGAACTGGAATAAGTGTAAAAAAGATTCAATGATGTAAGGGTCAAAAGGTGGTCAAGTAAACCCCGACTCGTCAAGTTGCACA
>CAMNFJ010000220.1:0-2736 GCA_946536955.1 uncultured Lachnospiraceae bacterium
GCGGCGCTGCGGTCGACCTTGGTGCAGTCCTTGCCGGAGAAGGCGCCGCCGCCGTGGCGGGCATAGCCGCCGTAGGTGTCGACGATGATCTTGCGGCCGGTCAGGCCGGCGTCGCCGTTGGGGCCGCCGACCACGAAGCGGCCGGTCGGGTTGATGTAGTATTTGGTGTCGGCATCCACCATGTCCGCGGGAAGGATCTTGTCGATGACGTGTTTTCTCATGTCCGCGTGGATCCGTTCCTGGGAGATCTCGGGGTCGTGCTGGGTGGACAGGACGACTGCCTCGATCCGGAAGGCCCTGCCGTTTTCATCGTATTCGACGGAGACCTGGGCCTTGCCGTCGGGCCTGAGATAGGGAAGGGTCCCGTCCTTGCGGACCTGGGCGAGGCGGCGGGTCAGGGCGTGGGCCAGGGAGATGGGCATGGGCATGTATTCCTCGGTCTCATTGGATGCGAAGCCGAACATCATGCCCTGGTCGCCGGCTCCGGTCTCAAGCTCCGCCTCTTCTCCGCCTCTTTTTTCCAGGGCGCTGTTGACGCCCATGGCGATGTCGGGGGACTGTCTGTCCAGGGCCACCATGACGGCGCAGGTGTCGGCGTCAAAGCCGATCTCGGAGTGGACGTAGCCGATCTCGCGCACTGTGTCGCGGACGATCTGCTGGTAATTGATGACTGCATTGGTCGTGATCTCGCCGCAGATGATCACAAAGCCGGTGGAGGCCATGGTCTCGCAAGCGACCCTGCTCATGGGGTCCTGTGCCATGCAGGCGTCGAGGATGGCATCCGAGATGGCGTCACAGACCTTGTCGGGATGTCCTTCTGTGACAGATTCTGATGTGAAAATAAATTTGTCCATAGTCACCTTTCTTTTTTCGTTTAGTTCTCTTGAACGGAGCTTTTGGTGTTTTTCCAGCTTGTAAAAGCTCCCCGGATCGCTCCGTGCGGCTTAGACCGCACTCCCGGGCTCCTTTTTACACTAAAAAACCCACATGCTGACATGTGGGATGAAATGTACCATCCCCCTTATTGTTCGGCCCTCCCTGTAAGAACAGGGGCGGCCGCTCAGGCAGGCACCTTCCCCGGGTCCGGCCCGAGGGGTTGCCGTGGCTTCGCAGGTCCTATGTACCTCCACCACTCTGAATAAGAGAAAAGTATTACTTATATTTAATGTTGACAGGTACATGTATAATAGAGCAGCTGTATCTATCTGTCAAGCGATGTTTTTCATTGCGCAAATGAAAATTGTATTTTATAGTAAAGGTTAATGTTTCAGCGTTTTTCAGGAGGTCCCTATGAATCCGAAGGAATACGAAGCCTTTTATACGCAGCGGCTGGAAAAAACGGCCTTTATCCTGGGGCTCTTTTCCATCGTCTCAACATTTGTGTTCCCGGTTCTGGGGCCTTTTATGCTGGGCTCGCTGGCCATGGTCTATGCCATCCTGTCTAAGGGCGGCAGTCTGAAGTTCTCGAGGCGTGGCCGGAACGCGTTTCTGCTCGGGGCCGTGGCGATCGTGCTCAATATCGGCTACCTGGTCTTCTCCTATCAGTCTCTGCGTCTGCTCCTGACCGACCCTTCGGGCCGGCAGCAGATCAACGATCTTCTGTATCAGCAGTACGGGATGACGCTCGATGAACTCCTGCAGCAGCTGCCGCAACAGCCCTTTATCAATTAAATGAGGTTTTTTATGAAAAAGCACAGGTCAAACGCCCTGCTCTTTGCCGATGCAAGACAGGCTCTTCTGGGACGTATGACGTTCGTCTCGTGGAGCTTTGTCCTGTATATGATCATTTCGATCTTTGTGAATCAGCTGGGGGCGGCGGTCGATCTTTCCAACTGGCTCCTGACCCTGGTCTTTGGACTGGCGGCCGGTTTCGTGACATCGACCTTCGCCAGCCTTTTCGGGATCGGGCTCTCGTCAATATTTCTGAATCTTCAGTATGGCCAGCCGGCCGCGGTCAGAAATCTTTTTATCGCCTTTTCGGGTGACATCGACCGGTCTGTCCGGGTCCGCCTCTTTGTGACCCTGGGGGAGATGGTCTGTCTCTTACCGATCCAGCTCCTGCTGTTTTTTTCCCCCTGGGAGCACGCGCCTCAGTTCATCCCCCTTGTGCCCGTGGTCTGCGTGATCTCCTCCGCGGCCTACCTCTGCTGGACCATGACCTATGCCATGACCAACTATCTGCTGCTGGATTTTCCCGATCAGGATGCCGCAAGGATCCTCCAGGCCTCCCGCAATCTGATGCGGGGCAACCGGCTCCGGCTCTTCCTGCTCTACCTGCGCCTCATGCCCATGCATCTGCTGGGGATCTTTTCCCTGGGGATCGCCAATGTCTTTGCAAGCTGCTGTCAGTTCGCCTGTTCCGCGGCCTTTTACAAGGACCTGATGTCGCCGCAGGCCTGAGCATTTTTCCCGGATTATTAATGGGCCAGGTGAAAATATAAAAGTATACGTTCCCTGGCAGCATATCACCCCGCGGTACGTGTACTTTTTTGATTTCGCAGACAGAGGCGCAGTCTCCTTCAACCAGAAGACTGCGCCTCTTTATTTATTCTGTAAACCGTTCAGTCAGTCACAAAATGCTATCATTTCCGCCGGTCTCCGCCGCTCCATTTATGGTCCGGCCGGCTTCGGCCTGGTCCTGCGGGGAATTGATTGCCTGACGGGAATGTCTGGATCTGTTACTGAAAGAGTATTTCCGAAAGGTTGGGCAGGATTTGTTCCTGGAGAGAACTGTTT
>CAMNFJ010000221.1:0-2735 GCA_946536955.1 uncultured Lachnospiraceae bacterium
ACTTGACGAGTCTCAGAGCCTTTACGATACTTTTGACCTTTACATCATAATATTGATAATGCCGGTAACAAACTGCTTTGCAGTTTGTATAAGGCCGCTAAAAACCAGCGGCCAAGTACCTGGCACGCAGCATCTCCTTCGGAGCTGCGCAAGGCCCTTCGGCTGTTTGTGCAACTTGACGAGCCTCAGAGCCTTTACGATACTTTTGACCTTTATAATAAATTGATTTTTGTGTTAGTAAATAGTGCCCGCCGCGGCTGAAGCGAAAATTGCAGGCTGGAATGTACAGAGGCTGATTTACTGTATTCTGTCCGTAATAAGGAGACAGGAAGATCTGAATTTTATGGATGAAAAAAAGAAATTAAATCCGGCAGGGGCGGTCCCCGAGAGTGATCCGGAGCAGATCATAAAGGGAACGGAAGCGGATACCGAGAATATCGTCGATTTCATGCACGAGGAGATCAAAAAGCGGCCCATGAACCGCAGGAGGCTCCTCCGCCGCGCCAGGGAGACGACGGCCATCGCCATCCTCTTCGGCGTCGTCTCCTGCATGGTCTTTGCCATCCTGCTCCCCGTCATCAGCAATATCATCAATCCCGGAGAAAAGGAGACCACGGCGGTGACCCTGCCCGAGGAATCCGTCAGCGAGGAACTGACCCCGGAGGACATGCTGGAAAACGAGCGCGAGAGGGAGGAGACAGAGGAGAAGAGAAGGATCCGGGAGGAGCTGGAGGGGATCCTCGACGAAAAGATCGGCGTAGAGCAGCAGAAAAGGATCAGCACCTCCCTCCAGGAGCTGGCAGCCGACAAGAGCAATATGGTAGTGACCGTGTCGAGGATCACATCGGATACGGACTGGTTTAATGACCCCTATGAGAACCGGGATACCTGTTCGGGCCTGGTGACCGCCAAGACGGACACGGATATTTACATCCTGGTGCAGAGCAGGCGCATCGAGGACGCCAGCAGGATTCTGGTGACCTTCCCGGGCGGGGTAGACGCCGAGGCCGAGGTCGCAGGCACAGATCCCTCGTCGGGAATGGCAGTCCTGTCGGTCCCGTCCTCCTCGGTCCCTGTCGGAAACCGCACAGAGATCCAGGAGGCCCAGTTCGGAGCCTCTGCCGCGTCCGTGATCACGGGCGCCCCGGTGATTGCCATCGGCAGTCCGACCGGCACCCCGGGATCTGTGATCTACGGCTATGTGACCGGCGCAGGCCAGAGCCTGGACATCATGGACAACAATCTCTACCGGCTCACGACCGATATATACGGCAGCGGGGACGCGACCGGCTTTCTGATCAACCTGGACGGCAGAGTGGTCGGCATGATCGATATGCGGCACAGGGACAATAACGTGCCCAACATGCTCTGCGCGGTCGGCATCACCGAGCTGCGGCCGGTGATCAACAGGCTGGAAATAGGAGGAAAAAAGGCAGTCCTGGGGATCTACGGAACAGATGTCACGGAGACGATCAGCCAGGAAAATGATATCCCCATCGGAATCTGGGTGACCCGGATCGAGGAGGACTCTCCGGCCATGGCGGCCGGCATCCAGAAGGGCGATGTCATCACCGGTTTTGACAAGGAAAAGATTGCCGGCATGGCGGACCTGATCACGCAGCTGTCCGGCACAGAGCCCGGGCAGAACGCCACCCTGGTCATCCAGCGCCGCAACGGCGGGGAATTCGAGGAGATGAAGATCCCGGTTCTGACCCAGTAGAGGGCTGAAGCAGCCCGGTTACCCCTTCCGTGATCCTGCGCGGCGGCCGCGGGGGCAACCCAGTAGAGGGCTGAAGCAGCCCAATTACCCCGTCCCTCCCCTGATCCGGACGGGCGGATACTGAAGAACAAGCAGAAAGATTCATTTAAAAAACAAAGTACCATAAAGTACCATATAGAAAGAGAGCAGTAAAAATGCACTATATCAATGAACTCAAGGACGGCAGCAGTGTAAAGGAAATCTACCTCTGTAAAAAGAGACAGTCCCTGGTCACAAGGGCCGGCAAGGCCTATGAATCTCTGACCTTCCAGGACAAGACCGGCACCATCGATGCCAAGATCTGGGACCCTGACAGCATGGGAATCGGTGAATTCAGTGAGATGGATTACGTGGATGTCTCCGGCGAGGTGATCACCTTCCAGGGACACCTGCAGCTGAATGTGCGACGGGCCCGCCTCTGCCATGAGGGAGAATACGACCCAGCAAACTACCTGCCCGTGACCGAGCGCAACATCGACGACATGTACAGGACCATCCTGAAATTTGTGGACTCCATCGAGAACCCCCATCTGAACAGGCTCCTGTCCATGTTCTTCGTGGATGACGCGGACTTTGTCAAGGCCTTCAAGCAGTCCTCCGCCGCCAAATCCGTCCACCACGGATTTATCGGAGGCCTCTGCGAGCACACCCTGGGCGTCGCCCAGCTCTGCCATTTTTACTGCAAATGCTACCCCCTCCTCAAGAGGGACCTGCTGGTCAGCGCCGCCCTGCTCCACGACATAGGCAAGGTCCGGGAGCTCTCCGCCTTCCCGCAGAACGACTATACCGAGGAGGGCCAGCTCATCGGCCACATCGTCATCGGATGCGAGATGATTAATGAAAAGATCAAGGAGATCGAGGGCTTCCCGTCCGTCCTGGCCGCAGAGATCCGCCACTGCATCCTGGCCCACCACGGCGAATTCGAATACGGATCTCCCAAAAAGCCCGCCCTCATCGAGGCGGCCGCCCTCAACTT
>CAMNFJ010000222.1:0-2730 GCA_946536955.1 uncultured Lachnospiraceae bacterium
AGGGTGCCGCTCCCGGGAGCGGTATGGTTGGAAAGAAGGTCTGATCATGTATGAAGCATTTACTGTATATAAGCTGATCATTTTATATGCCCTGGACCGGGCGGAGGGGGATGTGACCCAGCCCATGCTGTCCACCTTCCTCCTGGAGAGCGGCTATGCCAATTTCGTCTCCCTGGCGGAGAGCTTCGACCAGCTGGAGAAGCAGGGCCTGGTCCGGGTCTATATGGAAGGGGACAAAAGGTTCATGCATCTGACAGACGCCGGGCGGGAGACCCTCGGCTTTTTCGGCATGCAGCTGAGCTCCGGGATCAGGGACCAGGTGGACCGCTGGCTTGCGGAAAACGGACGCAGGATCCGGGAGGACCGCGACGTCCGGGCCGTCTATGAGCGCATGACCTCGGGGGTCTATGAGGTGCGCATGTCTGTACGCGAGAAGGACAGGACCCTGCTGGAGGTCAAGATCGCCGTGCCGGATGCGGCCTCCGCCGCCGCCATCGCGGACAAATGGAAGGAAAAAAACACGGATATCTATCAATATCTCATTGAAAATCTATTTTGACTGGACTATAATGCTCATGAATCAAGACATCATTTGAAGCAGAATGGACTGTTTCTGTGTGAAAAGCTGAACGCCGCGCCTGCGGTGTTTCTGCCGGATCTGTAATCAAATCATCCGCATGCCGCGGGGCCGCAGCAGTTGTGTCCGCAGTGTATTCCTGAGACGGGCATGACGCGGCAGGACTTGCGATTCTTACTTATCAATCGGCATTTTTTTCCACTATTTTTTAAAAATAGAGCTCTCTTCGGGAGAGTGTGGTTTTTTTTACCATAAGTTTTTTATCAGCTGTTTTTATTTTTTGTCTGATCAAACGGCCATGTCTTTTCATGCATGGTATGTGTGCAGTTCTTTTTTTGCAGGAGGGTCAGACCGGCCCGGTCTATGCTTTTTTACAGGATTGTACATTTTATTTTTGAATGCACAGATTGCCGGAAGCGGCAGGGCGCCATGCTGTCCTGCGCTCAGACGCAGTCTTTATCATATTTGGAGGAATTTGAATGACAAGAGAGAGATATGAATCCATATCATTGCACGACCTTCGGGAGATTGCGAAAAACAGGGGAATGAAGCGCATTTCCACCTTGAAAAAGGCAGATCTGATCGATGAGATGCTGAAAAAGGACGAGGAGGAGGCCAGGATCCTCAGGGAGGAGAAGTTCCAGCGCAGGCAGGAGCTCCGCATGCAGCAGGAGCGCGAGGCCGCGGAGGCCGCTCAGCAGTCCGCATCCGGGGAAGCGGCCGGTCAGGATCCGGCAGGCCAGACGGCATCCGGCCAGATGGCAGCCGGCCAGGCGGCCGGCGGAGCCGGGGACGGACAGACGGCCTCCAGGAGAAACCAGCGCGGCGGCCGCGCGGCCGGCGAGGAGGGCCGCCAGGACTCGGAAAAGGCCCGGGACAACGTCCAGGGAGACGGGGCCAGGACCGGCGGTCTGCGCAACCGCCTGAATGCGGGAACCGGTGTCCAGAACGGCAGGCGCCAGAGCGGACGCCAGAGGCGGGATGACAGGCAGCAGCCCCAGGGGGGCCGCCAGCAGGGACGCGACCAGCGCAGGGACCAGCAGTCCCAGACCCAGCAGTCTCAGGCCCAGTCCTTCCAGTCCCAGCAGGTCCAGCAGTCCCGGCAGGGAGCCCAGCCCGGGATGCAGAGTGCCGGTCAGACAGCCGGCCCCGGATCCTGGACCGGCGTTGGTGGAGCCGGGATCGCGGCCGGGGAGCCGGCCCCGGTCTACCAGTATGATCAGTCCGAGGCAGGCCGGGAGACGGCAAGGCCCCAGGAGACAGGCCGCTATGGCAGCGCGCCCGCAAGGCCCCAGGAGGCAAACCGCTATGGCAGCGTGCCCGCAAGGCCCCAGGAAGCAAACCGCTATGGCAGTGCTCCCGCTGCAGCTGACCCCGCGGGCCAGGCCCAGGCGGACGGCCAGCAGGAGGCCTCCCGCCTCTCCAGGATGTATCAGCCGGGCAGGCCCGACACACCGGTCTTCCACAAGGATGAGCTCAATGCCGATCTGGACAGCGGCCAGATGGCCAACGGCATCCTGGAGGTCATGCAGGACGGCTTCGGCTTTATCCGCTGCGCCAACTACATGCCCGGCGAGAATGATATCTACGTGGCGCCCAGCCAGATCCGGCGCTTCGGGCTCAAGACGGGAGATATCATCGTCGGAAATATCAGGGTCAAGACCCAGGGTGAGAAATTCAGCGCCCTCCTCTATGTCAAGAGCGTCAACGGCTTTTCCCCCGAGGAGGCCAACCGCCGCTATAATTTCGAGGATATGACCCCGGTCTTCCCGGACGAGCGGATCCGGCTGGAGCGGGCCGGGGGCACGGTCTCCATGAGGATCATGGACCTCATGTGTCCGGTCGGCAAGGGCCAGCGAGGCATGATCGTCTCCCCTCCCAAGGCCGGCAAGACGACCCTGATCAAGGAGGTCGCCCGGTCCGTCAAGTACAACAATCCGGAGATCCATCTGATCGTGCTCCTGATCGACGAGCGGCCCGAAGAGGTCACGGACATCCGGGAGGCCATCGAGGGCCCCAACGCGGAGGTCATCTACTCCACCTTTGACGAGCTTCCCGAGCACCACAAGCGCGTCTCCGAGATGGTGATCGAGCGCGCCAGGCGCCTCGTGGAGCACAAAAAGGATGTCATGATCCTGCTGGATTCCATCACC
>CAMNFJ010000223.1:0-2617 GCA_946536955.1 uncultured Lachnospiraceae bacterium
TCCATCTCCTGCATGGAGAGAGGCTTCGCGGGCGGGTTCTGGACGACGAAGGTGTGGCCGCCATAGGCCTCATACAGGCGCTTTGCCTGAAAGGGGTCCGTGTTGGCGTGCTGCAGAGCAAAGCTCTCCGCATAGGCCCGCCGCCCCGCCGCCGAGCCCACGCTGACCGCCTCGTGGTCGGGCAGGCGGATGGCGTCATAG
This sequence comes from uncultured Lachnospiraceae bacterium, assembly GCA_946536955.1. GTDB lineage: Bacteria > Bacillota > Clostridia > Lachnospirales > Lachnospiraceae > CAG-791. The sequence goes on from CAMNFJ010000223.1 coordinate 202, forward strand.
ATATCCTCTTCGTTTCTCGTCTTGTAGACCGTTCCGTCTATAAAGGTGATGTCGCGCACATCCAGGCCGGAGGCCAGGGCATCCGCGATCTCCACGATGCTGCGCTCCCCCATGCCGTAGGAGATCAGGTCCGCGCCGGCGTCCAGCAGGATGGACCGCCGCACCTTGTCGGCCCAGTAATCGTAGTGGGACATCCGCCGCAGACTGGCCTCCAGCCCACCCAGGATCACCGGCGTCCTTTTAAAGGTCCTGCGGATGAGATTCCCGTAGACCACGACCGCGTTGTCCGGCCGCTTTCCCATGATACCGCCGGGCGTAAAGGCATCCCTGCTGCGGTGTTTTTTATTGACGGTATAGTGGTTGACCATGGAATCCATATTGCCGGAGGAGACCAGAAAGCCCAGCCGGGGCTCCCCCAGGACCGCCACGCTCTCCGGGTCCCGCCAGTCCGGCTGGCAGACCATGCCGACCGTGTAGCCGCGGGACTGGAGGACACGCGAAATAATGGCCGCCCCGAAGCTGGGGTGGTCCACGTAGGCATCGCCGCAGATATAGACAAAATCAAGCTGTTCGATCCCCTGCGCCCGCATGTCCTGCCGGCTCACGGGAAGAAACCCCTCTGTATTCATGTCAAAAATACCTCTTCCCGCCTGCAAACACGGCCTCCACGGAATAGTCGTCCCGCAGCACGACCAGGTCGGCATCCTTGCCGGTCTGGATGGATCCCTTGGCCCGGTCCAGGCCCAGGAGCCCGGCCGGATTGAGCGTGCAGGAATTGATGGCCGTCTGCCAGGGCACGCCGGCCTTCTCGACCAGGTTGCGCAGGCCCTCGTTCATTTTCATAGTGGATCCGGCCAACTTCCCGCTGTCCGCCAGATGGGCGCTCCCGTCCTCGTAGAGCTCGATCCGGTTGCCGCCGAAAAAAGCTTCAGTCCCCGCCGCAAGCCCCTTGACCCGCAGGGAATCCGAGATCATGATCCCGTAGTCCGGCCCCTTGCTGGTAAAAAAGGCATTCACTGCCGCCCAGCCGGAATGAAGGCCGTCGCAGATGATCTCCCCGTAGACATTGCTGAAGCGGAAGGAAGCCCCGGGGATCCCCGGCTCCCGGTGATGGAAGGGCGCCATGCCGTTATAGACGTGGGTGACGCTCCTCGCCCCGTTGGCAAAGGCCATGGCCGCCTGGCCGCAGGTCGCCGACGAATGGCCAAGAGAAGGGACGATCCCCTTTTCAGACAGAAACCGTGTCAGACGGTAGCCCTCGTCATGCTCACAGGCCAGGGTCACGATCCGGATCAGGCCGTCCGACGCCTCCAGATAGCGCTTGAACTGGTCCACATCCGGAGGGACACAGAACCGCTCCGGCTGGGCCCCCTTATATACCCGGTCCAGATAGGGCCCCTCCAGATGAATGCCCAGGATCCGGGCACCGGGCACCTCCTCAGGAGCTGATCGCCGACCGGATGCCGCCTCCTGCCTGCGCGCGGCCCGGTCCTCCTGCTGCCTGCGCGCGACCTTCGCGACATTGCGCAGGGCCGCCGTCAGGACCTCCTCGGACTGGGTGATCGTCGTGGGCAGGATCCCTGTCACGCCCTCGCTGACAACCTTCTTCAGCCAGTCCCGCAGGCCCTCCTCATCCGCGTCATTGGTATCAAAGCCGTAGGCTCCGTGCGTATGCACGTCGATGAACCCCGGCACAATACGAAGATCTCCATAATCCTGGTCCGCCTCCCTGTCTCCATAGGGATAGATCCCTTCGATCCTTCCGGTCCTTTCGGAGAACTGGATCTGCGCCTCCAGCCAGTCATTTAAAACCCATACTCTCTTGCTCTGAAGTATCATTCTTCCCATCCTCTTTCCGGTTGTTTTTTCCGGCTGCATTCACACTGACCACAGCTGCGGTGAAGCCACGGGCAGCTGAAATCACGAACTGCTGCGGTGGAGCCCCGGACGGCTGAAATTACGAACTGCTGCGGTGGAGCCCCAGGCGGCTGAAATCACAAGGGTGCACCGGCTGTCCTTCCAGCCCTTGCAGACCCGTATCTATCCATCTGCTACCATGCATCTGCTATGTATCATTTTGGCACTTTGCGGACACCTCCGTCAATACCCGGCCCTGCCCGATCCCTCCCCTGTCCTTACTGTCGTTACTGTCCATGCCCCATCGAACAGCGCGGACATGGACAATTCAGCTATGGATACGGCAGCGCAAAAGAACTCTCCCATCGAACGGTATGGGCACGAAACACCGCGCGCAGGCATATTTGTATTGCATACTTTGTACGGGAAAAAATATCTTCTAACAATTTCTTAATTTTTCTCTGGTATTCTTCTTACAACAAAGGAAAACAGAGAGAAAACAAAATAGTATGATGTAAGGGTCAAAAGGTGGTCAAGTAAACCCCGACTCGTCAAGTTG
>CAMNFJ010000224.1:0-2606 GCA_946536955.1 uncultured Lachnospiraceae bacterium
CGCCGCCATGGACGATGCGGTGGCCGACAGCGCCGATCTCGTCGAGAGACTTCAGGACGCCAGTCTTGGGATTGGTCAGAGCCTCGAGCACCAGGCTGACAGCCTTGTTGTGGTCGGGCATGGGGGTCTCGTTGACTTCCTTGCCGCTGTTGGTGACCTTATTTTCATAGGTGATCACGGAACCGTCGATTCCGATTCTCTCGCAAAGACCCTTGGCAAGAAGAGCCTCGGTCTCGGAGTTGATGACCTGGAATTTCAGTGAAGAACTGCCGCAGTTGATAACCAGAATATTCATTTTTTCCTGTCCTTTCAAAAAAACGTCGTTCAATAAGCATGAATGCAACACCAGCCGCCGGAGGTCTTCAAAAGTCTGCCGACGGCAATTGAAATATTACCCGAATGTATTATATCATCTAACAGGACTCTTGCAAGTCAAAAACTGCGCTAAACAATGTGCAGGATGCACATAGTGCATCCCGCGCATCGTGCAGGATACACATCGATGCATCCCTGCGCATCGTGCAGGATACACATCGATGCATCCTTGCGCATCGTGCAGAATACACATCGATGCATCCCGGCGCAGGATGGCCTTCAGCGCGGTATGAACCGAAGGTGAGGATTTTAGATGTCACGGGCGCGGGACCGGCCGCGCACAGCCGAAGGAAGCGGGAGAAAGGACAGGTCATGAAGGTCGCAGGCATCATTATGGAGTGCAATCCCTTTCACGAAGGGCATGCCTATCTGCTGCGCGAAGCGCGCAGGCGGACGGAGGCGGATTATATCGTCGTCGCCATGAGCGGCGATTTCGTGCAGCGGGGAGAACCGGCTGTCTTTGACAAGTATATCCGGGCGGAGTGGATCCTGAGGGCCGGGGCGGACCTGGTCCTGGAGCTCCCCCTCTATGCCGCCTGCTCCAGCGCCGAGTATTTCGCCCGGGGAGGGGTCGCCCTGCTCGACAGCCTCGGCGTCGTCACGGACCTCTGTTTCGGGTCGGAGAGCGGCAGCACGGACAGCCTGGTCCGGGCCGGCGCCTTCCTGGCGGCGGCCGAGGAGGAGCTGCCCCTCTCCGCCCCCTCCCCCCTGGTCCCCGCGCAGACCCTGCCGGATGCCGGAGCCCCGGACCTTTCCCGCCGCTACAGAGAGGATCTCCGGGCCGGATTAAAAAAGGGCCTGTCCTTTCCGGCGGCCAGGGAGGCCGCCCTGCCTGGGGGCTTTCCCTCCTCTCCCAACGACCTTCTGGCCGCGGAATACTGCCGGGCCCTCCTGGTCCGGGGAAGCGGGATCCAGCCCCATGCCATCTCCAGGATCCGGGTCCCCTCCGCGACGGACCGCCGCAGGGACCTCCTCCGGGCCAGGACCATGTCCCCGGATGCCCCGCCGGCCTTCGCGCTTCCACAGACCTCCGTCTCCGATGCCCCCCTCTTCCCCCTGGGGCCCGACGACTTTTCCGCGGCCCTATACTATGCTCTGCGGACCCAGGCCGGGGACCTGGAGCGCTTCGCGGATGTCTCCGGAGACCTGGCGGACCGGATCCGCAGACTCCTCCCCCGCTATGAGACCTTCAGCGGTTTCTGCGACCTGCTCAAGACCAGAAATATGACCCGGTCCAGGATCAGCCGCTGTCTGATCCATATCCTGCTCCGGATGGACCAGGCCGGGCTCGACGAGTACCGGGCCTGCGGACCTGCCCGGTGGGCCAGGCCACTGGCCCTGCGCAGGGCGGCCTCCCCTCTTTTGTCCGCCATCCGCCGCAATGCCTCCATCCCCTTTCTGTCCAGGCTCTCCGCCGCCCCCTCCCTGGTCTCAGACCGGGAGCTGGCCCTGCTGGAGGAGGAGTTTATGGCGGAAGACCTCTATACCATGACTCTGCGGCAGACTGCCGCCGCCTGCCGCCGGAGCGGGACCACCGCAGAGGCCCCTGCCTTCCGGGGCCCGGACCTCCCTTCCTGCCCCCCTGCCCTGCAGAGAAAAACAATCATTGACAAAAGCACTTGATTTGTGTAATCTAACTACGTTAGAACGCTCTAACTCTTTAACCCGACACCCTGCACAAAGGAGCGCCGAGACGTAATGGAAAACACAGGAAATTACGAGAAACTTGCCGATAATCTGTGTGATATCCACTTTCTCTATTCCAAGGATCTGGCCAATGTGTTCGAGCAGCACAGCACCCGGGGAGAGGAAGCAGCCCTCTTCTGGCTGTCCCGGCTTGAGAGCCCTGTCTCCGCCGGAGAACTCGCCTTAAGACTGGGGATCACCTCGGGAAGGATCGCCAACATTCTCAGCAGCCTGGACCGCAAAAAGTACATCGAGCGCCGCCGCTCCTCGTCGGACCGCAGACAGATCAACGTAGTCCTGACAACCGCCGGCGCCGACCACATCCGGTCCGTCTACGAGAACGCAAAGGAAAGCCATGTCCTGCTGCTCAAAAAGATGGGGCGAGACAATGCGGAGGAATTCATCCGCCTGATGAACCTGGCCATCCACACAGCCTCTGATCTCTCCGGACAGAAGCATTAAAACTCAAAAAAGCAGATGCCCGCCGGATTGATATGCTACCCCCAAGTAGGACATTGAAATGTAAAACCTACTTGGGGGTATTT
>CAMNFJ010000225.1:0-2539 GCA_946536955.1 uncultured Lachnospiraceae bacterium
TTTAAACTCGGGTTTTGCGCAAAAAGCGTGCGCAAAACGCCTCGCGTTTCAGGTGGGCCTGAACTGTAACTCCAATTCTAATAAAACTATGAAATCTTACTTGCCCGGCTTGAGAAATAGAAGTCAAGTGGTTATAATCCTGTCACTGAATGCGATCCAGACCAGGATAAACAGGCAAGAACAGGAAAAAGGGGATAAAATGGCATTTTCAGATTCAGGATCCAGAGACAGAAGAACGAATCATACAGGAAATAACGACAGAAGGGGGCGCTACCGCAGTGATCCCTATTCCTCACCCGAGGGATGGCGCGAGGACGAAGAGGATTATGAGGAATTTGCCCGCTCCATGGACCGGAAAAAGGCCGCGCAGAGCGGCCCTCAGAGGAGAGGGACGTCCGCCCGGTCGGGCAGCAGGCCGCGGGCGGAAGAATATGACCAGTACGACTCTGCATCCCGGAGAGGAGGCTACAGCGGCTACCGGGAGGCGGGCGACCTGGACAGCGGGCCGCGCGCGGGCGGCTCTGACAGGAGAAGCTCCGGCAGCTCCGGCAGGGAAAAGAGGCCCCGCAGGCGAAAGAGCGGTGTCCTCAAGACGATCCTGGCCTCGGTCCTGATCCTCCTCATCATCGCCGCGGCCGCGGGCGGATATGCCTTCTATAAGATGAGAAATGTCCTGCAGCTGCAGAGGGTCAATTCGGTGGACCTGGAGGCGCAGCTGACTCCCGGGATCCCGAGAAAGGTCATCAATGACGAAAGAATGGCCGGCTTCCGCAATATCGCCCTCTTCGGCGTGGATTCCAGGACCGGCGATCTCCTGGAGGGGGACAACCGGTCCGACACGATGATGATCTGCTCGATCAATGACAAGACCGGCGAGATCCGCCTGGTCTCCGTCTTCCGCGATACCCTCCTCGATGTCGGGGACGGCGAGCTGAGAAAGGCCAACACAGCCTACGCCCTGGGCGGACCGGTCCAGGCCATCAATATGCTCAACAAAAACCTGGACCTGAACATCGTCGATTTTGTGACGGTCGGGTTTGAGGGCCTGGCCAATACCATTGACGCCCTGGGAGGCATAGAGATCGAGATTGACGAGGAGGAGCGCGGCTATCTCAACCAGTACGTCCACGACATGCATGTGGAGCTGGGGACTGAGGATACGCCGGTGGACCAGGCCGGCCTGGTCACCCTCTCAGGCATCCAGGCGACCGCCTACAGCCGGATCCGCTATACGGCAGGAGACGATTTCCGCCGGGCGGAGCGGCAGCGCATCGTCCTGAACAAGACCCTGGAAAAGGCCCGGGCAGCCTCTCCCGCAGACCTGGTCAAGGTGGCGGACAATGTTATGGGCGACCTGGCCACCTCCCTGTCCTCCACAGAGATCCTGAGCATGATCCTCAAGGCCTCGGACCTCAATCTCGTGGACACGGCCGGCCTGCCGCTCGAGGAAAACAGGACCTTCGGCAACAGCTATGAGGAGGGAGACTACATCCTCCCCCTCCATCTGGAGGACAATGTCAGATTCCTGCATAAATTCCTTTTTGATGAAGAGAACTATGTCCTTTCCGAAGAGGCGCAGGAGATTGACACGGCCATCAGGACCAGTGCGGGATACGGCACGGAAGATTATACCTGGTGATATCTGCCATATAAGGTGACAACACAACAAGGCCGCAGTGCAAGGCCCCTCGAGGGACTTGTCCTGCGGCCTTTTCTCTGGCTGCCCGATACCGCGCATTGCCGCGAAAACACCATGACATCGAGAGGGGCCTGGATTGTAACCTTTTGCCGCCTGCATGGGACACCGGCGGGAAAAGTCTATTGGTAAACTTCCTCTGATATGTTACACTTAACCTATAACGTATCATTATTACAGTGCAGGCGATCACTGTATAGGCCGTTTCACACAATTCAGACAGCGGGGTGCATGCATGAATATCAGGGAATTCTACGAACGGACGGGTGGAGACTACGCAGGTGTAATGGACCGCTTTTACGAGGAGAGCCGTGTCAGGCGCTTTCTCAGGATGTTCAAAGAGGATCCGAGCTTTCCGGAACTGGAGGCCCGTCTGGAGGAGGACCGGCTCAGGGAAGCCTTTCTGGCTGTGCACACCCTCAAGGGAGTATGTCTGAATATCGGCTTCAGCCGCCTCTATGGATTCGCGAGCGATGTGACGGAAGCTTTGCGGGCGGAGGACAAGGAGAAGGCCCTGGAATTGATGCCGGGACTTCGTCAGTGCTACGGGGAGATCCTCGGCGTGATCGATGAAGTTCTGGTGGAAGACGCCTGAAATCTAAAAAAAATATAAAAAATTCATTGTGGTTTTATGAGAATCTGCTAGAATGTTGTTTGACAGACAGGCTCACAGCCGGGGAGGACCATCCTTCCTGCTGCTTTTCTGTCAGCATTAATCAGGCGCCCGGACATGGACCGCGCGCACAGTTTTAAGAAAAGAGGTAGAAAGAGGTAGAAAATGAAAGATTTTATGAATGAATTTAAGGAGTTTATCAGCCGTGGCAACGTCATGGACATGGCAGT
>CAMNFJ010000226.1:0-2536 GCA_946536955.1 uncultured Lachnospiraceae bacterium
AGGAATATATTCAGGGTTGCATTTCTGTCTTGTTCTCATATAAGGTTGGAAATGTTTGCGCTTGATCCTGCAGGGCAGGAGCGCCGTTGTCATCACTTTCGTGTGGCAACTTTGATATTGTATCAAGCTCTCGCTCGATTGTCAACAACTTTCTTAGAAATTTTTAAGTTTTTTCTTTCAAAACTCTCAATTTTCTTTGTTGTTGGCCGCCGTTCTCAGCGGCGAATATTATAATAGCACGGGGTCCCATCAAATGCAAGCATAAATTTGGTTTTTTTTCCACATTTTTTTGCTTCACAAATTAAGCCAGATTTTCACAATGTGGTCCACTACATATAGTAGCAGAAAGGACTTGCACACGCCTGCTCCGGCGCCCAGGACCTGGTCCAGGAACCTGATCACCGGAAGTCCGGCAAATAATTTTAAAGAGGAAAACAGGATCCTGCACAGAGAGTATACGATGCCCAGGACCATGAGCAGGCCGATCGCAAGCGCTTTTGTGCTGAACTCCCTGCCGATGCTTCCCGTCACCAGGCCGCTGATCAGGATCAGGGTCAGGACCGCGCAGATCCCGGCGGCCAGCCCCTCCAGTTCCTTGACGAAGCCTCTTTCAAAGCCTTTGATCACTCCACGCGCCAGTATGAGAATATAGGCGAACAATATCAGCCAGAAATAAAGGTTCATTTCCAGTCTCCTGTATCAGTGCAGGCGCACGCTGTCGATCTCTCCTCCCGTGACTACGAGAAGGTCTCCCAGCCCCGCACCCGGGACAAGGGTGCTGATCGGTCTGCCAAAGCTGCCGTTATACAGGCAGCGTCCGCCCAGGGTATAGATCTGACAGTCCTGTTCATTGTTGATATAGACTTTATCCCCCGCGATCTGAATACTGGTGTACTGCATGGTAAAGCTGACGCTGCCGGCTTTTTTCCCCCGCTTATTGTAGATATCCAGCCGGTACTGGTCCTCTTCCGTCGTGTTGTTAAAAAGAAGGCCGATAAAGCTGTCGCCGGGAAAGATCCCCTGCAGGTTCTCGGAAAACAGGATGCTGGAACTTCCGGACTTGCCCAGAAGCGTTTTCCGGAAAAGGATGAGTCTCTTGTCAGAGATTCCCGCGCAGATAGAATCGTCCACGTATTCCAGCCAGGGGACGACTTCATCGATAAAATCCGAGTAATCCACCCTGTGGTCCGCGGCATTTTTTCCCTCTTTCCCGAAATTGTAAAAAGAGACGTTGGATTTAATGTCAGCATTGGCCATCTGCACGCTGGACAGGCACAGGGTCTCACCGTCCGGGGAGACAGCCGCGGCGATCGGATAGCCGCTCTCCTCCATTGTCTGGATAATGTAGGCGATCTCATCCCCTTCCGCCGTATACAGCCGGATCCAGGTCGCCTTTGTGTCGTTGAGGACCACGGCGACTTCGCCGTTTTCGGCCGCGGAGATGCTGTGGATGGGGAGCATGGTCTCGATGGTACCCATGACGCCCTTGGTATTCATTATATAGACGCTGTAGCCGCTCTTGTTGGCGATCGCGATCACATCCCCGCTCACGCTGGTGATGGGCTGCTGCATTTCATAGGACACCCGCCACAGGGTATTTCCCCGCCTGTCCATGCAGACCGCGCCCGAGCTGCTGTAGCGGACGATATTTCCTCCCAGGCGCTCAAAGCGGACTCCGTCCTCCAATGTAAAAGTAGCAATGCGGTTCAGCTCTGCGCTCTTGTAGCCCCTGCGCATCCAGAGGATGATTCCTGTCGTGAGGAGGATCGTGACCAGGGCCACAAGGATCACCGTCCGCCGGTAGAGGCGTCTTTTATGGCGGAGGATCTTTTCCTTATAGGAACTGCTTTCCTTCCGGCCGGCGGGCTTCTTTTCCCCGGCCTTCACATCCGCGAAGGTGTTCTGGATCTCCCTCTCCCCCGCTTCCTGCGGCCAGCCCTTTTTTCCAGGGGCGGACCCTGTCCTCTGGCCGGACCCTGCCGCCCTGGCGGCTTCCGCTCTGGAACCTGTAGGTTTCCCGCGCTCCTGTTCGGAAGCTGACCGTTTCCCTGCCGGTTTCGCGTTCTCTGTTCCGGAATCTGCCGTTTTCCCGGTCTCTGTTCCGGCACCGTCCGGTTTCCTTACCGGTTTACCGGTCTCCGATTCTGTACCGACTGCTTTCCCGGTCTTCGGTCCGGCACTGTCCACAGATGGTTTCGCGGAATCTAATGGACCCGCGGTTTCAGCTGAGGCCTCCGGGATCCATGGCTCCTCTTCCTGAGGCTCCGCCTGCAGGATTTCTGCCGCCTGCTCTCCCGGATGATCATCAGAAGCTGACCGGCCGTCGGGATATCCCGCAGAGGCCCCATCCTCTTCCGAAAGGACCACATCGCCACTCTTATTTACAAGCTCTGACTCTTCGGCAGTCTCATGGGCCGGAGCCTGTCCGGGCATGCCTGCGGAATCAGCTGTTTTCTCATTGTCCGTTTTCTGTATGGAAAGAACGTCCCCTTCCTTCCCGGGAGAGGAGTCACGAATCGTATTATCTTCCATCTGT
>CAMNFJ010000227.1:0-2519 GCA_946536955.1 uncultured Lachnospiraceae bacterium
CAAGCTGATCAAAGGGTGTACGCCCTCGGAGTACAGGGCGATGTACAACCTGTAAACGCTTTTCGGCCCGTACCGGGCCGGAGGCGCGCAGCCTTACTGCGGCTTTGCAGTACCCATGAATTCCTCCATCGTGCTCGATGTAGCCGAGCTGATCCCTTCACGCTTTATCACCGTCCGAACCGTGTCCAGGATAATCTTCGCATCGCCCAGGAAGGTGATCTTATCAACATATCTGACGTCCCAGTCAAATTTCTCTTCCCAGGAGATCGCATTCCTTCCATGAGTCTGGGCCAGCCCGGTAAATCCCGGGCGCACCTCATGGCGTCTGGCCTGGTGTTCATCATATCTTTCCAGATACTGCACCAAGAGCGGCCTGGGCCCGCACACCGCACAGTCTCCCTTCATGATATTGATCAGCTCAGGCAGCTCATCCAGAGACGTGCTGCGCAAAGCCGCCCCGAACGGAGTCAGCCGGTCTTTGTCGGGAAGCAGGCGGCCTTTCTCGTCCCTGCGGTCCGTCATCGTCCGGAATTTAAGCATTTTAAAGATCTTTCCGTTCCTGCCAGGGCGTTCCTGGACAAACAGGACCGGAGAACCAAGTTTAACACGCACTAAAATGGCAATAACGATCAGCACAGGACCGAATACGATAAGGGCCCCCGTCGACAGAAACACATCCAGCGGACGCTTGACATATTTCTCGTATACACCATACGGCTTATGGCCGCTCTCATTTTTCTCGAAAATCTGGAAAATACCGGCTGCGGCCGCACACATAGCCGAAATCCCGACAATTACGCGAATGATCCGAAATACCGTCTTCACAAACAATCCTCCCTGTTATTATTGCAAAAAGTCACAGCTATTTCAGCGCCCTTTCCACTTCTCACCTCCCTTTCAATGACACCATATTTCAGAAGAGAATTCAAGCAGATTTTAGGGGTCCATTTTAGGGGTCTGACCCTTTTCGTGCTTCACCGCGCGAAAATGTTATGCATAATAAAGGCGGCTCCACAACCCACGATGTGAGACAGAGGGTGTGGAACCGCCGTTTTCGGCATATAGGCATTCTGACACTTTTAGCACTTCAACGTACGAAAAGGGTCAGACCCCTTACAAGAATGTGAATTTTGCCAGCTCTCCCAGGGCGTAATTGGAGACGAGGATCTCGCCGCCTTCGCCGAGGTCGCGCACGCTTACCTGGGAGGGGCCGCCGCCTTCTTCGACGGTGGTCTCCTGCGCGAGGGCGATGCCGCCTTCCGCGTCAGGGGTGAAGGTGCGGATGGTCAGTTCGCGCGATCCTTCGCGGCTGCCGGAGACGAGGCTCATCTGCCCGGCAAAAGTGCCGCCCCAGAGGACATGGCCAAGTTTCAGGGGATACTCCAGCGCTCTCTCGAAGTCTCCGTCTCCCCATTTTTTGAAAATGACCAGTTTGTCGCCGTGGAACTCCTCGACAATGGCAAGTTCACGCTCGCCGTCTCCGTCGAGGTCTTCATAGACGATCTCGCTGGTGGGAGCATCCAGAAGCTGCCGGATCTTCCAGGCGCCGTTCTCGCGCGTCGCCGCGAAAGTCCCTTCGGTGCCGCCGAAATAGAGGATGTCCCCCTCTTCGCGGCGCTCGGTCAACATGGTGTGATGCTTGAAAAGTCCTTCGTGGACAGTCTCCCTGCCGGTGACCTGTTCCCCGTCGAAGGCGAGCATTTCCAGCGTGCCGCCCCTCGACCAGTCATCCGTAAAGTCCTTCCCGGTGGTGAGTTTGCCTGCGGCCAGGTACCAGCCGTCGCTCTCCCTGATCAAGGCCAGCCGGTGCAGGTAAGGCACCTCGGCCAGTTCTTTGCGGGAAGCGGCCAGCCACCTGCCGTCCTTTTTCTCCAGCGTGATCTCCACTATTTTGGAGTGCGCTGCGTCGAAGCCGGGATAGAATTCCTCAATGGAGAGCAGGTGGTTCTCCTTCACGGAATTCATCAGTCCCATAACGCCGCCTTTTCCGCCCTCGATCCAATGCACCTCATCCGTGGCGCAGCTGACAACGGCCACCAGGCCGTTCCTCTGCTCAGACGCCGCCGCGTAGTAGGGTTCCCCGTCCAGTATCACAGTTGCGACCGCGTACAGGCCGGGCATATCATTGATCAAAATCTTTTTTGATGCTGCCATGACGTCTTCTCCTTTAATCAACGGGAATGTCATTCGAGTATCTTTTTCCAGCTATAAAAGCAATCAAAGCTGATTGTACGGTCTTTCGCCCTTAAGGACAGCCGCAACGCCGTCAAGCGCTTCATGGAGCAGCCTCACGCGCTCGGAAGTCAGGTTGGTGCAGCAGTGAGGAGTGACCACGATATTGTCGAGCTGTGCCACCTCCGGTGAGAGATTGGGTTCAAACTCGTGCACATCCAGCGCCGCGCCTTTGATGCGGCGGTTTTTCAGCGCATCCACCAGCGCCTTCTCCTCCACGATCGGCCCGCGGGCGGCATGTGGATGGTCACCACGTCCGCCGCAGCGAGCAGGTCCTCCATGCTCAT